>NZ_SSMZ01000029.1 GCF_004799395.1 Phenylobacterium sp.
TACGACACCTACATCGACGAGGAAGAGCTGCAGAACTGCGACGGCACGATCTACGCCCTGTGCGAGATGCTGGAGCCGCGCCCCTATTCGAGCCGCGAGTTCATCTGGGAGATGGGCAAGTGGCTGGCCGCCGGCAACGCCAAGAAACCCGGCAGCCTTGTCCAGACGGCTTACGAAGAAGGCGTGCCGGTGTTCTGCCCGGCCTTCGTCGACTCATCCGCCGGTTTTGGCCTGGTGAAGCACCAGGTGGAGCGGATGAAGGCTAAGCAGCCGTACCTCACCATCGACGCGGTGGCCGACTTCCGCGAGCTCACCGACGTCAAGATCGCCGCCGGTTCGACGGGCCTGTTCATGGTCGGCGGCGGCGTGCCGAAGAACTTCGCCCAGGACACCGTTGTCTGCGCCGAGATCCTCGGCCACGAGGACGTTGAGATGCACAAGTACGCCGTGCAGATCACCGTCGCCGACGTGCGCGACGGCGCCTGCTCGTCCTCGACGCTCAAGGAAGCCTGCTCGTGGGGCAAGGTCGACGTAACCTGGGAACAGATGGTGTTCGCCGAGGCCACCACGGTGGTCCCGCTTATCGCCTCGGACGCCTGGCACCGCGGGTCCTGGAAGACCCGCACCAAGCGGCGCTGGAACAAGCTGTTCGGGAAGTAGGTCGATCTTCCTTCCCCCTTTCGCGGGAAACGAAGGCTTAGGTGGCGGCGAGTTCGCGGACCGCGTCGGCGACGGCTCGGTAATCCTTGCGCAGAATGCCGGTGTGGTTGCTGGCGACCTTCGCGCTGACCCTGACGTTGGGATTACGGGCGAGTATCGGTTCGAGCACGGTCCGCCCCTGGTCCATCTCCCCGCCCTTGGTCCCGAGGCTGTCACCCGTGGCCAGGACGAACCGCACCGGGCAAGTCAGGCGCTCGAGCAGCGGCCCGCTGGCGTCGCCGATCTCGTTGGCGTCGATGTTGACGTCGATATGCTGGTCGGTGGTCATCTGCGCGGTCAGGCGCAACGCGCGCGCCAACGGCATCAGCGGCCGCATCTGGCCGAACAGCTTTCGAATCCGCTCCCGGCCGGCCTCTCCGGTTAAGCCGGCCGGAAAAGCGTCCACGGTCACGACCCCCAGAATGCGATCCGGATTCCGGTCGGCCCAGTGCCACGCCAGTATCCCCCCATAGGACCAGCCCACGAGCAGCGGCCGGTCCACACCCCTCGCCTTCAGAACGGCATCCAGATCCCGGATGGCCGTCTCGAACGAATAGTCCGTTGAGCGCTTCGACTTGCCGCGGGCGCGCATGTCGTAGGTGAGATGGCGGTAGTCGGCGCCGAGTTCGGCGATAACGCCCCGCCAGTGCGATTGATCGGCATAGGCCCCATTGAGATAGACCACGGGACAGCCCGATCCGCCGCTGTCGCTGACGTACAGTGCGGAGTCATCGACGGGCAGTATGCCGGTCCAGGCGGATGGCTTCATGGTCATGGTTTCCCGCTCTCCAGGGCCGGAGGTGGATCAGGAGCCGTGGATGGCGCCGCCGCCGCAGAAGGCGGGGCAGCACGCCTCAACGGTCTTGGCTCATTCGCAGAAGACCCGGACCTTGGCGTCGGCGGAGTCCACGTCCACCGTCAGGTCGTCCAGATGACTGATCAGCTCATCGAGATTCTCCGGCTTGAGCTGGCCGATGTCGAAGGGCACGCCGTTCTTGGCGAGCTCGGCGTTCACCTGGTCGCGCGCCTCGGGCGGAATGATGCTGGTCAGCCGCACGCCGGCCCTCAGCAGCGCCATGGGCACCCGGATATTGACCTTGGTGGCGTCGCCGTGGACGTCGGCGTCCACCGACACGCGCAGGTATTTCGGCGGCGGCTTGTTGTGGCCCGCGGACGGACCGTCCAACGGGCGCGCCGTCGGGCCGGTCCGCTCCATGGCGGAGATCAGGCGTTCGGCCTCATCGGCGGTGATCTTGCCCTCGGCCAGCATCTGCAGGATCGCGCGGCGGTCGTCGTTCATGGGAGGTCTCCTTAGAAGAGCCGGATGCGCACCAGCGCTTCGGGCGTGTCGACGTCGACGACCGTGCCGCCGAGCGCAAGCAGGGCGTCGCCGAGAATGAAGACCGCGGCGGCGCAGTTGAAGCGGCGCAGCGGCGGGGCGAGGTAGAGCAGTGGGATCAAGAGCAGGGCGAAGGGCGCGAGCAGCATGAAGATCGGCGTACTCGGGATCCACAGACGGACAACAACGCGGCCTGGTGGGTTCGCGGGCGCATCAGTTGGGGTGACCGGCGCAGTCTCGCGGACAACGATCGGGCTTGCCCGCCGCTCGCGGGCTTCCAGGGCCGCCAGGCCGAAATGACGCACGGCGCGGGGGGATTCGAACATCAGCGGCCCTCCAGTTCAGCGACGGCCTGGTCGGCGGTGATCTCACCGCGGGCCAGACGCTTCAGCACCTGAGCCCGACCGGGATCCGGCGCGGGATCTGGGGCGGGATCTGGGGCGATTTCGACGAACTCCAGGCTGGCGGCGATCCGGTTCAATCGCGCCTTGATGGTCGGGTAGGAGACGCCGAATACCTGTTCCATCTCCTTGATCGAGCCGTGGCTGCGCACGAAGGCGGCGACGAAGACCTGGTCCTCGGCCGCCAGCTGCGCCAGGCGCGGCAGCTCGAAGGCGCCCTCAATTGCCACGCTCTGTGCGATCAGGCGCACCCGTTCGACGACGATGGGCCGCCCGCGGGTCAGTTCGCTCAGCGCCTGCCAGTCTTGGGTTTTCATATCGCTCATGCGGTCAATATTCAGTTTCTCAATTTGTGCGTCAAGTTTTTTAATATCGTGCGCACGTCCCTCGGGAAATCGCCTCTCTGAGCGGTTGAATCCGCCGCGCGGCTCTGCAACACCGGGCGCAGCAGCTGGGGAGAGCGGAATGGCGTGGAAATTGGCGATGGCGGGCGCAGCGGCGGCCGCAGCGGTGCTGACGATGGGCGCGGACCCGGCTGCGCCCCCTATGGCCACCCCGACCGCCCGGGGCTATCTCGGCGATAGCGGCCCCGACACCTACAAGATCCTGCCGCCCGCGCCGGTCGCCGGCACGCCGCGCTATGAGGCGGACCGGGCGGTCTACAAGGCGACCCGGGCCCTTAAGGACACGCCACGCTGGTCGCTCGCCCAGAATGACGTCAACCAGGCCGCCATCCTGAAGGACCTGAGTTGCGCGGTCGGCGTCGAAATCACGTCGGCCAACGCACCCAAGACCTCGGCGATGATCCTTCGCGTGGGCCGCGACGTCAGCCGCGCCACCGATCACCCCAAGGACATCTACAAGCGGCAGCGGCCGTTCCTGATCGACAAGGGCGAGACCTGCATCGAGCAGAGCGAGGCCCTGGCCAAGAGCCCGGATTATCCCTCCGGCCACAACACCTGGGGCTGGACGGTGGGCCTGATCCTGGCGGAGCTCGCGCCTGACCGGGCGACCGAGATCCTCAGCCGGGCCCGGGCCTTCGGCGAGGGCCGCCTTGTCTGCGGGGTTCACAACCTGAGCGCGGTCGAGGCCGGGCGGATGAACGCCTCGATCGTGGTCGCCGGGCTGCACGGCGACGCGGAATTCCGCAAGGACCTGGAGATCGCCCGCTCGGAAGTCTCCGCGGCCCGCAAGGCCGGCCCGGCGCCCGATCCCGCGGCCTGCGCCAAGGAAGCCGCCGTGGTGGCCCAGAACCCCTACTGAGCCGCGCTCAAATCCCCGCGTACCACTCGTACCCGCGGTCTTCCCAGAAGCCGCCATTGCCGCGACCGAGGTGGCGATAGTCCTCCACCGCCTCGAGCCGCATGATGTACTTGGCCTGCTTGTAGCCGAGCTGGCGCTCGACCCGCAGGCGCAGGGGCGCGCCATGCGCCACCGGCAACGGCTGGTCGTTCATGGCGTAGGCCAGGATGGTCTGCGGATGGTAGGCGTCGATCAGGTCGATGCTCTCGTAGTAGACGCCCGTGCCATCCAGCGTCTCCTCCAGCGTGTCGCCGCAATGGAAGACGATGTAGCGGGCGGTCGGCTTCAGCCCCGCCCGGTCGAGCAACGGGCCCAGCAGCGGTCCCGTCCATTTGGCGATCGACGACCAGCCCTCCACGCAGTCGTGGCGGGTGATCTGGCTGCGGGTGGGCAGCGTCCGCAGGTCCGCCAGGCTGAGCGACAGGGGCCGCTCGACCAGCCCGTCGACCACCAGGCGATAGTCGGCGAAGGCCTTTGCCTTCAGCGCCAGGTAGTCGGCGTCCTGCGGGTCTATGGAGCCGTTGGGCCGGAAGTCGGGCGAGATGTCAGCCGGCGTGAACTCCCGCGCTAGCGCCGTGCGGTTGACGACCAGACGCTGCACCCGGCGCGTCAGGCCCTCGGCGCTCTGCAGGACGGCGGCGCCCCTGGGGCTGCTGGTGATCTTGTCGCAGGCCCCGAGCACCAGGGCGCCGGCCGAGGCCAGCGCTGCCTGCAGCCAGCCGCGGCGATTGGCGGTCAGGCTCATGCCGCCTCTCCTGTCTTTTCGGGCGCGATGGCGTAGCGGCCGGTGATCATCGAGCGGACATTGTTCCAGGTCCCCGACGCCACCACCATGAACAGGTGCAGCAGGACGAAGCCGATGATCGCGAACGCGGTCAGGAAGTGGATGGTTCGCGCCGACTGCCGGCCGCCGAAGACATCCACCAGCCACGGCGCGCCAGCGTCGAAGCCCGGCGACATGCAGAGCCCCGTCAGCACCATCAGCGGCAGAAGGACCAGGATCACGGCCAGGTATGCGCCCTTCTGCAGGACGTTGTAGTGGCGGGCTTCCTCGCCCTTGGGGAACTTGAGTTGTGCGTGAGCGACGATCTCATGCCAGATGTTCTTCGGCGCTACGTCGTGCTGGTTGGGGACCAGGTCCTTGACGATATGGCCGCGCCCCAGGCCAACCAGCCAGTAGACCAGCCCATTCAGCACGAAGAGCCAGGCGAAGAAGAAGTGCCAGTGGCGGCTGTCTGCCAAGTCACGCTCGCTGGGCACCGTCGCCCAGGACGGGAAGGCCACCTGTTCCTCAGCGCCCGGCTTGCCAGAATAACCCAGGACGCCGGTCGTCCTGAACTTCGTCCGGCCGATCCAGGTGACGCCTTCCATCTTGGCGCCATGCTGCTCGGCGCCGATGGAAACCCACGGGCGGGCGAAGGTCGATTTCTGGCCCCAGTAGAGCGCCGGGTGGGCGCCGAAGATGTTGAGTCCGCTCATCAGGAGCAGGGTGAGCGCCAGGACATTGATCCAGTGGGTGATCCGGGTCACCGCGGCGTGCCGGTAGACCAGGACCTTCTGCGGATCGGCCATGTTCGCGAGGGTTCCTCGTCCAAAGCCCGTGTGACGAGCCGTCCCATCTGACACGAATTCCTATTCGGAGGCGAGGCGGCCGAGGTTACAGCGCGCGCGGGCGCCCCTAAGCTGGGGGGCGTGGCGTGGCGTCGGGGAGGGGTTCATTGGGCGAAGCGGTTGAGATCTGGCGGGGCAGCGTCGCCGTGTGGGAATGCGACGCCATGGGCCATCTGAACGTCGGCTTCTACGTGGCCAAGGCCATGGAGGGGCTCAGCGGGCTCGCGGCCGAGCTCGGCATGGCCGGCGCTTTCGCCGCCGACGCGCGCGCCACCCTGATCGTGCGCGAGCAGCACATTCGCTTCCTGCGCGAAGCCCGGCCCGGCGCGCCGCTGACGATGAGCGGCGGCGTGGTCGAGATCGGCGAGAGCGAGGCGCGGCTGCTGCTGCTGCTGCGTCACCGCAGCGGCGAGCTGGCCGCCAGCTTTCAGACCGTGGTGGCGCACGTCACCGCCAGCGACGCCCGCCCATTCCCCTGGCCCGCGCGGGTGCTGGCGCGCGCTGAGG
Source organism: Phenylobacterium sp. (assembly GCF_004799395.1). Taxonomy (GTDB): domain Bacteria; phylum Pseudomonadota; class Alphaproteobacteria; order Caulobacterales; family Caulobacteraceae; genus Phenylobacterium. Next base: position 5,860 of record NZ_SSMZ01000029.1, read on the forward strand.
CCCTGGCGGTCGAGATCCCGCCGGAGGCCGCCGCGCGCAGCATCGGCTTGGGTCCGGTCGAGAGCCGCGCCAGCCTGGCGCGGGCCGACGAGCTCAACCTGCCACGCACGGCGCTCGGCGCGGTCAGCGCGGCCGACTGTGACATATTCGGGCGCATGCGCACCGAACTGATGATGGCGCGCATCTCCGACGGTATCCCGCATCTTTTCGAGGGCCGCCGACCCGGCGCCGATGCGGCGGGCGCGCGCGCCGGAGGCGCTGCGCTGGAGTACCGGCTGATCCATCTGGACTGGCCGAAAGCCGGCGACCGGGTGGAGCTCCGCTCCGGCGCGTCCGGCGGCGATGCGCGCTTCCGCAAGCTGACCCATTGGCTGCTGGATCCCGCGAGCGGCAAGGCCTGGGGTGTCGCCGAGGCGATCGCCGTCTCCTTCGACCTTCAGACCCGCAAGATCATCACCCTCACCGACGAGGCCCTGGCCGACGCCAACGCCCGCATCGTGCCCGGCCTGACCCTCTAGGGCGCCATGCAGGCGAGGAGCGTGGCCCGGACAAGGTCTGGGCGCTCCAGCGGGAGGAAGTGGGTCGTGCCTGGCACGGTCTCGATGGCGCCGCGGCCAGCGAGCGCCGCAAGCTGGGCTTCACGGCCCTCCAGGCGGAATGTGGACCCCTCCTCGGCGCGGAGCACGCGGAACGGGCAGCGGCTCTCGGCAAACGCCGCCCAGGGATCGTAGTTGTGGGTGCGGAAGTTGGACGCTTCCCATTCCGGCGTGCAGGTCAGTGTCACCTCGCCATCCGGCGTGTCGCGGAAGCCGGCTTCCACATAGTCGGCGAGCTGGTCCTCGCTCCAGGTCCTGAACGCGCCGCGCCCACGATAGGCCTCCAGCGCGGCCTGGCGGCTCGGGAAGGTCGCGCGCCGGCGCAGCGCCCCGGCCACCAATGGCGATTCCGCCGTCCCCGCCCCTTGCGCCTCGGCCGGAAAGATCACGGGGTCGAACAGGGCCAGAGCGCGCGCCCGGCCCGGCTCGGCGGCCGCGGCCAGCAGACTGGAGGTCCCGCCCATGGAATGGCCCGCCAGCACCACCGGCGCTTCGCAGGCCGCCGCCAGCAGGGCCAGGAGATCGTCGCGGAACTCCAGCCAGCCCTGGCGGCCCTCGATCGTCGTCGGAAGGGTGCTGGCGCCGTGGCCGCGCAGGTCCAGCGCCAGGATCCGCAAGTCGGACGCCAGCGGCGCCAGGACCGTGCGATAGGTGCGGCCGTTGAAGCCGTTGGCGTGGGAGAAGACGATGTCGACCGGGCGGTCGGTCGGCCCAAACTCCAGAACCGCCATCGCCCCGCCGCGCCCCGGCAGCGGCATCATCCGCTGACGCGGTTCTTCAAGGCTGGAACTCATCGCGCCCCCCAGACTAGGCTCCCATATAGCCGGGGTCGCGCCGAGGAGAAGCCATGAAGCTCGCCACCATCGGATATGAGAGCGAAACTCAGGCCGTGGTCATCGGCAAGCTGAAGGCCGCCGGCGTCGACCTGGTGATCGATGTGCGCGCCGTGGCCGCCTCGCGGCGGGCCGGCTTCTCCAAGACCCTGCTCAGCGCCAGCCTGAACGAAGCCGGCATTGGCTATGTGCACCTGCGCCAGCTCGGCACGCCAAAACCCGGCCGCGACGCGGCGCGCAAGGGCCACGTCGCCGAGATGCACGAAATCTTCCACGCCCATATGGTCGAGCCGGGCGCCCAGTTGGAGCTGGCCAAGGCCACGGAATTCGCGCGCGAGAAGAAGGTCGCCCTGCTCTGCTACGAGGCCGACGCAGGTGGCTGCCACCGCACGATCCTGGCCAACTGGATCTGCGAAGACCTCGGGTGGGAGATCGAGAACCTCTGAGGGTCGTCTAGACTTCCAGCTCGGCGTCCGTCAGGTCGCAGCCGGCCATGTTCGCCCCGCTCATATCGGCTTCCAGGAAGCGCGCCCGATGGGCATGGGCCCCGCGCAGGTCGGCGCCGCGCAGGATGGCGCGGGTGAAATCGGTGCGCACGAACCGGCCGTCGCCGATGGTCAGGGGTCCAAGCTTGGCGCCGCGCATGTCGGCGCGTGTGAAGGAGGTGCCGGCCAGCTTGGCGCCGCGCAGGTCGGTGTCGCGCAGGTCGCAGCCGCGCAGGTCGCTACCCGACAGGTCCGCGCCCTGCAGCTGGGCGCCCTGAAGGTCGAGGCCGAAGAAGATGCCGTTGCGCGCCACGAGCGCGGTCAGCCGGCGATCCTTCAGGCTCCTCATCGGTCGGAAGTCGACGCCGCTCATCTCAATCACCGAGCCGCGGGCGCCGCTTGAGTCGCAATAGGCCTCGTGCTCGGCCAGCACCCTGTCCAGGGGCCGCTGGTCGACCATCACCACGGGCGGCGGCGCCCGCAGCACGTCGCTCATGTCGACATCGTCGAGGATGGTGTGACTGAGGTTGGCGCCGGAGAGCACGGCACGTTTCATCGAAGCGCCAGACAGGTCCGCCCCGGAGAGGTCTGCCCCGGTCAGGTCCGCGCCGTCCAGCACGGCCCGGGTCAGCTTGGCTCCGGCCATCTGGGCGCCGGAGAGGTTGGCGTCGGTGAAGTCGCTGGACATAGCGACCGCACCGGTCATCTGGGCGCCGGCCAGGTTGGCGCCGGACAGGATCGCGTAGTTCAGCTCGCCCGGGCGGTGCTCGTGGCGGAGGATGCGGAAGCCGTCGAGCTTGTCCTGCAGCGCGATGCGGCCCTCGCGCAGGTCGCAGCCGGGCAGCTCGGCGCCCGCCAGGTTCGCCCCGCGCAGACAGGCGCCGCGCAGATCGGCGCGGCTGAGGTTGGCGCGCCGCAGGTCGGCTTCGCGCAGGTCGGCGCCGAACAGGATGCCGCGGGTCAGGTTGGCCCGGGCGAGCGTCGCGCCATGGAAATTGGCGCCCGCGAAGTCGGCCTCGCGCAGATCGAGGCCTTCAAGCGTGCAGTTGGAAAGGTCGGCATAGGTCAGGCTCAGCCGACGTCCGCCCGAGCGGCCGGCCAGATAGCGCTGGTGCGCTTCGACGGCCTCGCGCAACGCCTGGGCGTCGAGGGCCAGATGGTGGGGCTGGGCTTGGGACGGCATGGATGACCTTTACGGGCCGAATCCTGCGCCCTGGCCGCTTAAAGAACAGTTGCGCCGGACGGCTCGAAGACCGGGTTATTTCAGAACCAGCCGCGACGCCTGAACCATAGCACCGGCAGGATCGCCGATATCGCCATCAGGCCGAGCGCCATGGGATAGCCGTAGGCCAGCTCCAGCTCCGGCATATGGTGGAAGTTCATCCCGTAGACCGAGGCCACCAGGGTCGGCGGCATGAGGATCACGGCGGCCACCGAGAAGAACTTGATGATGCCGTTCTGTTCGATGTTGATCAGGCCCAGGGCCGGATCCAGCAGGAAGGCGACGTGGCTGGATTGGCACCCGGCGTACTCGGTCAGGGACTGGCCGCAACAGCCTGGTGAGTTTGGCCCGCCTGTTCAGCTTCGCGGCGCTGGCCCCGGAAATCGCCGCCGACCACGAATGCGAGGCGCATCTGAAATCCCTGCAGCGCGATACGGCCTCTGAGCCAGCAGCGTCGCGGTGGAAGAGTTTGAGCATGCAAAGCCACCGAAGGCGCTCTAGTGGAGCGCCCCCGGGGTCCGTCAATTCGACGGGAATCCTGTCTAGTTGTTCGGAGCGTCGCCGCGGGTCGCCTTGGCGATCAGGGCCGCGATGCGGTCGGTAGAGTCGGCCGCCTCGCTCAACATCTGCAGCGGTCCGGCGCCCGGACGCACGGCCGAGGCCATGTGGCTGGCGGCGGACTGGGCCATGGCGATGGCGGTGTTCTCGGCGTTGGAGACGCCCGTCGACGCCAAGATCTTGGCCGTGGCGTCCTGGTAGATGAAGCCATAGGTCTGGTAGGTCGAACCGCCCAGGTCACGGCTGGGGTCGTACCAGACCTTCACCTGGCTCCAGTTGCCCTCGGGCGAGACGTCGACCAGAGTCACATCCTTCTCGACCTTGCCGCGTGAGCCCTCGATCGGCGACCAGTTGGCGTGGGTGATCTGGACGATGCGGTCGGTAAGCACCTCTGAGACCACGGCCACGTGGCCCAGGCGCATCCGCTCCGTCGGCTTGAAGCAGAGCACCGCGCCGGCCTTCGGCTGGAAGCCCTCTTCGTACTTGCCGATGGCCTGCTGCCACCAGGTGTAGGCGTCGCCGAAGATCTGGATACCGGAGACCAGGCGCGCGAAGGGGACGCATTGCCAGTAGGTTTCGGCCAGCGCTCCACCTGCGGTGGGCGCGAGGCTCAAAACCGCCGCGACGGCGAGGGAACCCAGCAGGGTTCTCGTCCGCTTAAGCATGTTTGTGAAACTCCCCGACGCGAACTGCGGAAAAGATAACCCTATCTGCGTTTAAGTGAAAAGAGGGTTTAGATTCGTGGGACCGATCGCCGCGGAGCGACTATCTCGACCGCGCAAATGGGAATTGGCTGAATAGTTGCGAATTTCGAGAGTTGACAAGAAAAAATTGAAAATCAATCGGGGACCTCGAAGATATCAATCCCATCATTCCCGTCTTTGGGACGTTCAAGTATCTGAAGAAATCGACTCTACCTTCTTTGGATTGCACATACAGATCAAATCTATTCTTCAATCACGTAGCTGTAACGAAATGAAACAAGAGCTCGCGCCGCAGCATATGGTCTTCGCGTCTGGGGCGAAATCGGGCGGTGGCCCGGTCACAAGTTTGCGACACGGGCGCCATGACGCCGGGATCGCCCGCAAATCGGGCAAATAGCCGAATCCGACGCTCTCTAGCCCGCGCCGGACAATGCTCTAGAAGTCCCTCAAGAAGCCGGCCGGAAGGGACATTGCATGGGTCACGCTTGGGCCGGACTCGCCGCGCTGGCGGGCAGTCCGGAAGCCTGGATCGCCCTGCTGACGCTGGTGGTCATGGAAGTCGTCCTTGGCGTCGACAACCTGGTGTTCGTGGCGATCCTCTCCAACAAGCTCCCGGAACAGAGCCGCGGACGGGCGCGACGCATTGGCATCGGCCTGGCCCTGGCGCTGCGGCTGGTGCTGCTGTCGGGCATCGCCCTCATCGTCAGCCTGACCCGGCCGGTCGTCGTGCTGCCGTTCGCGGTCCCGTCCCTGGCCGATGGCCACCCCATGGTCGACCTCAGCTTCTCCTGGCGCGACTTGATCCTGCTGGCCGGCGGCCTGTTCCTGGTCTGGAAGGCCACCAGCGAGATCCACCACACTGTCGATCCGACCGAGACCGCCGACCTACTCGACAAGAAGGGCCGCGTCGCGCTGAGCTTCGGCGCGGCGATCGTGCAGATCCTGGCGCTCGATGTGGTGTTCTCGATCGACTCCATCCTGACGGCGGTCGGCATGACTGAGCATCTGCCGATCATGATGGCCGCGGTGATCATCGCCGTCGGGCTGATGCTGGTGGCCGCCGGCCCGCTGGCCCGATTCATCCATAGCAATCCGAGCGTGGTGATGCTGGCGCTGGGGTTCCTGCTGCTGATCGGCGCGACCCTGATCGCCGAGGCCTTCGGCGTGCATGTGCCCAAGGGCTATATCTACGCCGCCATGGCCTTCTCAGGCGTCGTGGAGGGACTGAACATACTCTCGCGCCGCAAGGGCCGGACCCCCAAGCCGCCGGCGGACGGCCCGACCCTGCACTGACCCCTCGCAACTCCATCCCGGCGGCCGGCGTTTGGTCCCGCGAGATTGGAGTGAGCCATGAGAATTCTCAGCATCGCGTCCTGCGTTGCGGGCGCCGTTCTGTTCGCCACCGCCTCCCTGGCCGTCGCGCTTGCGGAAGACAACGAGGCCGGCGTGCCCCTGACGCCGAAGGAGGCCGTCGGGGCTTGGACCGTGTCGTCCGGCGGGCAGGACCTTTGCGTCCTGACGCTGGGTGCGGGCCACACGGTGAGGGCCGCCTCAAGCTGTGGCGACGCGCTGACCAGCGCGCCGACCACCTGGCAGGCGACCAGCGACGGCATGCAGTTGATGGCCGGCGGCCAGCCGGTATTGGCCTTCCACCGCTGGAGCAACAGCCTGTTCGTCTCGCATCGCGCCAGCGGCGTCGATATCCAGCTCCGCCGCAACTATTAGTCGTCCCATTCGCCCGCTCCGACTCGCCCGCCAGGGGAATGTGCGGCCTATTTGGCGCGTCCGCGGTAGGCATCGCCCAACAGCGACGCCCTGTCGCGGCCCTTAAGCTTGAAGTCACGCGTCCAAGCGCATAGCTGGGCCGTAGATTTTGTTAGGCGATCCACGCGGGTCGCCTGGAGCCGTGACCCCGTATGCGTAGCCGCCTCAGCGCCATCCTGGCCGCCGCCGTCCTCGGGGCGTGCGTCGTCGCGCCCCTGGCCGCGCGGGCCGACACCGCCAGCGCCTACAACCTGTTCGTCCTCGGCGACATGAACGTCCACAGCAGCGACACCGAGGGACGGGTCGCGGTAAAGGGAAACGCGACCCTGGGTTCCTATTCGGTGGGCACGAGGGCTTCCTCGAGCACCGCCAATCTGGAAGTCGGCGGCAACCTCGTCGCCCATGGCGGCTCGACCAACGGCAACACCATCGTCGGGGGCACGACCAACTACCAAAACTGGTCGACGGCCGGCCTGGAAGCGGCGGGCACGCCGCTGACGGTCAACTTCGCCGCCGAAACCACCCGCCTCGACTGGCTGACTACCGATCTCGCCGGCTATGCGCAGAACGGGACGGTCTCGATCCCGCCGTGGGGCGACCAATACACCCTGACCGGGACCAATTCGACGCTGAACGTCTTCGACCTCAGCGGCGCGCAGCTGGCGCAAACCAATACCCTGACCATCAACCTGACGCCGGGCTCGATCGCGCTGATCAACGTCAGCGGCTCGGCCGACTCCTTCTCCAATGCCGGCATCACCATCAACGGCGGCAACGCCTCGGACGTGCTGTGGAACTTCTCCCAGGCGACCACCCTGTCGTTCTCCGGCATCAGCATGCAGGGCTCGGTGCTGGCGCCCAACGCCAACTACCTGGGCGGCTGGGGCCAACTGAATGGCGAACTCATCGTCAAAAGCTTCAGCGACACCCTGGGCGCGACCCAGATCAACAACGAGAACCCCTTTATCGGCAATCTGCTGAACATGACCCAGCCGCTGGCGGACTCGGTTCAGAACGCTATTCCCGAGCCGGAGTCCTGGGCGCTGATGATCTTCGGATTCGGCGTCGTCGGCGCGGTCGCGCGCCGCCGCCGTCGCGTCGCGCGCCTGGCCTAAGGGCCGCGCACCCTCACAAGAAACTGTAGGGATCGATGTCGATGGCCACGCGAACCGCGGCTGGCGGCTTCACGCGCGCGCGCCAGGTGGCCATGTAGGCCGACAGGTCCACCGTGCGGTCCGCCCGGACCAGGAACCGCTTGCGACGGCGGCCGCGGACCAGGCTGAGCGGCGCATCTGCAGGGCCATAAACTTCCACGCCGGCGGAATTGGGCGCGGCCTGAGCCATGGCCTGGGCGAAGGCCTCGAGCTGTACCGGGTCGACGCCGGAAACCACCACCGCCGCGAGCCGCCCGAACGGCGGCAACCCGGCCAGTTCACGCTCGGCCATCTCCGCTTCCACGAAGGCGTCGCGATCCTGGGCGGCCAGAGCCTGCATCACGGCGTGCTCCGGCGCCCAGGTCTGCAGCAGCGCACGGCCAGGCTTTTCCTTGCGCCCCGCACGGCCCGTCGCCTGGGCCAGGAGCTGATAGGTGCGCTCCGCCGCACGCAGATCGCCGCCGCGCAGGCCCAGGTCAGCGTCCACCACGCCCACCAGGGTGAGGTCCGGGAAGTTGTGTCCCTTCGCCGCCGCCTGGGTGGCCACCAGGATATCGATCTGGCCGTCGGCCATGGCCTCGATCAGCCGGCGACCCTCGCGGGCGTCGAAGGCCGTATCCGACGAGAAGACCGCCACCCGCGCCTGCGGGAACAGAGAGCGCGCCTCCTCCTCGACCCGCTCCACTCCCGGCCCGATGGAGACCAGGGCGTCATGCGCCCCGCAATGCGGGCAGGCCTTGGGCTTGGGCATGGAGAAACCGGTCAGGTGGCAGACCAGCCGGCCGGAATAGCGGTGCTCCACCAGCCAGCTGTCGGTGTCCGGCGCGGTCATCCGCTCGCCGCAGGCCTTGCAGAGCACCAGCGGCGCATAACCCCTGCGGTTGAGGAACAGGAGCGTCTGTTCGCCCCGGGCGAAGGTCTCGCCCATGGCCTTGACCAGGGGCGGCGACAGCCAGCGGCCGTGGTCGGGCGGGGTCTCGCGCAAGTCGATCAGCGAGATGTCCGGCAGCCGCGCCTCGCCGTGCCGCGCCGACAGCCGCAGCCATCGGTATCGCCCCTGCTCGGCGTTGCGCAGGCTCTCCAGCGACGGCGTGGCCGAGGCCAGCACCACGGCGGCGTCCTCGATCTTGCCGCGAGCCACCGCCAGGTCGCGGGCTTGGTAAATGAAGCCTTCCTCCTGCTTGAAGGAGGCGTCGTGCTCCTCGTCGACGACGATCAGCCTCAGGTCCCCGAACGGCAGGAAGAGCGCCGAGCGCGCGCCGACCACGATCCGGCAGCGGCCGGTGGCCACCGCCTCCCAGACCCTTCGGCGCGCCGGCGGAGAGACGTCGGAGTGCCACTCCCCGGGTTCGGCCCCGAACCGTTCGGCGACGCGGGCGATCACCGCCTGGGTCAGCGCGATTTCCGGCAGCAGGATCAGCACCTGCGCCGTCTCGCTGGCGGCGAGCGCCGTGGCGGCGGCCTCCAGGTAGACCTCGGTCTTGCCGGAGCCGGTGACCCCATCCAGCAAGGCGACGTTGAAGCCGCCTTCGGCCAGCATGGCCTTCAGGTCGGCCGCGGCGGCCGCCTGGCTGGCGTTGAGCACCGCGCCCGGCCGCGCCGGATCGGGCGGATCGAACCGCGCCACGGCCTCCACCAGCCGCACCGCCAGCACGCCCTCGTCGATCAGCCCCTTGACCACGCCCGCGCCGACGCCGGCCGCCCGCGCCAGATCGGGCGGGCTCAGGGCCTGAGCCGCGGCCGTCTCCAGGACCTTGGTCCGCGCCGGCGTGGGCCGCGCGGGCTGAACGCCGGTCACCTCCGCGATCCTCACCGGCTTCGGCTTCGGCGCACGCGCGCCCCGCAGGGCGATGGCCAGCGGCTGGCCCGGCCAGTCCACGGCGTAGCGCGCCGCCCACTGCACGAACTCAACGGTTCCTGGTGGCAGGCGGGGCTCCTCCAGCCGACTCTCCAGCGGCTTCAGGGGACGGTTGCCGCCCGCGGCCTCACGCAGGCCAACCACGACCCCGCGCAACAGCCGTGGCCCCAGCGGCGCGGCGACCTGATCGCCGACCTCCAGCGCCATGCCCTCCGGCTCGGCGTAGTCGAACGCCTCCGGCAGGGGCATCGGCAGGAGAACGGAAGCGATACGGCTCATCGATCTGGTTTTGCGCGCAACTGCGTTGCGGCTACAAGCACCGTCCACATTCGCGGGGTCTTTCCGATGCAACTCTTCCTCGACACCACAGACGTGGCCGTCCTCAAGGACCTCGCCGCCACGGGCCTGGTGGACGGCGTGACCACCAACCCGACCCTGATCGCCAAGTCGGGCCGCCCGATGCTGCAGATGATCGCGGAGATCTGCGCGGCGATCGAGGGCCCGGTAAGCGCCGAGGTGGCGGCCATGGACACCGCCGGCATGCTGGACGAAGGCCGCAGGCTCGCCTCCATCGCGCCCAATGTCGTGGTCAAGGTGCCGCTGACCCGCGATGGCTTGATCGCCACCCGCGAGTTCGCCCACGAGGGCATCGCCACCAACGTCACCCTCTGCTTCTCCGCCGCCCAGGCCCTGTTGGCCGCCAAGGCCGGCGCGACCTACATTTCGCCCTTCATCGGCAGGCTGGACGACCATGGGGCCGACGGCATGGACCTGATCGTCGAGATCCGCGCGATCTACGACAACTACGACTTCGACACTGAAATCCTGGCCGCCTCGATCCGCAGTCCCGGGCATGTGACGACTGCGGCCTTGGCCGGAGCCGATTGCGCGACGATCCCGCCCGACGTGTTCAACGCCCTCTTCAAGCACCCGTTAACCGAACGGGGCCTTGATCAGTTCATGGCCGACTGGGCCAAGACGGGCCAGTCGATTTTGTAGCTACCGGGGACAGGCATGGACGGGTCGCAAGGCGGGATCGGTGAGGGTCCTCTCGACCCGGCGTCCGTTCGCCGGTTTCTCTCGGACAATCCGGAATTCCTGACCGGCGACGACGGTCTGCTGGACGAGTTGGGCCTGAAGGTCGCCGCCGGCGGAAATGTGGTCGAGTTCGCGCCCGCCGCCATGGCCCGGATCCATGCGGCCCATCGGCAGGAGGCCACCCAGCGCCAACACCTGGAAGAGACCGCCCGGGCCAACTTCGCCGCCCAGGCCCAGACCCACGGAGCGGTCGTCGACCTGCTGGACGCGCGCAACAATTCCGACCTCGCCCGTCGCGTCGACGAACTTGCCCAGCAACGTTTCGGCCTGGCCGCCGGGGTCATCGCGCTGGAGACCGAGGCCCATCCGCCCGCAGGCTGGCGCATGTTGGTCGAGGGCCAGGTGGACATGATCCTGGGCGGACCGCAGAGGCTGGCCCGCATGGGCTTCGCGCCCACCGCCATGGGGTTGTTCGGCGAGCGGGCCGAGGCCATCGCCTCCATGGCCATGGTCCGCATGGCGATCTGGGAGCCGTCGCGGCAGGGCCTGCTCGCCTTCGGTTCGGCCGATCCGGAGGGGTTCACCGAGGACATGGGGACCGAGCTGGTCGCCTTCCTCGCCCGGGTGGTCGAGCGCACCGCCGAGCGCTGGCCGCTTCTGTGACAAGCCACGAGGCCCTGGCGCTCTGGCTGGAGCACCTGGCCCACGAACGTCGGTCCTCGCCGCGCACCCTGGAAGCCTACGGCTTCGCCGCGCGCCGCTACATCGCCTTCCTGGAGCAACATCGCGGCGAAGCCATCACCCTGGCGGACCTGGGCGAAATCACCGCCGGCGAGGTCCGAGCCTGGCTCGCCCATCTGCGCCAGGGCGAAAAGCCGCTGTCGCCGCGATCGCTCAGCCAGGCGCTGTCGGCGATCCGCACACTTCACCGCTTCCTGGACCGCCGGCTGGACGCCCCCAACGCCGCCATAGCCCTGGTCCGTGGGCCCCGCGTCAAGCCTGGCGCGCCCAGGCCGGTCAGCGAGGATCAGGCCCGCGGAATGCTGGCCGAACCGGGCCTCGACCCCGACCGTGAGGACTGGGAGGCCGCCCGCGACGAGGCGGTGCTGACGCTGCTCTACGGCTGCGGCCTGCGGATCTCCGAGGCCCTGTCGCTGAAGCGTTCGGATGCGCCGCTGCCCGACGCCCTGCGCATCACCGGCAAGGGCTCCAAGACCCGCATCGTTCCGGTGCTGCCGGCGGTGCGCGCCGCCACCGAGGCCTACCTGGCCGAGGCGCCCTTCGCGCTCGCGCCCAATGAGCCGCTGTTCCGCGCCAAGCGCGGCGGGCCGTTAAGCCCGCGCCACGTCCAGGCGATGGTGCAGAACCTGCGAGGCCGCCTCGGCCTGCCGGCCAGCGCCACGCCCCACGCGCTGCGACACTCCTTCGCCACGCACCTCCTGGGCGCGGGCGCGGACCTCCGCTCGATCCAGGAACTGCTCGGTCACGCCTCGCTCTCGACCACGCAGCGCTACACCCAGGTGGACGCCGCGGCCCTGCTCAGCGCCTATTCGAAGGCGCATCCCCACGCATGAACGGCGAGGATCATCGCGCAGCCTCCGCCAGGCAGATCTGACCGTTGGGATAGTCGACCCAGTTCTTGAGGCCGTGTGGCGGTCGGTCGCCCTTGCGGTATACGGCCGTGGGCTGGGCGAGCGAGGCTTCCAGTCGGCCCGGATCGCCCGCGCAGAGCGCCCTGGGCGGCAGGGCGCGGATGATTTCGGACGACTTCGCCTCAGGCGGCGCGCCGAAAATCTGCGCGTGGGGATTGCTGGGCAGCTGGCCGGACAGCTGGGCGGCGAGGAGCAGGGCGATCATGGCGCGGTCTCCGGTTCGTGGCCGAAAACTCTCACTCCAGACGCCCGGCGCCAAGTTAACTCTTGGGCGGCCGCACCAGCCGAAGCCAGGCGATGTCCGAGCCCGGATCGCGCCCGTGTTCGGTGCACTGGAATCCCTCGCGCCGGTAGAAGGCCTGGGCGCGCAGGTTGGGAGCCTGCACCTTCAGCGAGATCGGACCGTCAATCGTGGCCGCGATGTGGTCCAGCAAGGCCTTGCCGACCCCTTGGCCGCGGGCGTCCACATAGAGCGAATGCAGGAAATTCTGCGGCCTGTAGAAGGCGGCGATGCCGAGGATCGCGCGGTACTCGACAGCCAGGTAGGTCTCCTCCTCCCGGGCGGCGCGGAGGAAGTCCTCGCGCCTGTGCCGCTCGGGCGGCAGCCAGGTGAAGGTCTCGCTGAGCACCCTCACATAGAGGTCCGCACAGGCGCCGAGCTCGTCGGACCTGGCGCGCCGGACCTCCATCGCCGGCCGCGTCAGGCCTGCATGGTCCACCCCTCGACGCCCATGGCGGCCTGACGCAGCGCCTCGGAGCGGGTGGGGTGAGGATGGCAGGTGCGAGCCACGTCCTCGGACGCCGCGCGGAACTCCATGGCCACGCAATATTCGCCGACCATCTCGGAGACCGAGGGGCCGATCAGGTGCGCGCCCAGGACCTCGTCGCTGGCCGCGTCGGCCAGCACCTTCACGAAGCCTTCGGTCTCGTGGTTGATCTTGGCGCGCGAGTTGGCGGTGAAGGGGAACTTGCCGACCTTGTAGGCGCGGCCCTCGGCCTTCAGCTCCTCCTCAGTCTTGCCGACCCAGGCCACCTCGGGCGTCGTATAGACCACGCTGGGGATGATGCCGTAGGCCACGTGGCCCGCCTTGCCGGCGATGGTCTCGATGCAGGCCACCGCCTCGTCCTCGGCCTTGTGGGCCAGCATCGGCCCATGGGTGACATCGCCGATCGCCCAGATCCCGGGCGCCGAGGTCTTCCAGTGGTCGGTCTCGATGAAGCCGCGCTTGTCCGGGGTGATGCCGACGGCCTCGAGGCCCAGGCCCTCGGTGTAGGGCTTGCGGCCGATGGCCAGCAGCACGTAGTCGGCCTGCAGAGTCTCGGCGTCGCCGCCGGCCACCGGCTCGACGGTCAGCGAGACGCCGGTCTTGGACGCCTTGGCGCCGGTGACCTTGCTGGAGAGCTTGAAGATCATGCCCTGCTTGGTCAGGGACCGCTGGAAGGTCTTGGCGACCTCGGCGTCCATCCCCGGCGTGATCCGGTCGAGGAACTCCACCACCGTCACCTGGGCCCCGAGCCGCCGCCACACCGAGCCCAGCTCTAGACCGATGATGCCCGCGCCGATCACCAGCAGCGACTTCGGGACCTCCGGCAGCGACAGCGCGCCGGTGGAATCGACGATCCGCTTCTGGTCGACCGTCACCCCCGGAAGACCGGACGGCAGGGAGCCGGTGGCGATCACGATGTCTTTCGCTTCCAGCGTGGTCACCGCGCCGTCGGGGCCGGTGACCTCGACTTTGCCAGGGCCGGTGATCTTCCCAGCGCCTTTGACCCAATCCACCTTGTTCTTCTTGAACAGGAACTCGATGCCCTTGGTCAGCTGGCCGACCGAAGTCGCCTTCTGGGCCATCATCTGGGTGAGGTTCAGCTTCGGCTTCACCTCGATGCCCAGCTCAGCGAAATGGTTGGCTGCGGCGTCATACATCTCGGACGCATGCAGCAGAGCCTTCGACGGCATGCAGCCGACATTCAGGCAGGTGCCTCCGAGAGTCGAACCGCCATCGATTCCCTTGTCGACGCAGGCGACCTTCAGTCCCAGCTGGCCCGCGCGGATCGCGGCGTTATAGCCGCCGGGGCCGCCGCCGATGATGATGACGTCGTATTGAGCCATTCTAGCTTTCCAAGTCTTTCGGGGTCGGCGGTGGGATTGGAGAAATCATCACGCGATCACCCTCCTTTTCGAGCTGGACCTCGTCAGCCGAAATTTCGAAGCCGGGAGGAAAGAGGACGATTTGCTCGCCAGCCTCGGCCTCGATCAATTGCGCGTTCAACGGCATGCCTCCCGACGGCCTTTACCCAATTGAGCTGATCAAACTCGAAGGGTCGTCAGAGGTCCAGCAGCAGGCGCTGCGGTTCCTCGATGGCTTCCTTGACGTGCACGAGGAAGGTGACCGCGCCCTGGCCGTCGACCACGCGGTGATCGTAGCTCAGCGCCAGGTACATCATCGGCCGGATCACCACCTGGCCGCCGATGGCCATCGGCCGCTCCTGGATCTTGTGCATGCCCAGGATGCCTGACTGCGGCGCGTTCAGGATCGGCGTCGACATCAGCGAGCCGTAGACCCCGCCGTTGGAAATGGTGAAGGTCCCGCCCTGCAGGTCTTCGAGCGCCAGCTGGCCGTCGCGGGCCTTCTTGCCGAGCGCGCCGATGGCCTTCTCGATCTCGGCCAGGCTCATGGCGTCGACGTCGCGCACCACGGGCGTCACGAGGCCGCGCTCGGTCCCGACGGCGACCGAGATGTCGTAGTGGTTCTTGTAGATCAGATCCTGGCCGTCGATCTCGGCGTTGACCTCAGGCACCATTTTCAGGGCGTGGACCACGGCGCGGACAAAGAAGCTCATGAAGCCGAGCTTCACGCCGTGGGTCTTCTCGAAGACGTCCTTGTACTGATTGCGCAGGGCCATGATCGCGGTCATGTCCACCTCGTTGAAGGTGGTCAGCATGGCCGCGGTGTTCTGGGCTTCCTTCAGGCGGCGCGCGATGGTCTGGCGCAGGCGCGTCATGCGCACGCGCTCTTCGCGTTCATGGATTTCCCGCGGCGCGACGGGCGCGCTCGGAGCCGGCGCCGGGGCCCTGGCGCGGGCCTCCAGGGCCGCGAGCGCGTCGCCCTTGGTAATGCGGCCGTCCTTGCCCGTACCGGCGATCGCCGAGGCGTCGAGCTTGTTCTCAGCCACCACACGCTGCGCCGAGGGCGCGAGGACCGGCTCGGCGGCGGCCTTTGCCGGGGCCGGAGCGGCCGCGGGCGCGGGCGGCGGGGCCGCAGCC
>NZ_SSMZ01000290.1 GCF_004799395.1 Phenylobacterium sp.
GGCCTTGGAGCGCCAGCGACGATAGAGCGCGGCCTTTCCCACCCCGGCCTTGCGGGCCACGGCGTCGAGGCTGAGCGCCGAATAGCCGACGCGCGCCCATTCCTCGAAGAACCTCCGGGCCAGGGCGTCGGTGATCTGCGGCCGTTTCACGGCCGCGCCGCTGAGGCGCGTGGCGTTCGCCGCGACTCCATCCGTCACGACGGAACGGTTGCGTTCCGTCGATGACTGATCTATCCCGTCGAGACGATCCTGTTCCATCGATGGAGACTTAACCTGTGACCGACACCAAGCCAACCGTGGTCGACATGTTGGTGGGCGCCCTGGGCGACCGGATCGACCCCGCGACGAAGAGCTTCATCGACATGATGTCCGAGGACTTCGTGATGGAGTTCCCCTACGCCCGCCCGGGAATGCCGACCCGGGTGGAGGGCCGCGCCGCGGTGCTGGCCCACCTGATGAAGGTCGGCGCGGACGTGAGCGTCGATTCCGCAAGCAACCTCGTGACGCACGAAACTACCGACCCCGAAGTGGTGATCCTGGAGTTCGACGGCCATGGACGCTCCGTCAGGACCGGCGAGCCCTACGAGCAGCGCTACATCTCGGTGATCCGCGCGCGCGGCGGCAAGATCGTGCACTTCAAGGACTACTGGAACCCGATCCAGGGCCTGAAGGCGCAACTCGGCTGCGCGGTGGTCGACGCCTTCATCCTCAATGGGCCGGCGATCGCATGAGCGGCCTGGTGCTGGTGACGGGCGCGACCGGCAAGACGGGGAGGAGCCTGGTCTCGCTCCTTGCGGAGAGCGGGGTGGCCTATCGCACCGCCTCGCGCGGCGGGGCGCCGCGGTTCGACTGGTCCCAGGCCAAGACCTGGGATGCGGCGCTGGAGGGGGTCGCGTCGGTCTACCTCGTGGTCCCGCCCGCCGTGGACGATGCCCCTTCGCGAATGGCGGCATTCCTGGAGTCGGCGATGCGCAAGGGCGTCCACCGCTTTGTCCTGCTGAGCATGGCGTCCCTTCCCGCCGGCGGCCCGGGCTCCGGACAGGTGCATCAATGGCTGAAGGACAACAGCGAAGACTGGGCCGTCCTGTGCCCGTCCGCCTTCATGCAGAACTTCAGCGAGGGGCTCAACCTCGCCTCGATCCGCGATGAGGACACCATCTATTCCAACACCGGGACAGGGCGCGTCCCGTTCATCAGCACGGTCGATATCGCCCGCGCGGCGTTTGCGGCGCTGACGGCGCCTGCCGCCCTCAACAGCGAACTTACCCTCACCGGCGTCGAGTCGATCTCCTATGATCGCGTCGCCGAGTTGATCAGCCAGGCCTGTGGCCGTCCGATCTTGCACACGCAGATTTCGACGGCGGCGATGGCCGAAAGATTTGTCAGTCGCGGTCTGCCCGAAGGGACTGCGACGTTCCTGGCGGCGGCCTATCAGACCATCGCTGGCGGCTGGCAGGATCGGACGGCGGAGGGCTTCAGGACCTTGACCGGCGGGTCTCCGATGACCTTCCAGGCATTTGCCGCCGCCAACGCCGACGTCTGGAAACGAGCCCAGGCCGCGGTCTGACCGAGCCCCGCAGGGGTCAGGCGGCGTCGGTCGCCAGACGCTCGCGCTGGCTCTCGGCGATCTCGCGCACCAGGTCGCGGACCCGGCCGCGCAGGGCGGGGCTGAGGCCTGCGAAATCGCGCAGCAGATCGGTGGCGCCGACGACCCCCAGGTCGGTGAGCATGGTCGCCTCGGCCGGGCTCAGGCCCGCAGCCTCGTCGATGTCGCCCACTAGCTCGGAGACCCGCAGGCCCAGGGCATGGGCGATCTGGACCAGGCGCGAAAAGGAGACCCGGTTCGCGCCGTTCTCGTACTTCTGCACCTGCTGGAAACTGACGCCGCACTTCTCCGCGAGCATGTCCTGGGAGATCCCGGCCTGCCGCCGGCGAAGGCGGATCGAGGCGCCGATGGCGACGTCGAGAGTGTCCGGGAAATTGCGGGAGATCGTCTGGGTCATGCGTGGGCCACCGTACTGAAATGGGATGTTTCATCCAGGACGTGCGCAACAGCTGTGCCAGCGCGCGAGGGTTGCGCGGCGGTTTGGGGGCGCGGATTGTCGCAGGGAACGCCAAACCGGGTCAGACGCGGGCCTGCGCGGACCCGGAAGCTACGTCCTTAGTCCTCGGATTTTGGTCCGATTTATGGCGTGTTTTCAGCGCTCTATCCTTTGGATGGCAGGCGGCGAGATCCTCTCAGGCGACCTGCGGGCTCTAGGCGCGGCGGCGGGCGACACCCTATGCATGGACGACCGAAGCCTGGGGATCGCCACATGACACGCCTGATTTCGACCGCCGCTGCGATGGCCGCGCTGGCGCTCAGCGCCTGCGAGCAGGGCAAGCCGCGGCATCCGCCGCCGGACCCCATGGCGCTGACGCCCGCGGCCGCGGAGCCGGCGGCGCCCACCGCGGGGCTGTCGGTGGGGCTGACCCGTCGCTCGGAGCCGCCGGGCTTTTTCCTCGACCACGTGGGCCAGGCCGTCGACCCGCGCGGCCGACCCCCGGCGGTGACCGCGGCGGACGCGCCCTTGCAGCTGGACGGCTTCGGCTTCGATCCGGTGGCGAAGCTTCCGGCCAAGGGGGTCGATGTTGTGGTGGACGGCAAGACCTACGGCACGCGCTACGGCGCGGCGCGTCAGGACGTGGCGAATTACTTCAAGACCCCCGCCCTGGTGAACGTGGGATTCACCACCACCCTTCCGGCCGGGAACCTTTCCGTTGGAGCGCACGTTGTGGTGGTGCGCGTCATATCAGCCGATGGACGTGGTTACTTTGACTCGCCTGAGATCGCCTTTCAGACGAAGTGAATACGCCTAAGAGGCGAAGTCAAATACGCCTAAGAGGCGAAGACTAGGACCTAAGTCGTAGGTTCAAATACTGTCTTCAACTTTGGATTGCGGTGGTTTATAGTAGGTTAAGAGCCGGAATCCTCCGGTGGGCTGTCCGGGGACTGGACATGACGACTTTTTCGAGCGCGCAAGCGACTGCCAAACGCCGTTTGACTGCCGTGACGTTGGCCTTGTGCCTGGGGTCCGGCATCGCCCTAGCCAGCGCCGCAACCCCAGCGGCGGCCTCCACCGTCATCTACGACTTCGTCGGCACCTGCACCGGTTGCGTGGGCATGGGCGTGGGCGAAGTCGTGCTGCAGAACTTCACGCCGGGGCAGGCGCTCACGTCGGCGAATTTCGTCAGTTTCACATTCACCACGAGCTTTGGGCAGGTTTCGCTCAACGCCAAGCAGCTCATGTCCTTCGGCGGGATGCTTGATCCGACGAACCTGACGGGGGCCTGGCTCAAGCTCGGCGGCGACGACGGCCAGACCTTCGTGTCGACCGGCACGTCATTCTGGCAGGTGATGTCCAGCCTCAACGGCAGCACCAGCGGTGGTGGCGGCGGTGGTGGTGGCGGCGGCGGCGGCCGTCAGACCTTCGACCTGAATTCGGACCCGCCTCCCCCCACGCCTAACCAATTCGACTTTTCCGGCTCCGACGATACCGGCAGCGTCAGCAACTTCAGCGTCGCCTTCGCCGATGTGGCCGGCGGCGTGCCCGAGCCGGGCGCCTGGGCGCTGATGATCGGCGGGTTCGCTGGCGTCGGCGGCATACTCCGCAGCCGTAAGCGGCGCGCGCCGCACATTGCAATCGCCTAGGCCGATCACCACCTGAGTCCTTGTCCGGTCGGACCGCGCCGCTTGCGGGCGGACCGGCCGGAGAGTCGCTTTCGACAAGGACTCTTTGGATGAACAGGTCGGTACTCTTCGACAGCCCGTTCCTATTGGGCTTCGAGCACACCCGCAGTCTCGTCGAGCGCGCCGCGAAAGCGGCCGCGGAGAGCTATCCCCCATACAATGTGGAAGATCGCGGGGACGGCGGGATCCGCATCACCCTGGCCGTTGCGGGCTTTTCGCCCGACCAGCTGGAGGTGAGCGTCGAGGACCGGCAGCTGACGATCGCCGGCCGCCGCGACGACACCGCCGCGCGGCCCGAGGACGCCTACCTGCATCGCGGCATCGCCGCGCGCGGTTTCATCCGAAGCTTCGTCCTGGCCGACGGCATGGTCGTGGAAGAGGCCAGCCTCGAACACGGCCTCCTGCACATAGATCTGAGCCGGCCCGAACCTGAAAAACGGGTCGTCCGTGTGCCCATCCGCGCGCGGAGCTGAAGCAATGACTGTGTGTTCCCAAAGAGACAGCCGGATGTCCGGGGTCTTGAGTTCAGAACGGCCGGCTGAACCGGCGACCGTTCGACGCGTTGAGTTTTATGGAGGTGGTCATGATGACGCCCGTTTTAACGATTGAAGCTTTCGCCGCACTGGGCGGCCCGAACCTGGTCTATGTGCGCCCGGTGAGCGCGGCCGAGATCCTGGCCAGCGTCCCGTCGGCCCAGGTGCAGGGATTCCACCTCGAGCCCGATCAGACGCTCTATGCGGTGCACCGCGCCGATGGCGAGCGCCTGGCCGTGCTGACCGACCGCGACAGCGCCGTCGCCGCCGCCCTGGCGCACGAACTGGCGCCGGTTTCGGTGCACTAACCTAGAATCTAAGCCGCCGACGACTTGGGCGCCTGGGCCGGGTCTTGCGCCAGCAGGGCGTGGATGGCGTCGGCGGTGCGCGCTTGGCGCAGCTGCTGGCGCAGGTCTGCCTGGCGCAGGATGCGGCTGACGCGGGCCAGCGCGCGGAGGTGCTCGACGCCGGAGGCTTCCTTCGGCGCGAAGAGGGCGAAGATCAGGTCCACCGGCTGATCGTCCACGGAATCGAAGTCCACCGCGTGCTCCAGGCGCACGAAGACGCCGCGGATGCGCGTCAGGCCCTCGACGCGGGCGTGCGGCGCCGCCACGCCGTGGCCGACGCCGGTCGACCCCGCCAACTCGCGCTCGGAAAGCGCGTCCAGCACATGGCCGGCGTCGAGGCCGAAGTTGCGCGCGGCGATCTCAGCGATCACCGCCAGGGCCTTGCGCTTGTCGGAGGCGCTCACGCGCAGGGAGATCGCGCTGCGATCGAGAAGTTCGCCGATCTGCATGGTCTCTACTTCAAGAATCTCGCATTGATGTGCCGCCCGTCCCCCTGACGAACCGCGTCCCAGACGAAGGATCGAAACGCGCCTAGGCCTCGTTGGCTCCCGCCCCGTTCGCCTTGGTTCGTGCGGGGTCGATCCAGCCGATGTTGCCGTCGGGGCGGCGATATACCACCGACAAACCGCCATGCGCAGCATTTCGAAACACGATTGTTTGAGATTCGGTCAGGTCGAGTTCCAGCACCGCCATGGAAACGGTCATGGTGCCGATCGGCGTCTCGGTCTCGGCGATGATCATCGGTTCGGGGAAGGCCGCGGGCTGGCCGTCGTAGTCCTCCTCGTCCGGGCCGTCGTCGGACGCCTGCAGGACGTAATAGGCCGCCGTCTCCGCCTGGCGGGCCAGCGCCTGCGGGTGGTGGTCCTTCAGGCGGTTCTTGTAGCGTCGGATGCGCTTCGTGAGCTTCAGGATCGCCGCGTCGAAGGCCAGGTGGGCGTCGCCGCCCAGGCCCTGCGTAGTCAGCTGGCGCCCAGACGCCAGGGTGACGGCGCAGTCGACCTTGAAGGCATGGCCCTCGCGGCTGACCACCACGTCGGCGCCCCCGCCGTCGCGGTCGAAGTATTTGCCGATGCTGGAGGAGAGTTCGTCGGAGACCCGCGTACGCAGAGCCTCGCCGACGTCAACGTGTTTGCCGGTGACTTGGACTTGCATGTGAAGATCAACGCGCCGGGTCCGCGAAGGTGTCAATCAAACTGGCGGTGATTTCGTATCTCGGCGGCGACGCCAAGAGGGAGAGGACGGTTCCTTCACATTCTCCCCCAAAGGCATTGCCCTGGTCTTGGATCAGGCCGTCTCCTTCAGCCGCCGGCGGCGCTCCACGGAGGACGGTATGCGCATGGCCTCGCGGTACTTGGCGACGGTGCGCCGGGCGATGTCGACGCCTGCCTTCTTGAGGATGTCGACGATGGTGTCGTCAGAGTGGACGTCGCGCTCGGTGGATTCGGTGTCGATGAGCTGCTTAATCTTGTGGCGCACGCTCTCGGCCGAGTGGGCGTCGCCGCCCTCGGTCGCCTGGATCGCCGAGGTGAAGAAGAATTTCATCTCGAAGACGCCGCGCGGGGTGGCCAGGTACTTGTTGGAGGTCACCCGGCTGACCGTGCTCTCGTGCATGCCGATGGCGTCGGCCACGGTCTTCAGGTTCAGCGGGCGCAGGTGCTCGACGCCATAGGCCAGGAAGCCGTCCTGCTGGCGGACGATCTCCGACGAGACCTTGAGGATGGTCTTGGCCCGCTGGTCGAGGCTCTTCACCAACCAGCTGGCCTGGGCCAGGCAGTCGGTGACGAAGGTCTTCTCCTGGTCGGTGCGCGCCGAGGCCGAGACCCGGGCGTGGTAGCGCTGGTCCACCAGCAGGCGCGGCAGGGTCTCGGAGTTCAATTCGACGAGCCAAAGGCCCCCAAGACCCTCTCGGACGTAGACGTCGGGGACCACGGTCTGGGCCGGCTCGCCGCCGAACGCCGCGCCCGGGCGCGGCGTCAGCGCCCGCAGTTCGGCCACCATCTCGCGCAGATCCTCGTCGTCGACGCCGCAGGCGCGCTTGAGCGCGGCCATGTCGCGCTTGGCGAGCAGGGGCAGGTTTTCGAGCAGCGCGGCCATGGCCGGGTCGTAGCGGTTCTTGTCCCTGAGCTGGATCGCCAGGCATTCCGCCACGTCGCGGGCGCAGACCCCCACGGGCTCGAAGCCCTGGATGACGCTCAACACGCGCTCCAGCATCGCTTCGGCGCAGCCGAGGCGCTCTGCGACCTCGCTGAGGTCGGCGCGCAGGTAGCCGCCCTCGTCCACGGCGTCGATGAGCACCAGGGCGGCAGCGGCCTCGGCGCCTTTCAAGCCCGCCGCAGCGAGCTGCTCGTGGAGGAATTCCTGCAGCGACTTCTCGTGGGTGAGCGCGCCTTCCAGGCCCTCGCCGTCGCCTTCGAAGGACCCGCCACGATTGGCCTTCGACCAGTCGATGGAGGCGCCGGCGTCGGCGGCGCCCATGGGATGATCCGCGTCGCCGGTGACCTGTTCGCCGGGCGAGCTCTCGTCGCGGGCGGCGTCGAGTTCGGCGCGGGCGTCGGCGTCGCCGATGCTGTCGGCGGAATAGTCGGCGGCCGCTTCGAGGGGCGCCTCGGCGTCCGGTTCGGCGTCGCGTTCGTCGCGCTGCAGGAGCGGATTCTTCTCAAGCTCGGCGTCGACATAGGCGTCGAGCTCAAGATTCGACAATTGCAGCAGCTTAATCGCCTGCTGCAGCTGCGGTGTGATGACCAGACCCTGGCCCTGCCGAATCTCAAGTCGCGCGCTGAGCGCCAAAATAGCCCCCTCTCGGACCGCTGGCCTGTTTCTTGCTTCAACCTTAGCCAGCGGATCGCCACCGATTGGTTAATGCCGCGAAGGATCGTCACCAGTTGGCGTGACGGCGCGCGCCTGCCACACTCTGTCAGCATCTTGGCGGGATGGACTTCACCGATGCGGCGCGCGGACCGGCTGTTCCAGATCATCCAGGTGCTGCGCCGGACGCGGCGGCCGGTGACCGCCGACGCCATGGCGGCGGAGCTGGAGACCTCCAAGCGCACCATCTACCGCGACATCGCCGACCTGATGGGCCAGCGGGTCCCGATCCGCGGCGAGGCGGGCGTCGGCTATGTGTTGGACGGCGGCTTCGACCTGCCGCCGCTAATGCTGACGCCGGACGAGATCGAGGCTGCGGTGCTGGGCGCTCAATGGGTCATGGGCCGCGGCGACCCGGCGCTGGCCCGCGCCGCCCAGGACCTGATCGCCAAGATCGGCGCAGCGGTGCCCGAACGCCTGCGGCCCTTTGCGCTCGAGCCCTCGGCGCGGGCCGCCGTGCGATGGAACGTCGCCCCGGACGGCCTCGACATGGCCCAGGTGCGCCAGGCGATCCGCAGCGGGCGCAAGATCACCCTTCACTACAGCGACGAGCAGGAGCGCGTCAGCCAGCGGACCGTCTGGCCCTTCGCGGTTGGCTATCACGAGACGGTGCGGCTGATCATCACCTGGTGCGAGCTGCGCACCGACTTCAGGAGTTTCCGCACCGACCGGGTGAAGGACGCCGACTTCCTGGAAGAACGCTATCCCGAGCGCCCTGCCGTGCTGCGCGCGCGCTACCGCAAGGCGATGAGCGAGAAGATGGGCGAGATGAACTGGCCCGGGCGGCCGGGCGCGCCGCCCTAGAGCCCTCAGCCGAAGGTGTCGCCCAGGTAGACCCGGCGGACTTCGGGGTCGTCGACGATCTCGCTCGGCGCACCTTCGAACAGCACCTCGCCGGCGTGGATGATCGAGGCGCGGTCGATGATGTCCAGCGTTTCGCGGACATTGTGGTCGGTGATCAGAATGCCGATGCCGCGGCGCTTCAGATAGGCGATCACCTCGCGGATGTCGGTGATGGCCAGGGGGTCGATGCCGGCGAAGGGCTCGTCCAGCAGCATGAAGGAGGGGTCCGAGGCGAGCGCGCGGGCGATCTCGACGCGCCGCCGCTCACCCCCCGACAGCGAGATGGCCGGGGCGTTGCGAAGGTGCTCGATATGCAGCTCTTCCAGGAGCTCGGTGACCAGGGTCCGCGCGCGTTTCCTGTCGCGTTCGCGCAGCTCGACCACCGCCATGACATTCTCGCCGACGCTCATGCCGCGGAAGATCGAGGTTTCCTGCGGCAGGTAGCCCACGCCCATGCGTGCGCGCTGATACATGGGCTGGGCGGTGATGTTCTCGCCGTCGAGGTAGATCGCGCCGTAGTCGGCGGCGATCAGACCGGTGATCATGTAGAAGCAGGTGGTCTTGCCGGCGCCGTTGGGGCCCAGAAGGCCCACGACCTCGCCACGCGCCAAGCGCAGGCTGACGCCCTTGACCACCGGCCGGCCGCGGAACGACTTGCCGATATTGTCGACGACGAGGCCTTCGCCGGCGACGCCGGGAGCCGTATCGAATCGTTCGATCTTCACCCCTTCACCTGCCCCGGACGCCACTCACTGAGCGGCCTTCTTTTTCTTCGGCGCCGGCTGGTCCTGACCCGACGCGTTGTCGGCCTGGGCGCCGGTCTGGTTGTTCTTCGGATAGAACACCCCGCGGGGCCGGTTCTTGGCGCTCGGGCCCTTGTCCCCGCCCTCGACGTGCCCCTCGCCGGTCTGGGTGTTGTAGACCATCTTGGTGCCGCGCATGACGTTGTTGCTGGCGTCCACGGCGCTGACGTCGCCGGTGATGGTGATCGTCGTGCTGGCCGCGTCGTAGATGCCGTTGTCGCCGTGCACCCGCCGGCCGTCGGCGGCGACGTAATAGACGTTGCCCTTCGCCTCGACGCTGACCAGGTCGCCGCAGGCGTTGCTGCTGTCGCCCTTCGCGCTGGCGGCGACGCCCTTCGGCTTGGCCACCTTCTCCAGGTGGCCGATCAGGATGTCGGAACGCAGGCGCGAGTTGTCCTGCAGGGCTTCGGCCGACCCGGTGTAGACGTACTCGCAGTCGTTGTTGTGGATTTCCAGCTGATCGGCGGTGATGTCGACCGGCGCCTTTGGGTCGCTTTTCACCGCCGGGGTCTTCGCCGCCGGCTGGGCCGCCGCGGGAGCTGCAGGCTGGGCCGCCGCGGGGTGGACCGCCAGGACCGCCGCCGTGAGCGCCAGGGCGGTTAGGCTAATCTTCGCCAGGCTCAGTTTCACTTCCCTCAGCCTCACTTCGGTTGCAGGCGCGATCGGATATCGCCGGTGAACACCATGCGCGCGCCATTGTCATAGACGCCATAGGACTTCGCCTGAATTTGTCCATTGATCCCTAACCCCTGAATATCGACTGTGCCGACCAATTCTTGGGTCTTGGTGTCAAATAGCGAGGAGTCTGTGTCAAAGGCCCCACGGGCGCCGGACATGCGCACGCCCTTGCTGACCTCCAGCTTGCCGGTGTCCTCGTGGTAGATGCCGGCGCCGCTGGTGATGTGCGTCGGATCGGGGCCGTCGGTGTCCAGGGTGAGCGTCGGGCGGTCGAGGAAGACGCGCTGGTAGTTCTGCGGATCGCGGGTCGCGGTGATCGAGGTCAGCAGGAAGGGCTTGCCCTTGGAGTCGCGTCCCACGAAGTGCGGGTTCACCAGCCGGATCGGGGCGCTGGAATCCTTGGGCGGCGTGCGGTGCGAGGTGATGGCGTTATAGGCCACCGCGCCGGCCAGCCCGACGATGATCACCGCGATAAACGTCGGCAGGACCACCCGAAGCCCGTGGATCAGCCGCGAGCGCTGGCGCCAGCGCTGGATCGAGATCCGCCGCGACGCTGCGCCGGGCGGCGTTCCTGGCACGGGGATATCGGTGATCGCGCTCATGGTCCGGATTGGGATCAGCTGTGGGCGAAGATGTCTGTGTCTTCCCAGCCGGCCACGTCCAGCTGGGCGCGGTGCGGCAGGAAGGCGAAACAGGCGCGGGCCAGGCCGTCGCGGCCCTCCCGGACCAGCATCTCGTCGAGGCGCTCGCGCAGCGCATGCAGGTGCAGGACGTCGGAGGCGGCGTAGGCGACCTGATCGTCGCTGAGTTGGCCCTGGCCCCAGTCCGAGCTCTGCTGGGCCTTGGAGAGGTCGACACCGAGGAGTTCCTTGGTGACGTCCTTCAGGCCATGGCGGTCGGTGTAGGTGCGCGCAAGCTTCGACGCGATCTTGGTGCAGTATACGGGCGCGGTCACCACGCCCAGATGCAACCAGAACATGGCGATATCAAAGCGACCGAAGTGGAAGAGTTTCAAAACCGAAGGATCGGTGAGCAAACGTTTCAGGTTCGGCGCGTCGTAGGCGGCGCGGTCGAGCTGCACCACATGGGCCTCGCCGTTTCCGTCGGAGAGCTGAACCACGCAGAGCGGGTCGCGGCCCAGGCGAAGGCCCATGGTCTCGGAGTCGATGGCGACAACGGTCGCGCCGGCCAGCGCGCCGGCCGGCAGGTCGCCCCGATGCAGGAATGTGGCTGCCTTCTTCACAAGCGCTCCGCCTATCGTCCAGCCCTCCATATAGAGAGCCGGGAGGCGCCTGGGTAAGGGGCGCCATAATCACCACCACCGAACGGTGGCGCCCTGGAAGGGCGCTGCCATTCTAGACGATGGTGCCCAGGAAAGGACTCGAACCTTCACGGCCGTTAAGCCACTGGCACCTGAAGCCAGCGCGTCTACCAATTCCGCCACCTGGGCCCGATCCGTCGGATCGCGCGAGCCGGCTTCCTTAAAGCCCCGACCTGCGGCGGTCAACGGCCCCGTGAACGCCAGGGCCGGCGGCGGATTGCAGCAGGGCGCAGCATCGTCTATCCGCATCCCTCATGCAGAACCTCGTCACCGTCTTCGGCGGATCCGGCTTCATCGGCGCGCAGGCCGTGCGCCAGCTCGCCAAGGCCGGCTGGCGCATCCGGGTCGCCGTGCGCAATCCGGCCAAGGCCTACGCCATGCGGCTGCACGGCGACGTTGGCCAGATCGACATCGTCCAGGCCAATGTCCGCAACCCCGCCTCGCTGCGTCGCGCGCTGGTGGGCGCGCAGGCCGCGGTGAACCTGGTGGCGGTGGCGTATGAGACCGGCCGCCAGGGCTTCACGGCCCTGCACGTCATGGGCGCCAAGAACGTCGCCGAGGCGGCCAAGGCCGAGGGCGTCGGGCGCTTCGTGCAGATGTCGGCGCTCGGCGCCGACGCCAACTCCGAGTCCAAGTACGCCCGCACCAAGGCCGAGGGCGAAGCCGCGGTGCGCGCGGTCTATCGGGACCCGGTCATCGTGCGTCCGTCGGTGGTGTTCGGGCCCGAGGACGATTTCTTCAACCGCTTCGCCGCCATGGCGCAGATCAGCCCGGTGCTGCCGCTGGTCGGCGGCGGCCACACCCGCTTCCAGCCGGTGTTCGTGGGCGACGTGGGCAAGGCCCTGGCGATCCTGACGGCGTCGCCCGACGCGCCCGGCCAAACCTATGAGCTGGGCGGCCCGGCGGCCTACAGCTTCCGCGAGCTGATGGAGCTGATGCTGGCCGAGATCGGCAAGCATCGCCTGCTGCTGCCGGTGCCCTGGCCGGTGGCCAACCTCCTGGGCTCGGTGGGCGACCTGTCGCTGGGCCTGATCGGCGACGGGCTGATCAAGCCGCCGATCACCTCCGACCAGGTGCCGCTCCTGAAGACCGACAATGTGGTCAGCGGGGCATTCCCGGGCCTGGCGGACCTCGGCATCACGCCCACGACCCTGGAAGCGGTGCTGCCGGAGTACCTCTACCGCTACCGCAAGGGCGGCCAGTACGCCGACCAGGAAGACCGAGAACTCGCCGCCGTCTAGCGCCGGTTGCCCAGCTGACATGAAGCTGGGCTATGCTCGGGCGCATGATAACGCGCCGCCTCATCCCGCAAATCGCCGCCCTTGGGGCCGTCCTGGCCCTCGCCGGCTGTTCCAAGCCCGCGCCGAAGGCCGACGCCGACAAGCCTCTCATCTTCTCGATCGTCTCCACCGAGGCCACCCAGACGCAGATGCAGGAATGGGGGCCGTTCCTGAAGGACATGGAGACGGCGACGGGGTTGAAGGTGAAGCCGTTCTTCGGCTCGAACTATTCAGCCCTGATCGAGGCCATGCGCTTCAAGCAGTCGGACCTGGGCTGGTTCACCAACCAGTCGGGGCTGGAGGCGGTGCGCCGGGCCGGCGGCGAGGTCTTCGCCCGCACCACCCACCCCAACGGCCACGACGGCTATCAAGGGGTGATCATCGTCAAAAAGGGCTCGGGGATCACGCTCGATAAGCTGCTCGCCTGCGGGCAGACGATGGACTTCGGCATGGGCGACGCGAAATCGACCTCCGGGACGCTGGCGCCCAACACCTACCTGTTTGGGCCGCGCGGCATAGATCCGGTGAAGTGCTTCAAGACGGTGCGCTCGGCCAGCGCCGAGGCCAATCTCTACGCCGTGGCCTCCGGCGTGCTGCCGGCGGCGACCGACAACACGCGCTCAATGGACCGGCTGGCGGCCATCAACACCGACCAGTCTAAGAAGGCGCTGGACGCCCTGCAGGTGATTTGGACCTCGCCGACCATTCCGGAGGATCCGATGGTCTGGCGCGCCGACCTCGATCCGGCGATCAAGAAGAAGGTCGCCGACTTCATCTTCAGCTACGGCGTCGGCGACACCGACGAGGCCAAGCGCCAGCGGGCCGTCCTGGAGCGCATCCAGACTGGCCCCTTCAGGCACGCCGACAACACCCACCTGTTGCCTGTGCGCGAGATGGAGGCGACCGGCATGCTGGTCCAGGCCAAGGCCGCGGGTGACCAGGAGGCCATGACCAAGGCCCAGGCGATGCTGGACCAGGTCCACAAGGAGATGGCGGCGGCGCCGAAGGGCTAGCTGTCCGAGCTCAGCAGGAAATGCCCGCGCAGCGCCGCGAAGGGCTTATCGCGGTCGTCCTGCCAGGCTTCGACGTGGACGTTGGCGATGCGGCGGCCGACCTTGCGCAGGTCGGCGCGGGCGTAGGACGTCAGCCCCCCGCGTCCGGGGCGGAGATATTCAATGGTCACGTCGATGGTCTTGGGCAGCCGCCGCGCCGGCTCCGCGACCGAGAGCTGCGCCAGCGCGGTCATCTCCAGGAAAGCGCCGATCACGCCGCCGTGCAGGGCCGGTATGAAGGTGTTGCCGATCAGGCGCTGCGAGGGCGGCAGGATGGCGGTCATCTCGTCACCCGCCAGTTCGGCCTGCATGCCGAGGAACCGGATGTAGGGCACCCGCTGCATAAAGGCCTGCAGCTGCTCGGCGGGGCTCGTCATGGGTTCGGCCGGTTGAGGATGAAGGCCGCCTGCGCGGTGGCGACCAGGTCCGAGCGGTCGACGTCCCAGGCCTCGGCCCGGACGAAGCCGATGGAACGGGTAATCTTGTAACAGTGCGCCTCGCAGACGACGCCGGTCCGCGGCGCGGCGGCGCGCATGTAGTCAATGCGCAGGTCGAGGGTGGCGGTGGAAAAGGGCTCGGTCCCGGCGGCGGCGGCCATGGCCAGGCCACAGGTGTGGTCGAGCAGCGTGGTCACCACCCCGCCGGCGATGACGCCGGTGTCGGGGTCACCCACCAGGTCCTCGCGCCAGGGGACATCGAGCGAGCCGCGGGCGGGCGAGACGGAGACGAACCGCATGCCGAGCGCGGCGGCCTGGGGTGTCACCTGCACCATGCGCTCGGCGATCTCGCGGAAGGCCTCGGGGACGTCGCTCATGGACCAAGGCGGTAGGACCGGGGCCGCCGCCGGTCAATCGGGCTCTTGAGCGGAGCCTTACGCCGCGCACTACATTGAAACGCGATGATCCGACCGCAGGACCTGCTCTGCCCGAAGCCCGAGGGCCTCTATTGCGCGCCCGGGGACTTCTACATCGACCCGACGCGGCCGGTGGCGCGCGCGGTGATCACCCATGGCCATGCCGACCACGCGCGGGCCGGCCATGGCGCGGTGCTGGCCACGCGTGAGACCCTGAATATCATGGCCGAGCGCTATGGGCTGGAGTTCGCGGGAACGACGCAGGCCGCGGCCTATGGCGAGGCGGTGGCGCGCGACGACGTGGAGGTGACGCTGGTTCCGGCGGGCCACGTGCTGGGCTCGGCCCAGGCGGTGGTGCGCTGGAAGGGCCTGACCATGGTGGTGAGCGGCGACTACAAGCGCAGGCGCGACCCGACGTGCCCGGCATTCGAGCCTGTGCCCTGCGACGTGTTCATCTCCGAGGCCACCTTCGGCCTGCCGGTGTTCCGCCATCCGGACGATCGCGAGGAGATCGCCCGACTGCTACGCTCGGTGGCGCAGTTCCCGGAGCGCAGCCACCTGGTGGGCGCCTATGCGCTCGGCAAGGCCCAGCGGACCATCCGCCTGCTGCGGGAAGCCGGCTGGGACGCGCCGATCTATGTGCATGGGGCGCTGGAGCGGCTGAACGCGCTCTATGAGCGCCACGGGATCGATCTGGGGCCGCTGGCGCCGGCCACCGGCGGCAAGAAGGACGACTTCGCCGGCCAGATCATCATCGCCCCGCCCTCGGCCACCCAGGACCGCTGGAGCCGCCGCTTCCCCGACCCGGTGACCGCGTTTGCCTCGGGCTGGATGCAGGTCCGCGCCCGGGCCCGCCAGCGCGGCGTCGAGCTGCCCCTGGTGATCTCAGACCATGCCGACTGGGACGAGCTCACCGCCACTGTGGACGAGCTTCGGCCAGGGGAGTTGTGGATCACCCATGGGCGGGAGGAGGCCCTGGCGCGCTGGGCGGAGATGCATGGCGTGCCGGCGCGGGCCCTGGCGCTGGTGGGGTACGAGGAAGAGGACGACGGATAGGTGCGCGCCTTCGCCGAACTCCTCGACCGGCTCTCGCTGACGGCGTCGCGCAACGCCAAGCTGACCTTGGTGCGAGACTATCTGCGGGTCACGCCGGACCCGGAGCGGGGCTGGGCGCTGGCGGCGCTGACCGGGGACCTCAGATTCGACGCGGCCAAGCCCGCGTTCATCCGAAGGGCCGTGGAAGCGCGGATGGACCCGCAGCTCTTCTGGTGGTCCTACGACTATGTGGGCGACCTGGCCGAGACCGTGGCCCTGGTCTGGCCGGCCCGGCCCGGCGCCAACCGCGAGCCGGAGCTGTCGGAGGTGGTCGACGCCCTGCGCGGCGCGAGCCGTGCCGAGGTGCAGACGCTGATCGAGGGCTGGCTGGACGCCCTGCAGCCCACCGGGCGCTGGGCTCTGTTGAAACTGATGACCGGCGGCTTGCGCGTCGGCCTGACCGCGCGGCTGGCCAAGCGGGCGGCGGCGGTTATGGGCGCCGAACCTGTGCCGGCCGCCGAGATCGAGGAGCTGTGGCACGCGCTGCATGCGCCTTACGAGGACCTGTTCGCCTGGCTGGAGGGCCGCGGCGAACGGCCGTCGTCGGAGAACCCCGGCCGCTTCCGCCCCGCCATGCTGGCCCAGGCGATCGACGAGGCGGTGGATTTCGCCAAGCTCGACCCGGCCGATTACGCCGCCGAGTGGAAGTGGGACGGCATCCGGGTGCAGGCCGTCAACGAGCGCGGGGTGCGTCGGCTCTACACCCGCACCGGCGACGACATCTCCAAGAGCTTCCCCGACGTGGTCGGCGCGCTGGACGCCGAGGGCGCGATCGACGGCGAACTACTGGTCATGCGCGACGGCAAGGTCGCCAGCTTCGCCGACCTGCAGCAGCGGCTGAACCGCAAGACCGTCGACGCCAAGGCCCTGGCCAATTTCCCCGCCGCCATCCGCGCCTACGACCTGCTGGCCGAAGGCGACGAGGATACACGGGTCCTGCCCTTCGCAGAGCGCCGCAAGCGCCTGGAGGCCTTCGTGGCGAAGGAAGCCAGTCCGCGCATCGACCTGTCGCCGGTCCAGCCGTTCGAAACCTGGGCGGAGATCGCGGCCTTGCGCGCCGATCCGCCGGCGGGCGATCCCCAGATCGCCGAGGGGCTGATGCTGAAGCGGTGGGATTCGATCTACGAGGCGGGGCGTCCGAAGGGGCCGTGGTTCAAGTGGAAGCGCGATCCCCTGCTGATCGACGCGGTGCTGATGTACGCCCAGCGCGGCCACGGCAAGCGGTCGAGCTTCTATTCCGACTACACCTTTGGGATCTGGACGGACGGCGATGGCGGCGCGCGCGTCCTGACCCCCGTGGGCAAGGCCTATTTCGGCTTCACCGACGAGGAGCTGAAGCAGATCGACAAATACGTCCGCGACAACACCATCGAGCGGTTCGGGCCGGTGCGGTCAGTTAGGGCCGAGCCGCACCACGGCCTGGTGTTCGAGGTGGCGTTCGAGGGGCTGCAACGCTCGACGCGGCACAAGAGCGGCGTCGCCATGCGGTTCCCCAGGATCAACCGCATCCGTTGGGACAAGCCGCCCGGCGAGGCGGATGAGCTCGCGACCCTGGAACGTATGCTGGCGCGGATGGAGGGGCGCTAGGTCGGCAGCAACGCCTCATCGGCCAGGAACTGGCGCAGGTCGCCGCCTTCGAACAGCACGCCCTTAATCCCGGCCCGCAACGCCGCCTCCAGGTCCGAGGGCTTGTCGCCGATCAGCAGGGAGGCGTCGCGGTCGATGGGCCAGTCCGCCAGCGCCTGCAGGATCATGCCGGGGTTGGGCTTGCGCAGCGGCGGGTCGGGGTGGCGGTAGGCGTCCACCGGCGCCTCCGGGTGCTGCGGCGCGTAGTAGAAGGCGTCGATGTGGGCGCCGACGGTGGCCAAGTCTTCGGCCATCCTGGCGTGCAGGACCCGGACGGCGTCCTCGGTATAGAAGCCGCGGCCGACGCCGGACTGATTGGTCACCACGATCACCAGCCAGCCGGCGCGGTTGAAGGCCGCGACCGCCTCGCGCGCGCCGGGGATCCAGCGGAAATCCTCCCAGCGGGAGACGTAGCCGTGGTCTTCGTTCAGCACCCCGTCGCGGTCGAGGAACAGCGCCGGTCGCGGCGGTTGGGATGACGGGCTTTCGGGCACGGGGGCACTATAGCGGCGCTCGGTGTGGCGCGGCGATTTCAAAAAGGCCGGGCGGCTGTCTAAGGTCGGAAACCAAGCTCCCCGAGGCGCCCGTTTGCCCCCATCCCCGCCGCCTGCCGTCCTCACACTGACCGACCTGCGCGTGGACTTCGACACCCACGACGGGGCGGTGAACGCGGTGCGGGGCGTGTCCCTGGCGATCGCGCGCGGCGAGACCTTGGGCGTGGTCGGCGAAAGCGGCTCGGGCAAGAGCCAGACCTTCATGGCGGTGATGGGGCTGCTGGCCCGCAACGGCCGCGCGTCGGGCTCGGCGAAGTTCCTGGGCCAAGAGCTCCTGGGCCTCAAGGCCCGTGAGTTGAACCGCGTCCGCGGCTCGAAGATGACCATGATCTTCCAGGACCCGCTGACGGCGCTGACCCCGCACGTGCGGATCGGCGAGCAGATCGCCGAGCCCTTACGCCTGCACCTGGGCTTGTCGGACCGCGACGCGGTGGCGCGCGCCCGGCTTTGGCTGGAAAAAGTGCAGATTTCCGACGCGCAGGCGCGACTTCGGCAATATCCGCACGAGCTTTCCGGCGGCATGCGCCAGCGGGTGATGATCGCCGCGGCCATGGCCGGAGGTCCGGAGCTCCTGATCGCCGACGAGCCGACCACGGCCCTGGATGTGACCGTGCAGGCGGAGATCCTCGACCTGATGGCCGAACTCGGCCGCGAAACTGGGACCGCCATGGTGCTGATCACCCACGACATGGGGGTCATCGCCCGCCTCGCCGACCGGGTCTGCGTGATGAAGGACGGGGCCTACGTGGAGGCGGGGACGGCCGAGCAGGTCTTCCGGACGCCGGCGACCGAGTACACGCGGGCCCTGCTGGACGCGATCCCGCGGCTGGATCGGGAGGGCCGCGGCGGGCGCCCGGTCCTGGCGCCGGTGGCCGCCGAGGCGCCGGTGATCGTCGAGGGCCGCGACGTCAAGGTCTGGTTCCCCATCCGCCACGGGCTGTTCGGGGGCGCGAAGACGCTGCGGGCCGTGGACGGAGTCTCATTCCAGGTGCGGCAGGGCGAGACCCTGGGCGTGGTCGGCGAGAGCGGCTCTGGCAAGTCGACCCTGGCGCGGGCGGTGCTGAACCTGCTGCCGGCGACGGAGGGGACGGTGACCCTGCTGGGCCGGAACATCACGCGCGCGGACCGTGAGGCGATGCGCGCGGCGCGCAGGGACCTGCAGATCGTCTTCCAGGACCCCCTGGCCAGCCTCGATCCGCGCGCGACCATCGGCTCGTCCATCGCCGAACCGCTGGAGGTGTTCCGCACCGATATGAGCCGCGCCGAGCGGGACGCCGAGGTCGCGGCGATGATGGCCAGAGTCGAGCTCGATCCCGGGCTGATCAACCGCTATCCGCACGAGCTTTCCGGCGGCCAGAACCAGCGGGTGGGGATCGCCCGCGCCATGATCCTGAAGCCCCGGCTGGTGATCTGCGACGAGGCGGTCTCAGCACTCGACGTCTCGATCCGCGCCCAGATCATCGACCTCTTGATCCAGCTGCAGAAGGATATGGGGCTGTCGATGATCTTCATCAGCCACGACTTGGCGGTGGTGCGCGAGATCAGCCACCGGGTGCTGGTGCTCTATCTGGGCCGGGTCGTGGAGACCGCCGACCGCGAGCGAATCTATCGGGCCGCCCAGCACCCGTACACAAAAGCCTTGCTGTCCGCCGCCCCGATCCCCGATCCGGCCATCGAACGCACGCGCCGCCGGGTGAAGCTGGCCGGCGAGCCGCCAAGCCCCATGGATCCGCGCGCGGCGTTGCGCTTCCTGCCCTCGCGCCTGCCGCTCGACCCCAACGCTCCGATCCTGCCGCCGCAGCTGCGTGAAGTCGCGCCCGGCCACCTCGTCGCAGAGTTCGACGCCCCGGGCGAAGCGGCCTAAAGAGCCGCCGGTGAGCGATGGAGGGCGAATGAGCGAGCCGGCTTCAGAATTCGCCGCCGTGGGCGAATGCCTTTGCGGCGCCGTCCGCTACGGCCTCCGCGAGCGGTTGCCGCCGGTCGGCATGTGCCACTGCTCCCAGTGCCGCAAGGTCTCCGGGGCCGGCTCCATCGCCGTGCTGGCGGTGCGCAATGAGCGCTTCGCCTGGCTCGCGGGCGAGGATGAGCGGCAGACCTTCGCCCTGCCCTCCGGCTGGAGCACGGTATTCCGCCAGCATTGCGGATCGCCGGCGCCGCAGCCGACACCGCAGGGCGACCCCATGTGGGTCCCCGCGGGCGGGCTCGACGGCGACCCACCGTTGAGCCTCTCGGGCCACATCCATGTCGGCTCCAAGCCGGGCTGGGTGATCATCGGCGATGACGCCCCGCAGTTCGACGAGGCGCCGTGAGCAAGATCACCCCTGTCCTGATGTCCGGCGGCGCCGGCACGCGGCTCTGGCCCCTGTCGACCCAGGCCAAGCCCAAGCAGTTTCACGCGCTGGGCGGCGAGCGGACGCTCATCCAGGATACCGCGCTGCGCTTCACGACGGAGGCCTACGCGCCGCCGATGGTGATCTGCAGCGCCGCCCACGCCGATCTGGTGCGGACGCAGCTGGCTGAAGTCGGGGTCACGCCCGCCGCGCTGATTCTGGAGCCGCAGGGCCGCAACACCGGACCGGCCGCCGCCGTGGCCGCCGAGGTCGCTTCAGCGGACGGCTGCGATCTGGTGCTGATGGTCCATGCCGATGCGAAGATCACGGACCCTGCCGCATTGCGCGCGGCCGTGGCGGCGGGAACGGCCGCGGCGGAGGCGGGAGCCCTGGTGATCTTCGGCATCACGCCAACGTCGCCTGAGACCGGCTACGGCTATATCCGAGCCGAAGTCGGGGACGGTGTCGTGCGCAAGGTCGCCGCCTTCGTGGAGAAGCCCGACCTGGCGACGGCCGAGCGCTATATCGCCGACCCGGCCTACAGCTGGAACGCCGGGATCTTCCTGTTCCGGCCCGACATCTTCCTGGCCGAGATGGCGCGCCTGGCCCCCGAACTCGCCGCCGCCGCACGGGCCGCGGTCGCAGAGGCGCCGCGAGAGGGCGGCGCGGTGCGCCTGGGCGAGGCCTTCGTGCGGTCCCCGGCCGTCGCCGTCGACGTGGCCATCTTCGAGAATACCGACAAGGCGATGGTGGTCTCCGCTGACATCGGCTGGAGTGACGTGGGCGCCTACGGCGCCCTGTGGGCCGAGGGCGCCAGGACACCCGCCGGCGACGTGTTGCAGGGGCCGGTAATCGCGGTCGACACCAGGGACAACCTGGCGATCTCAGACGGCCCGGTCGTGGTGTTGGCGGGTGTGGAAGACCTGGCCGTGGTCGTCGAGAACGGCGTCGTCCTGGTCACGCGTCGCGATGCGCCCGGCGCGGTCCGGGCGGCAGTGCAGGCGGTCAAGGCGGCGGGGCGAACGGACCTGCTCTAGCTGCTGCATTGCAGCAGGGGCGGTGCGCCGTTAGGTTGCGCCCCTTTTTACGCCCCCGCGTCCTCCAGCCTCCGGCCCGCCATGACCCTCGCCTTCGATGACATCCTCGCAGCCAAGGATCGGCTGCAGGGTCATATTGAGCGCACTCCGTGCCGACGGTCGCGGACGTTGTCTGAGATCACCGGGGCGGACGTGTGGGTAAAGTTCGAGAACCTGCAGTTCACCGCCGCCTACAAGGAGCGCGGGGCGCTGAACAAGCTCCTGCAGCTCACCGAGGCCGAGAAGAAGCGCGGCGTGATCGCCGCCTCGGCCGGCAACCACAGCCAGGGCCTAGCTTATCACGCCGCGCGCCTGGGCATCCCGGTGACCATCGTCATGCCCAAGGCGACGCCCTTCGTGAAGGTGCAGCAGACCCGAGCCCATGGCGCCGTGGTGGTGATCGATGGCGAAGGCTATGACGAGGCCTTCGCCTTCGCCATGAAGCTGCGCGACGAGCGCGACCTGGTGTTCGTGCACCCGTTCAACGACCTCGACGTGATGGCCGGCCAGGGCACGGTGGCGCTGGAGATGCTGGAAGACGCCCCGGACCTGGAGATCCTGCCGATCCCGATCGGCGGCGGCGGGCTGATCGCCGGCATGGCGACGGCGGCCAAGCACGTGAAGCCGGACATCCGGATCGTCGGCGTCGAGCCGGCCATGTACCCCTCGTTCACCGCCAAGATGCGCGGCGTCAACGCCGGGGTGACCACCGGTGGGGCGACCATCGCCGAGGGCATCGCCGTCAAGCAGGTGGGCGATCTCAGCTATTCGGTGGTCCGTCCGCTGGTGGACGAGGTGCTGCTGATCGAGGAGCCGTTCTTCGAGCGCGCCGTGGCGCTTTACTGCAATGTGGAGAAGACGGTGACCGAGGGCGCGGGCGCAGCATCGCTGGCCGCGCTGCTGGCTTACCCCGAGCGGTTCCGGGGCAAGAGCTGCGGGCTGGTGATCACCGGCGGCAACATCGACACGCGCCTCCTGGCCTCGGTCCTGACCCGCGAGCTGGTCCGTGAACAACGCATCGTCAGCCTACGGATCATCGGCGACGACCGGCCGGGCCTGTTGGGCACAGTTTCGGCGATCATCGGGCGGATGGGCGCAAACATCATCGAGGTGGCGCACAACCGCCTCGCGCTGGACGTGCCGGCCAAGGGCGCGGAGTTCGACATATTGATCGAGACCCGCGACGCCCAGCACACCCAGGAAATCATGGACGCCCTGCGTGAGGCGGGCTACCCGCCGCGCGCTGTCTGAAGAGGTTCTAGAGAATGATCCGTATAGTGATGATTGCCGCCGCCGCCCTGGCGCTGGCCGCCTGCCAGCCGAAGACGCCGGTCGTCAAGGCCGCGCCGGACCAGAGCGTGGCCTCGGCACAGTTCCTCGCGAAGAACGCCAAGGAGCCCGGAGTCGTCGTCCTGCCGGACGGCCTGCAGTACAGGATCGTCCACTCTGGGCCGACCACCGGGGCCAAGCCGCACCTCAACGACGAGGTGAAGGTCAACTACGAAGGCAAGCTGGTCGACGGCACGGTATTCGACTCATCCTACGAGCGCGGCCAGCCGGCCAGCATGCCGCTGAAGAATCTGGTCAAGGCCTGGCAGGAAGCCATCCCGATGATGCGGCCGGGCGACGAGTGGATCCTCTATGTGCCGCCGGAGCTGGGCTACGGCCCCGAGGGCCAAGGTCCGATCCCGGGGAACGCGGCGCTGATCTTCCGCATCGAACTGATCGACTACCTGCCCGGCCCGGGGTCGGTGGAGCAGGGGTGAGGGCCGCTGGCCGTCCCTAGAGCGCCCGCTTCATCCCGACGTGGCTCCTCTCGAATCCCAGCCGCTCGTAGAACCGGTGCGCGTCGGTGCGGCTGGTGTCGCTAAGAAGCTCCATCTGTTTGCAGCCGCGGCGGCGCGCTTCATCCATGGCCCACTGCATCAAGACCTCGCCAAGCCCCCGGCCACGCAGGTCTGAGGCGATGCGAACCGCCGAGACCAGGGCCTGTTCGGCGCCCTGGTTCGACAGGCCGGCGATGAAGGTGAGCTGCAGCGTCCCGACCGCCCTCGCCGCCCCATCCTCCGCGACCGCCAACAGAGCGCGCGGGTTGGCGGCGATCTTGTCGAAGGCGTCGAGATAGGCCGGCAGCGGCGGATCGCTGACCGCCTCGCGACCGGCCCCCAGGCCATCGTCGGCCAGGAGCGCCACAATGGCGGCGACATCCTCTCGGCGGGCGGGGCGGATGGTGATTTTCGGAGCGGTCGCCATGGCCCTGCCTATCACGGCTGCGGATTCCTTTGAGGCCCCGCGAGCGTGGGTCTATGGATTTTGCCCATGAGCTTCTCCGGCCCCGACCGCGACATCCTTCAGACCCTGATCGGCTTCGACACCACCTCGCGCCACTCGAACCTGGCGTTGATCGAATGGGTGGAGGCCTACCTCGACCGTCACGGCGTGCCGCACCGGCGGGTGCTGAACGCCGAGGGGACCAAGTCCAACCTGCTGGCGACGGTCGGTCCCAATGTGGAGGGCGGTGCGGTGCTGAGCGGCCACACCGACGTCGTGCCGGTGGACGGCCAGCCGTGGAGCACCGATCCCTGGACCGTGGTCGAGCGCGACGGGCGGCTCTATGGCCGCGGGACCTGCGACATGAAGGGGTTCCTTGCACTGGCGCTGGGCGCCGTGCCCGGCCTGATCGCGGCCAATCCGAGGAAGCCGGTGCACCTGGCTTTTTCCTATGACGAGGAGATCGGCTGCCTGGGCGCGCCGTCGATGATCGAGGTCATCCAGCGCGAACTGCCGGCCCCCGCCTTCGTGGTGGTGGGCGAGCCGACCGACATGGTCGCGGTGAACGGCCACAAGGGTATCGCCAACTTCCGGGTCACCGTGACCGGCCGCGAAGCGCACTCCAGCCAGACCCAGCAGGGGGTCTCGGCGATCATGGCGGCGGTGAAGCTGATGGCTGCGCTCACCGAGCTGGCCGAAGGGCTGGAGCGCGACGCGGACCCCGCTTCGCCCTTCACGCCCAAGTGGCCGACGCTGACCATCGGTACGGTGCACGGCGGCACGGCCGGCAACATCCTGGCGCGGGAATGCAAGTTCATCTTCGACCTGCGGACCCAACCGCCCCTGGATCCGCTAGCGATCCTGGCGCCTTTCGTGGCCGAGGTGCGGGCAATGGATGCGGCGCTGAAGGCCCGCGCGCCGGAGGCGGGCGTGGTGATCGAGACGCTCTCCAATGTGCCCGGTTTTGCGCCGGAGCCGGATGGGGCGGCGGAGAACTTCGCCCGGCGGCTGGCTGGCGACAACGGGCCGCCCAGGGCGGTGTCCTTCGCCACCGAGGCCGGGCAGTTCCAGCGTGCGGGCCTGTCGACCGTGCTCTGCGGTCCCGGATCTATCGCCCAGGCGCACCAGCCGGACGAGTTCGTGGAAGTCTCCCAGATGGAGCGCGGCCAGGCCTTCATGCGCCGGCTTACGGAGTGGGCCGCTTCCGCTGGATGAAGGCTCGGCGGAGCAGCAGGTCGAGCGGGTTCCAGGTCATGGCCCGCGCGATCGCCCAGGAGCCGACCTTGCGGGTCGCCTGAGCTTCGCGGCGGGCGTCGAGGGCGACGCCGATGTTCCGGATCCCGGCGACTAGGCCCTTGATCGGCGTCGCCACCTCGCCGCGGGTGGCGTGACGGGCGAAGAGCACCGCGGTCGCCAGGACGTGCAGCGGCAACGTCAGCCAGAACAGCACCGGCGGCGTGTCCTTGACGAAGACCCAGAAGCGGTTGCGGGTGCCGTGGAAGACCGCGAAGTCCGAGCGCCGCCCGCCGGTCGAGGCCGAGCCCACGTGGCGCACCACGGCGTCCGGGACCAGCAGCGTCAGTTCGCCGATCAGCCGAAGGCGGTAGCCCAGGTCCACGTCCTCGCAGTAGCAGAACAGCCGCTCGTCGAAGCCGCCCAGGCGCAGGAACAGGTCGCGCTCGACCAGCATGGCGCCACCGCAGGCCGAGAACACCCAGCCGGGCGCAATCGGACCGGGGTCCTTGTGGGTGTAGCCTCCGCGGAACGGGTAGCCGGCCAGCGCCATGACATCGCCAAGGCCGTCGAGGCGGCTCGGGTCCTCGGCCATCAACTGGCGGGAGGTGAAGCAGTGAACGGCGGGGTTCGCCTCGGTCGCCGCAACCAGACGTTCCAACCAAGCTCGATCGGCATAGGCGTCGGGGTTGAGCAGCGCGAGCCACTGACCCCGTGCAGCCTTTGCGCCCTGGTTCACGGCCGCGGCGAAGCCCAGGTTTTCGGCGTTCTCGATCAGGCGGATCTTGCGGTCGGCGGCGGCGGCGGTCTGGGCCGTGCGGTCGCTGGAGGCGTTGTCGACCAGCAGAACCTCATAGCTCGTGAAGGTCTGGGTCTTCAGCGCCGCGAGGCA
This sequence comes from Phenylobacterium sp., assembly GCF_004799395.1. GTDB lineage: Bacteria > Pseudomonadota > Alphaproteobacteria > Caulobacterales > Caulobacteraceae > Phenylobacterium. The sequence goes on from NZ_SSMZ01000290.1 coordinate 25,383, forward strand.
TTCCGCCAGCGTCGGGCCGCTCTCATAGACCACGATCACCACGCTCACAGCCGGCGCTGAGGGCTTGCCAATCGCTCCGGCGCGCGCCATCCGAGAGGTCACTCCCACGTTTCCGAGCCGACATGACGACGATCACGCCCCTGGCCCTCGCCGAGGTTCTGCATATCACGCCGAAGCGCCATGGCGATGCGCGAGGCTGGTTCGCCGAAACCTGGAGCCACAAGGCCTTGCTGGCCGCCGGCGTGGACACCCAGTTCGTGCAGGACAACCAGGCGTTCAACGGCCTCAAGGGCACGGTGCGGGGCCTGCACTTCCAGAAGGCGCCGCACGCCCAGGGCAAGTTGGTGCGGGTTTTGAAGGGCGCGATCTTCGACGTGGCGGTCGACGTACGGACGGGCTCGCCGACCTACGGCCGCTGGGTCGGCGCCGCGCTCACCGCCGAGACCGGCGAGCAGCTGTGGGTGCCGCGCGGCTTCGCCCACGGCTACATGACACTGACCGACGACACTGAGCTCTTCTACAAGGTCGACGGCGACTACGCGCCCCAGCTCGAGGGCGGCCTGATCTGGAACGACCCCGACATCGGCATCGCCTGGCCGCTGGATGTGGAGCCGCTGCTGTCGGAAAAGGACAAGGTCCTGCCGCGGCTGAAGGACATGCCGCCCGCGACCTTCTAGGGTCGGCCCGCGGCCTGGAATTGAGTTCGCGCCTCATCCGACTTGCCAAGCTTCGCCAGCGACTCACCCAAACGCCGGTGGTTCGCTCCCCAGTGCGGGGCCAGCTTGTCGACCGCCGCGAAGCGCTCCGCGGCGCCCGCGAAATCGCCCTTGGCCATCAGCGCCTCGCCCCAGACCTCCAGGGGATCGGCGAAGCGCGGGGCCTTGGCCGCCGACCGCTTCGCCAGGGCGATGGCCCCGTCCGCGTCGCCGCGGGCGAGCCGCGCCTCGGCCCATTCAGCCTCCGCGAAGGGCGATGACGGCGCGAGGCGCACGGCCTCGGCGAACTCACGGTCCGCGTCGGTCCAATCGCGACCGTCGGCGGCGATCCTGCCGCGCACCCGAAGGCAGAGGTAGCAGTCGAGCGGCGTTCTGCCGATCAACGCCTGGGCCTCGGCCGCCTGGCCGATGGCCGACAGGGCGCGCGCCTCCAGCGGCCAGATCCAGACCCGTTGCATCAGACCATATACCGGCTTCTTGGCGCGGCCGGCTTCCAGGGCGGCGTCCACCGCGCGAGCGTCGGCCAGGGCGGCGGCCCAATCGCCGCGCTCGACGGCGATCCAGTAGGCTGGGAGAGCCTCGAACGCGCCCTCGGCGACAACCCAGAGCATCTCGCTGTCCGCCGGAACCTGGGCCGTTCGCTGGACCGCCGCCGCAGCAGCCAGATCGTGTCCCAGGGCGTCAGCCGTCTCGGCCATGGCCGGCGCCGGCTCCCCGAAGTGCAGGATTTCCTGCGTAGCGATCGCCAGCCAGGTCTGCGCCGACGCCGGGAAGTCAGGGACCACGAACTGCAGGAAGGCGCGCCCCAGCAGCTTGTTCTCCACATAGAAGACCTCGCTGGTGTCGGGGGCCCGCTTCTGGTCGTCGTGATCGAGGATCTTGGAGATCGCCAGCACCGCCTCGTCGTGCCCCGACCAGACCTCGGCGTTCACGAGGCTGATGCGGTCTTCGAGGTCGGAGCCGGCGCCAAAGCCCAAACCCCGCGCGGCATGGCTGCGCGCCGCGGCCAGATCCCCATGATCATTGAGGTCCATGACCGCCCATCTGGCGTAGGCCCAGCCGCGCTCGCTCATCGGGCCGGTGGCGGCAAGGTCCGAGATGACGGCGAAGGCCTCGTCCCAGCGGTCTTCCTTGTCCAGATATTCCACATAGCGATAGGGCTGGTTCGCTCGATAGACCGCCTCGGCCGCCTTTTGGGCCAGCTCATCGAAGGCGGTGGCTGGGCCGGTGAAGGTCTGCGGCGGGGCGTCGCCCATGCGGGCGGTAAGCGCGATTCCGGTCGGCGTCGTCAGCACCTCGCCGCTGACGCGGCTCACATGGCCGACCTTGTCGCGCAGCAATTTCTCGAACTCGCCGAAGGTGAGGCCCGTTTCGGGGATCTCGACCTTCGCGTCGGAACCCCAGTTGCCCTCGTACGACTGTGACGGCCGGTCGGAGTCCTCGGTGGCTGTCTGCAGGGCCTGCAGCTTGTCGAGGAAGCGGCTGGCGGCCACCTGGCCGGTCAGGCCGCCGCGGGCGAGGTCGGGCGGCACGGAGAAGGCCTCGATCTGCAGTCCGTGCTGTTCGCGCGCCTGCCAGACCATCATCGCCACCAGGGCCACGACGCCGGCTCCGACCAGGGCGGTCATCATTTGCAGGAGCGCCTTCAACCGGTCGCTGAAACGGGCCCAGCGCAGGCGCGAAAGAGCCAGATCGCCGGTTTCGTGCAGATGCTCGGATTGCAGGCGCGCCAGGCGGGTGTGTTCGGCCAGGAAGGCGTCGAGGGCCGGATCACCGCTGGGCTTCGCCTTGCGACGGCCGAGCGCCAGCGCCAGGGCCGCGCCGAGTCCGGCGCCGGCCACCGTCGTTTCGGCGGCCTCGGCTTCCCGCGCTTCCTCCGCTTTCGCCATGGACGACCGATCTCCGCAATCTACAGCGCCGCTTGCATAGCACGGACGCTACGCGCGTCAGCCGTCGGCCAAAAATGTTCAGGCGCCGGGGCGCGGCGGCGCGGGACAGCCGTCGGACCACTCGGCGAGGACATCGGCGTCGGGTTCGCCCATGTGGCCGACGCGCAGGCCCTCGAAGGCTTCGGCGTCCATCAGCTGACCCAAGGCCCAGACCGCGGCGCCACGCACCAGCGGCGAAGGATCGGCCAACAGCCGCTCCGCCGCCGACGCCAGCGCCGGATTGCCGGAATTTCCGATGGCGTAGAGAACGTTGCGGACGAACCGGTCGCGGCCGATGCGCTTGACGGGGCTCTTGCTGAACAGGGCGCGGAATTGGGCGTCGTCGAGGCGGGCGAGATCGGCGAGGGACGGGGCGCGGAGGGCCTCGCGGGCCTGCAGTTTCTGCTCGGCGGCAAGGGCGGCGAACTTGTTCCACGGACAGACCGCCAGGCAGTCGTCGCAGCCGTAGATGCGGTTGCCTAAGGCCTCGCGGAACTCTCGCGGGATCGGGCCTTTCAGCTCGATGGTCAGGTAGG
>NZ_SSMZ01000291.1 GCF_004799395.1 Phenylobacterium sp.
GACGCCTGGAAGGCGCGCGGGATCAACACAGTCGTCGAGATTCCCCAGGGGCATGACCCCCTGGCTTGGGCCCGCGCCGCCGACGCCAAGGGGCTCGACCAGATCCGCCGCCCGGCCGGCGATCCCGCGAGCGACCTCAAGGATGTCCATCTCATCGCCTGGGCCACCGATGACGAGCCCTCCGACACCAGGGTCGGGCGGGTCGACTACGGGTCGGTGGCGCATGACCCGGCCGAGGTTGTGAAACAGGCGGCGCCCTGGCGCGCGGCGGCCAAGGCCGCCGGTCGGTTCGTGCCGATCTGGACCAACCATATCGGCGGGCACATCTACCCAGACTGGGCGCAGAACAACGCCATTATGCGCGATTACATGCACGGCCCAGCCAGTGACTGGCTGGCCTCTGACCCCTATCCCGTCCAGGAGCGCCGGGCCTTGGTCATCGCCTCCAACGATGGGTACGCCTCCACGGTCCACGGCATATCCCTGGATCGCCAGCGCGCCTGGTCGGACGGAAAGCCGGTGATGAGCTTCATCGGGACATCGCCGTTCGGCGAGGGTACGCCCGTCCCGACACCGGCCGAGTTCAACCTGATGGCCTGGAGTTCGGTGATCCATGGCGCCGTGGGGATCATCTATTTTCCGGAGCGGCTTTCGCCGGCCTTTTCCTTTGACGCCACGCCGCCGGAGTTGGTGAGCGCGATCGCCCGCTTCGATCAGCAGGTCGGGGCCATGAACAGCATCCTGATGGACCCCAAAGCCGGCGGACGGACGCCCTTCCGGCTGTTCCGCTCCGCCAGCGCCGGCGCGCGTCCGATGGCCGACCAGTTGCCCTATCCCTTCGAGGCGACGGAGATCGCGACCCCGGAGGGGCCGTATCGGATCGTCCTCAACCTGAGCTCGCAGGACCAGGTGTTCGATAAGCCCTCGTGGGGCCTGAAGCAGGTCACCATAGCCGGCTATGGGGTCCACATTGGTCTCGCAACGCCGAACGCGCCTTGAAGGCGGAAGGGCGCCTCTAGCGCCGCTCGCCCCAGCGGCGCCATATGGAGCCCATGACCGCGACCTTCCCCACCGCGCCTGACAAGCACGCCCTGGAGCATGGCGCCGAGCTCGCGCCGCGCTTCGACGCCAATGGCCTGATCGCGGCGGTGGCGACGCACGCCGACACCGGCGAGGTGCTGATGTTCGCCTGGATGAACGCCGAGGCGCTAAGTCTGACGCTGTCGACCGGCGAGGCGCATTACTTCAGCCGAAGCCGGAGCGAGCTCTGGCATAAGGGCGCGACCAGCGGCCAGATCCAGGCAGTCGTGGAAGCGCGAATCGACTGCGACCAGGACTGCGTCTGGCTGAAGGTCCGGCCGCAGGGCGATGGCGGCGCCTGCCATACCGGCGCACGGTCCTGCTTCTATCGGGTGATCGAGGACTGCCACCTGAAGGATGCGCCATGACCGTCCTTCAGGCCCTGCTCGCCTTCTCGCTGGCCGCGGGCCTTTTGACCATCACGCCCGGATTGGACACAGCGCTGGTCCTGCGCGCGGCCGCGGTCGAAGGCCCGAGGCGCGCAGCTCTCGCGGCGATCGGCATCGGTCTGGGTTGCCTGGTCTGGGGCGCAGCGGCGGCGTTGGGCCTGGCGGCCCTTCTGCAGGCCTCGGCGATGGCCTTCAACGTCCTGAAGTGGGGCGGCGCCGCCTACCTGGTCTGGCTAGGGTTCGGCATGCTGCTGAAGCCCCGCGACCGCTTCGACGTCGGCGCGGGCGCCGCCTCCGGCGCGAGCCCGCTCGCCTGGCTGCACAAAGGGCTCCTGACCAATCTGCTGAACCCCAAGATCGGCGTCTTCTACGTCTCGTTCCTGCCCCAGTTCCTGCCGAAGGGCGTGGCGCCCGCGCCCTTCATCTTCCTGCTGGCCGGATTGCACGTCCTGATGGGTCTCGTCTGGTTCGCCGTCCTGATCGCCGCCACCCGCCCGATCGCCAAGGCGCTGAAGACCCCCGAGGTGGTCCGCTGGCTCGACCGGGCGACTGGGCTGGTCTTCCTGGGCTTCGGCGCCAGGCTCGCCTTCGAGCGGCGCTAGACCGGCTTCAAGGCCGAGACGCCGTTCGGGCCGGGCGTCGCGCGATATGTGGCGATGGGCCGGGTCGTGAAGGCTTTGTCCTTGATCGAGGAGACCGCGATCAGCTCGCCGGTGACGCTCGTGTGGGTCAGGGTGAGCAGCACGAAGCCCTTGGCCGTCTGGCTGTTGAACAGCACCTCGCGATTGTACCTGGCGAAGGCTTCGCCAAGCGGGACTTGCGGAAAGGGCTCGCCGGGGCCGGGGCTGCTGATCCCGGCCGCGCCGAACTCGACGGCGACGCGCTTGCCGCCGGTCTCGGCGTCGAACAGCTCATTGGCCCAGAAGGCGTCGCTGTTGCCCGAGACCACAATGGCGTTGGCGCGCGCCTTCTCGATCAGCGCCAGGACCCGTTGCCGGTCGGCGGGATAGCCGTCCCACATGTCCGTGCTCCAGGGCAGGCCCAGCACGGCGTTGGCCTCGATCTTGGCCAGCCGGCCGGCGGCCGGGCGGGAGAGCTCGGCCTTCGCCGCCGCATAGGCCGGCTCGGTCATGTAGCGGTGGACGGGCGGAGTGGAGAGCCGGGCCATCACCACTTCGTTGCCGATCAGC
>NZ_SSMZ01000292.1 GCF_004799395.1 Phenylobacterium sp.
GTAACTGTGGCCCCGCTTTCCTCCCTGGCGCGTTCGAACCAGGGCGCACTCGGAAGGAACCCCACCCGTGTCAGACCCGCTCGCCAATCCCATCGCCGACCCTCTGGTCGAACTGCCTGACGTCAGCCCCACCGCCGGCCTGGTGCGGATCGATGGCACGCCGACCGGCGCCGTCACCGTCACCCTCAACCGGCCGCAGAAGAAGAATGCGTTCCACGCCGACCTGATCTCCGCCATGGCCGAGGCGTTCGAGACCCTGCGCGGCGCCGAAGGCGTGCGCGTGGTGTTCCTGCGGGGCGCCGGCGGCATGTTCAGCGCCGGGGCGGACCTCGACTGGATGGGCGAAGTGGCGGACTGGCCGGAGAGCGACAACCGCGAAGACGCCTACGCCATGGCCCGCATGCTGAAGGCGCTGTGGGACCTGCCGCACCTGACGGTGGCCTTGGTCGAGGGCGGGGCGTTCGGCGGCGGCGCCGGCGTCGTGGCCGCCTGTGACACCGCGATCGCCACAGCCGACGCCAGGTTCAGCTTCTCCGAGGTCAAACTGGGCCTCATCCCGGCGACGGTCAGTCCCTATGTGGTGGCGGCGATCGGTCCGCGCGCGGCGCGCGGACTGTTCGCCAGCGGTCAGGTGTTTGACGCCGGGCAGGCTCTTCGCCTGGGCCTGATCGGGGAGGTCGTCGCTGACGGCGCCGCCCTGGACGCCGCACAGGCGCGAATCTCGGCGGAGATCTTCGCCTGTGCTCCCGGCGCGGTGGCGGACGCCAAGCAGTTGGTGGCCGACGTCCAGGGACACCCGATCGACGAGGTGATGATGCGCGAGACCGCTCGCCGCATCGCCGCGGCGCGGGTCGGACCGGAAGGCCAGGAGGGCGTGCGCGCCTTCCTGGAACGCCGCAAGCCCAGCTGGGCGACCTGAGGCCCTGGCCAAATCCCGGGTCCGGCCCTAATCCAGGGCCATGGCGCTTCACATGATCAAGCTCTGCGTCGGCGCGGCGACCGTCGAGGAGCTGCTCGACTGGCACGCGGCGCATCACGGCGCCGGCGATCCCTGGATCATGCGCACGCGCCAGACGCCCAAGCGCGCGGCCGAGATGACCGACGGCGGCTCGCTCTACCGGGTGTTCAAGGGCGTGATCCTCTGCCGGCAGGCGATCATCGAGGTGAACACGGTGGGCGAGGGTGTCGCCGCCCGTTGCGAGGTGACGCTCGATCCGACGCCCGTCCGGGTGGCGCCCACGCCGCGCCGCGCCTTCCAGGGGTGGCGCTATCTGGAGCCGAAGGACGCTCCGCAGGACCTCTCCGTCGAAGCCTTTGGCGATGTTCCCACAGAGCTCGCTCGCCAGCTGCGCGAGGCCGGCGCCTGGTAGTTGTCCACAGGGGCGCGGCCACGCGCGCGTTGACGCGACTCCGGCGCGGGCGCTCCTCTAGGCGCAAGTGAGTCGGCCCGGGCTGACCCTGAGGGAGTTAAGATCATGCCGCAGGCCAGTGTCATCGTGGTCGGCAACGAGAAGGGCGGGGCGGGCAAGTCCACGATCGCGATCCACACCGCGACCGCCCTGCTGCACGCGGGCGTGACCGTCGCCGTGCTGGACCTGGATCTGCGCCAGCAGTCGACCTCGCACTTCTTCGCCAATCGCAGGGCGTGGCTGGCCGCGAACGGCGTCGTCGCGCCCATGCCCGTGGAGCATCCGCTGAGCAGCGACGGCGCGGCCCTGGCGCGCGCCACCGACGAGGAGGCCCTGGCCCGCTTCGAGGAGGCCTTCGCCGATGTCTGCCAACGCGCCGACTTCGTGCTGATCGACACGCCCGGAAGCGACACCGCCATCAGCCGCTCCGCCCACGGCCAGGCCGACCTGATCGTCACCCCGATGAACGACAGCTTCGTCGACTTCGACATGCTGGGCGTGGTCGATCCGGTGACGCTGGAACTGAAGCGCCACAGCCTCTATTCCGAGACCGTCTGGAACAGCCGCAAGGCCCGCGCCGTGAAGGACCGCAAACAGATCGACTGGGTCGTGCTGCGCAACCGCCTCGCCCCCACCGAGGCCCGCAACCGCAAGCGCCTGGAGGAGCGGATCGAAACGCTCTCCCGCAAGGTCGGTTTCCGCATCGGCCCGGGTCTGCGCGACCGGGTGATCTATCGCGAACTGTTCCCCTTTGGCCTGACGGTGGCGGACCTTTCGCCGAGCATACGACCGGTGGTCATGTCGCTGCAGCACGTCGCCGCGCGCCAGGAACTCCGGGCGCTGATGACGGCGCTCGGTCTCTCGGGCTTCTCCGACGCCGAGCAGATCGCCGCGGAGTAGCCGTGCTGCTCTACCTCGCCCTTGGGGCCGCGGTGCTGTGGTTCCTGGTGGGGCTGGGCCGCGGCAGCCGGGTGCTGAAGCGCCGCGAGTGGCGGCTGATGTCCGGCGCGTTCTCCATCGCGGCCTTCGCGGCGGCCGCCTATGTGGGGATGCGCGGCGGGTGGGAGATCTCCATCGTCCTGGTCGTGCTGGGCCTGTGGCTGGTCACCACAGCGCGGATCAACGCGCCGCGCGCGCCGGCTCCGCCGCCCAGCTCAAGCGAGATGAGCCTGAAGGAGGCCCGATCCATCCTGGGCGTGGGGCCGGACGCGACCGAACCGGAGATCCAGGCCGCCTACGGCCGCCTGATCCGCATGGCCCACCCGGACAAGGGCGGCACCACCGGGTTGGCCGCCCAGCTCAACGCCGCGCGGGACCGGTTGCTGCGCGACTGATCAGGCCGGCTCGATCACCATGCAGGCGAGCCGCTTGGCCTTCATGGCGTGGCAGGCGTCCCTGGCGTCGGCTTCGGTGAGGCCGGTGAACACCGCCTTGTAGTTGCGGCCTTGCTTCTCGGCGGCGCCACGGGCGCCATCCACGTGCTCGGCGAACTTCTTCTCGACCAGGGCGATCTGCCTGTGGGCGTCGGTCTTGGAGCGGAACTCGCCCACCTGGACGGCCCACTTGGCCTTGGTGACCTTCGCCGGTTCGCCGCCGCGCTCGCGGCCGCTGGCGATCGCGATCTTGCCGGCCTTGGCGGCGGGCGCGCCGGTCAGCTCGATCTTCAGCTGGTCCTGCTCGCCGTCGCCCTGTTCGGTCGGCGGGCGGACCACCGGGCCGTTGAGCTCAGTCGGTTCGAACATGTTCTGGGCGACCACGATCTTCTCGCCGTTGGCGCGACGGCGCATGACGTCGAAGCCGGTGAGCAGCAGGTCCTCGGCGTTCTGGTCGCGCTGGGCCGTGGTCGGCCCGCCCATGACAACGGCGATCAGCCGACGGTTCTCGCGTACGGCGCTGACGGCGAGGTTGAAGCCCGACGCGTTGGTGAAGCCGGTCTTCAGCCCGTCCACGCCGGGCATGCGGCCCAGGAGGTGGTTATGGTTGGCGATGGTCTGACCACGGAAGCGGAACTCCTGCATCGAGAACAGCTTGTAGTACTGCGGGTAGTCCCGCATCACCGCGCGCGACAGGATGGCGATGTCCCGCGCCGTGGTGAGCTGACGGCTGTCCGGCAGGCCCGAGGCGTTCACGAAATGGGTGTTCTGCATGCCCAGTTCCTGGGCGCGCAGGGTCATCAGGGCGGCGAAGCGGCTTTCGGTGCCGCCCAGCTTTTCGGACATGGCCACGGCCATGTCGTTCGCAGACTTGGTGGCCATGCCGTCCATGGCGTCCTCGACACTCACCGAGTCGCCGGCGCGCACGCCCAGCTTCGTCGGCGCCTGGGCCGCGGCGTGCGGGGACACCATCACCCGGTCGTCGAGGTGCAGCTTGCCCGAGGCCAGCGCTTCGAACGTCAGGTAGAGGGTCATGATCTTGGTGATCGACGCCGGATAGCGCGGGCTGTCAGCGTGCTTGGCGTAGAGGATCTCGCCGGACTTTGCGTCGACGACGATGGCCGCATATTTGGTCTGCGACGCGGCCAGCAGGTTCTGGAAGTAGGGGATCTGCGCGCTCGCCGGCGTGGCGATGGCGGTGAGGGCAGTCGTGGCGGCCAGACCTAACGCTAGGAACAGGCGGCGGGCGTGCTTGATCATGCTTCGTCCGTCGAATCAAAGGTTTGCGAACGGCCGCTGGACCGCCCTTGAATCTCTGTACCATGACAGCCCGAACCTGAAATTAGAGTAAACAGGAGTTGAACGGGCTCTTTTGTCGCGGTGCGCCGCGGCACCTGCGAAACCGGCGTTCCCCAAGGGGAAATCACGCCATTGTGCACTGCACAAAAACCCATTGACTGCTGCACTGCAACATGAGAAAAAGATGCCGTGTTTAACGGGCTCCCGAGCCCTCGATTCGTCTAACGACCCCCGCGGCGTCCGCCGCACCTCTGACCCAGGAGTTGACCAATGGCCGCCGCCGAAGCCGTGAAGTCCACCGTCGACCAATTCACAGCCGCCTCCAACGTCGCCTTCAAGGACGGCGTGGAAAAGACCCTCGCCGCCCTGAACGACGCCAACGCGCACTCCAAGAAGAACCTGGAAGCCGTCGTCGCCTCGGTGACCGCCGCCACCAAGGGCGCCGAAGCTCTGGGCGCGCACGCCATGGCCTTCTCGAAGAGCTCCTTCGAAAGCCAGGTCGCCGCCGCCAAGTCGCTGTCGGCCGCCAAGAGCGTGCAGGAAGTCGTCGAACTTCAGACCTCCTACGCCAAGACGGCGCTGGAAGCCTACATGGCCGAAATGGGCCGCATGACCGAGATCGTTTCGGCCTCGGTGAAGGACAGCATGAAGCCGCTGAACGAGCGCGTGACCGCTATGGTCGAGCGCGTCCAAGCCGCCCGCTAAGAGAAGTCACCCGCGTACGGCCGGGGCCTGCGGGCTCCGCCGATGGGTTTGAAGGCCCGGAGCCCCCCCGCTCCGGGCCTTTTCTCGTTGGGGCCGCCTTTTCCTTACGAAGGGAGGGCGCTAGACCTTCGCCTATGTCCCAGATCGAAGACCGACTGGCCGCCGCGGGCGTTGTCCTGCCGCAGCCGAACGCCCCCGTCGCCAACTACGTCCCCTTTGTACGGGTCGGCGAACTCATCCACATCTCCGGCCAGGTGTCGCTGGACGCCAATGGCGGCATCAAGGGGGTCGTCGGCGAAGACGTCGACCTGGCCACCGCCCGCGCCGCAGCGCGGCTGTGCGGCCTTTCCCTGCTGGCCCAGATGCGCGCGGCCTGCGAAGGCGACCTCGACCGGGTGGTCCGCGTCGTGAAGCTAGGCGGCTTCGTCCAGGCCGGGCCGGGATTCTTCGAGATCCCGCAGGTGATCAACGGCTGCTCCGACCTGATGGTCGAGACGTTCGGCGACGCCGGGCGTCATGCCCGCTCGGCGGTCGGCGTCTATCGCCTGCCGATGAACTTCGCCGTGGAGGTTGACGCGGTGGTGGCCGTCTCGTGAAGGACCGGTCATGAAGGATAGATTCGGCGAGGCCTGGGAACGGCTCTTCGAGCCGGCCATAGCCCATCGGGGCCTATGGAGCCCCGATGGCCCGCCGGAGAATTCCCTGGGCGCCTTCCAGGCCGCCTGCGCCGCCGGCTACGGCATAGAGCTGGACGTCCAGCTCTCCGCCGACGGCGAGGCGATGGTGTTCCATGACGACGACCTGGAGCGGATGACCGGCGTGACCGGCCGGATCTGCGACCGCACCGTCGCCGAGCTCTCCGGGCTGCGCCTGGGGGGCACGGACGAGCGCATCCCAACCCTGCCCGAGACCCTGGCCCTGATCGGCCGCCGCGCCATGGTCCACATCGAGCTGAAGACGCCCTACGGCCACGTGGGTCCGCTGGAACAGCGCACCCACGAGATCATCATCGACCACGCCGGCCCGGTCTGCGTGATCGGCTTCAATCCCTATTCCCACGCCTGGTTCGCCGAGCGCTTCCCAGGCGTGATGCGCGGCCTCGACTCCTATTCCTACAAGCGCGCGCCGCAGCTCTCCGAGGATCAGCGGGTCAGCTTCGCGCGCCTGGAGCATGTGGCGATCGCCAAGCCTCACTTCCTGGCGCTCGGTCTCGACATGCTGCCCAGCGAGCAAGCCAATGGCTTCCGGATCGAGGGTCTGCCGATTGTCGCCTGGACGGTGCGCGACCCGGCCCAGTGGGAGGCGATCCGCGACGGCTGCGACAACCTGATTTTCGAGGGCTTCGCCGCGTGAGCCTGAAGCCGGCGGTTCGGGTCTGCCGGCGCATCGCCGAGATCGGCCGCGAGGCTTGGGACGCCTGCGCCTCCAATCCCGCCTACGCCGGCAATCCCTTTGTCCAGTACGACTTCCTGGACGCCCTGGAGGCGTCGAACTGCGCGGTCGAGCGCACCGGCTGGGGGCCGCAACACCTGGCGATCGAGGATGAGGCCGGCGCGGTGGCTGCGGTCATGCCCCTCTACCGGAAGTCCCACAGCCAGGGGGAATACATCTTCGACCACGCCTGGGCCGACGCCTATGAGCGGGCCGGCGGCCAGTACTATCCGAAGCTCCTGTCCGCGGCGCCGTTCACACCAGCCACGGGACCGCGCCTGCTGGTCCGGCCGGACGTCGACGCCGATGAGGCGCGGCGCTTCCTGCTGGGCGGCGCGCTGACGCTCTGCGAACGTTACGGCTCGTCATCCTTCCACGTGAACTTCCCCACCGAAGATGAGTGGCGCTGGATGGGCGAGCAGGGCCTGGCCCAGCGCGAGGGCCAGCAATACCACTGGCACAACCGCGGCTATGGCGCCTTCGACGACTTCCTGGCCGCGCTTTCGTCGGGCCGTCGCAAGACCATCAGGCGCGAGCGTCGCGACGCCGTGGAAGGCCTGGAGATCTTCTGCCTGACCGGCGCTGATCTCGGCGAGGCGCATTGGGACGCCTTCTTCGGCTTTTATATGGACACCGGCTCGCGCAAGTGGGGGCGGCCGTACCTGACCCGGCAATTTTTCTCGCTGTTGGGTGAGCGGATGGCGGATCGGGTCTTGCTGATCATGGCGCGGCGGGAGGGCCGCTGGATCGCCGGGGCCTTGAATCTGATCGGCGACGACTGCCTCTACGGGCGCAACTGGGGCTGCGTCGAGGACGTGCCCTTCCTGCATTTCGAGCTCTGCTACTACCAGGCCATCGAGTGGGCCATCGGCGCCGGTCTGGCCCGCGTCGAGGCCGGCGCGCAAGGCCAGCACAAGATCGCTCGAGGCTACCTGCCGAGCCCCGTCTACTCCGCCCACTACATCGCCGACCCCGCGCTGCGCGGCCCCGTCGAACGTTTCGTGATGCAGGAACGTCAGGGCGTGGAGCAGGAGATGGAGTGGCTGACCGAGGAATATTCGCCGTTCCGCAAGGATGAGGCCTGAAAAGATAAGGGCCGCCTTGCGGCGGCCCTTTCCCGATTCGTCGTCGCGCGGCGCCCTATCAGGCGGTCGCGGCCGCCGCGGCGCGCCGACGCGAACCGCGAAGCGCGGCGCCCAGGCCCCCGAAGCCCACAAGCATCAAAGCCCAGCTCGCCGGTTCCGGAACCGCGCCGCCGTTGGAGATGGTCAGATCCAGGCGACCGTTGCCGTAGTCGCCGCCATAGTTCCAGCTCGTGCTGCTCGGGCCGCCATTGCTGTTGTTCCACACGAAGTAGTCGAAGCCGCCGCCGCCCGAACCCAGCGGCATGCCCGTCGTGCCCTGGCCGTCGTTGTTCGCCCCGAAAACGCTCAGATAAGCGACATAGACGGTCCCGGCCGTGACCGCGACATCGGGGGCAAAGGTGTAGGCTCCGCCATGGTCGGCGGCCACGTCGGCGCTGTTGGACAAGGTGCTGCTCACGCCACAGCCGTACGCGAAGCTGTCGCCGCAGCTCCAGACGCCGATGCCGCCGTAAAGCGTGCCGCCGATTGCGCCGTCCAGGTACATGGTGAAGTTGGAAAGGTCGCCGCTGGCCTGAGCGGTGAAGACTTCGCCATAGGTCTGGCTGTCGGTGAACCCAAACTCGTAGATGTCGTCGGTCTGCGGCCCATTGGAATAGGTCTGCGCACCCGCCGCGGACGCCGCCGTCAACAAGGCGACAGCCGCGCTGGCCGCCAGAAGCTTCAGATTACGCATGATCAATCCCCAAAAATCGGACTCTGTCGAATCACGCCTCACGCGTGAAAAACTAACGTCGTGAGGGTTCTATGGACGCTTCCCCACGCCATGCAACAAGCTTCCCCTTGCACGGGAGTGGGCCGAAAAGTGGTCTGCGTCGCGTGCTAGGAGCGCTCCCACGCCGCCCGCAGAAGCGCCTTCACCGATGGGTCGACTTGCTTCGGATCGTCCAATAAGAGCCTGGCTTTCAGCCGCTCCGACCAGCTCTCGTTCTTCGGCGCTTCCAGCCGAGGGTCGGCGTCTGGCGTCAGCGCCAGGCCCAGCATGGCCTTGCCGCCCTTCATCGGCCGCACCGAGGCGAACTGGAACTCGCGTGAGAAGGCGGTGAACTGCTTGCGCTGGCCCATCACCACGTTCGGCAAGACGGTGGCGGCGGCCTGCACCGCCTCCAGGATCGCACGCGAGGCCGGGTCGGTCCAAAGCGCGGTGCGAAGCGTATCGCCCTGCGCCCAGCCGCCGATCTCCGACGGGAAGGCCACGTTCAACACATGCATGGCGCGGTTCTGCAGCAGGCCGTAGTTGGCCTTCAGCCAGGCCGCGCGGGCGCGCGGCCTGGTCTCCGGGCAGGTCTTGGCGATGGCGACCCACTCATCGAGGGACTTGCCGGTGTCGCGCTCCAGGCTGGCCTGCACCGAGGCGAACCATTTTTCCTGGCGGGGCGAGAGCCCAGACGGCGGGGCGATCGGCTTGGCGTCGGCGGCCATCGTTTCAACCTCCAGGGCGATTTGCTACGACGTCAGTCGAGTTGGGAGCATGCGATGAGCTTGGACGGGACCTACGACGGCGGCAACATCTTCGCCAAGATCCTGCGCGGTGAAATGCCGGCCGCGCGTGTCTTCGAGGACGATCACGTCCTGGCCTTCATGGACGTCTTCCCGCAGGCGAGGGGCCACACCCTGGTGATCCCCAAACATTCCGCCGCCCGCAACCTGCTGGACGAGGACCCGGCGGTGCTGAGCCAGGTGATCCTGGGCGTCCAGCGGGTGGCGCGAGCGGTCCGTGCGGCGCTCAATCCGGACGGCATCGTGGTGACCCAGTTCAACGGGGCGCCGGCGGGCCAGACCGTCTACCACCTGCATTTCCACATCATCCCGCGCTGGGAGGGCGTCGCGCTCGGCCGGCACGCCGCCGGCGGCATGGCCGATCCGGCGGAACTCAAGGTCCTGGCGGAGCAGATCGCCGCCCAGATCAGCTAGACGCCCGCGCTCCCGCCTGCGCGGGCGGAACGGCTAGCGCCAGTGGCCGGGAATCCAGGCGCCGTAGCGGTCGTAGTGGCCGGGCGCCCAGACGCCGCGTTCCTGCACGACGACGCGCTCGCGCGCGGGGTAGGTGGCGCAGGCGCCCAGGGTCGAAGCGGCGACGCTCAGTAGTGCAACGGTCAGAAGGGTCTTTTTCACGGGGGGTTCTCCTCTAGCGAGCCGGACCTTTGGCAGGTCCACAGTGACGCTAGGACGGTGAAGCTGAACTGCCCGCGAGCCGACCGGTCACCCGGCGTTCATCGCCGCGCATACGAAAAAGCCCCGGGCGCGAACCCGGGGCGTTCCGTGTTTCCGAGCCGATCGCCTATTCGACGGTGAGCGCCGCTTCGGCCTTGTCCTGCGCCGGGCTCTCGACGACCGGGGCGCCGGGCTCGCGATCGTCGCCCTCGATGTCGAAGGCGAGCTTGCCGTCGCGGAGCACCACCTTGACGTGGCCGCCCTTCACCAGCTTGCCGAACAGGATCTCGTCGGCCAGCGGCTTCTTGATGTTCTCCTGGATGACCCGGCCGAGCGGGCGGGCGCCATAGAGTTCGTCGAACCCGTTCTTCGCCAACCAGTCGGCCGCGTCGTCGGTCGTCTCGATGGTCACGTGACGGTCGGCGAGTTGGGCTTCCAGCTGCATGATGAACTTCTGGACGACCTGCTTGATGATCTCCGGCGTCAGCGACTTGAAGGCCACCACCGCGTCGAGGCGGTTGCGGAACTCCGGCGTGAACACCCGCTTGATCGCCTCCTCGGCCTCGTCGTCCTGCTTCCCGCGGCCGAAGCCGATGGAATTGCGCTGGGCGTCGGCGGCGCCGGCGTTGGTGGTCATGATCAGGACCACGTTGCGGAAGTCGATCTTCTTGCCGTTGCTATCCGTAAGCGCCCCGTGGTCCATGACCTGCAGGAGGATGTTGTAGACGTCCGGGTGGGCTTTCTCGATCTCGTCGAGCAGCACGACCGCGTGCGGGTGCTGGTCGACAGCGTCGGTCAGCAGGCCGCCCTGGTCGAAGCCCACATAGCCGGGAGGCGCCCCGATCAGGCGGCTCACAGTGTGGCGCTCCATGTACTCGGACATATCGAACCGCAGGAGTTCGATGCCGAGGGTGGAGGCCAACTGACGGGCCGTTTCCGTCTTGCCGGTGCCCGTGGGACCCGAGAAGAGGTAGGAGCCGATCGGCTTGTTGGCGTCGCGCAGGCCGGCCCGGGCCATCTTCATGGCCGCGGAAAGCTGGTCGATGGCGTCGTCCTGGCCGTAGACCGCGCGCTTCAGGTCGCTTTCCAGCTGCTTCAGCGCCTCGGTGTCGGTCTTGGACACCGACTTCGGCGGGATGCGGGCGATCTTGGCGACAACCGCCTCGACCTCCTTCAGGCCGATGATCTTCTTCCGCTTGCCCTCGGGCAGCAGCATCTGGCTCGCGCCGGCCTCATCGATGATGTCGATGGCCTTGTCCGGCAGCTTGCGGTCGTTGATGTACTTGGCCGACAACTCCACCGCCGCCTTGATGGCGTCGTTGGTGTAGCGGAGCTTGTGGAACTCCTCGTAGTAGATCTTCAGCCCTTTGAGGATCTTGATCGTGTCGTCGATGGTCGGCTCGTTGATGTCGATCTTCTGGAACCGGCGGACGAGGGCACGGTCCTTCTCGAAGTGCTGGCGGAACTCCTTGTAGGTCGTCGAACCCATGCACCGCAGGGTGCCTGAGGCCAGAGCGGGCTTCAGCAGGTTGGAGGCGTCCATCGCCCCGCCCGAGGTGGCGCCCGCGCCGATCACCGTGTGGATCTCGTCGATGAACAGCACCGCGTCGGGGTGGT
Organism: Phenylobacterium sp.; assembly: GCF_004799395.1. Classification (GTDB taxonomy): domain Bacteria; phylum Pseudomonadota; class Alphaproteobacteria; order Caulobacterales; family Caulobacteraceae; genus Phenylobacterium. The sequence goes on from NZ_SSMZ01000292.1 coordinate 11,131, forward strand.
TCTCCAGTTCCTTGACCACCTGCTTCACGCGCTCTTCGAAGTCGCCGCGGTAGCGGGTGCCCGCCAGCAGCGAGCCCATGTCGAGCGAGAAGATGGTCGAGCCGGCCAGGACCTCGGGCACCTGGTGGTTGACGATCTTGCGCGCCAGGCCTTCGGCGATGGCGGTCTTGCCGACCCCAGGATCGCCGACCAGCAGGGGATTGTTCTTGGTGCGCCGGCAGAGGATCTGGATGCAGCGCTCCACCTCGGCCGAGCGGCCGATCAGCGGGTCGACCTTACCCTGCTTGGCCTTCTCGTTGAGGTTCACGCAATAGGCTTCCAACGCCTCGCCGCCGGTCTTGACGGTGGGCTTGTCCTCGTCGTCCGAGGCGCCCTTCACGGGCTTGGATTCCGTGGCGCCGGCCTTCTTGGCGATGCCGTGGGCGATGTAGTTGACTGCGTCGTAGCGGGTCATGTCCTGCTCCTGCAGGAAGTAGGCGGCGTGGCTCTCGCGTTCGGAGAAGATCGCCACAAGCACATTGGCGCCGGTGACTTCCTCGCGGCCCGAGGACTGCACGTGGATCACCGCGCGCTGGATCACGCGCTGGAAGCCCGCGGTGGGCTTGGCGTCCTCGCCGTCGTCCACGACCAGCGAGCGCAGTTCGGTGTCCACGTAGTTGGTGAGCGTGGTCCGAAGGGCGCCAAGGTCAACGTCGCACGCCCGCATGACGCCGGCGGCGTCCTCGTCGTCGACGAGGGAGAGAAGCAGGTGTTCGAGGGTCGCATACTCATGCTTGCGCTGATTGGCGTAGGCCACAGCGCGATGAAGGGATTCCTCGAGGGGGCGCGAAAATGAAGGCAAAGGCCTCTAGTCCTTTTCCATGGTGCACTGCAGCGGGTGCTGATGCCGCCGCGCCGTATCAACGACCTGGGCTACTTTTGTTTCCGCCACCTCGTAGGTGAACACCCCACAGACCCCCACGCCATGCTGATGGACGTGAAGCATTATGCGAGTCGCGTCTTCGCGCGACTTATTGAAGAACTGCTCAAGCACATAGACGACGAATTCCATTGGCGTGTAGTCGTCGTTCAAGATCAGCACTCGATACATCGAGGGCTTCTGTGTCTTGGGCTTGGTCTGGGTGACGACCGCCGAGCGAATGCCCGTGTCCTGATCACCCATCTTACGTTCGGCCATTCAATCGATCTCCTGGCGACGCGCCGGATCGCCGCCAATCGATTAGATATGCAACTCGCCCCCATTTGGAAGGGTCGAATCGTCACGGCGCCTAGCGAAACCGTCGGCGGGCACTGTAATCCGCTGCTATTGCCATCCGGTTTCAGGGCTCAGTCGCGTTTTGCGCCGCGATTTGCCCGAAAAATGCGCCCCGATGTGACCGCGCCGGGGCCGAAGCGGGCCCGGATGGCGTCCAGCGTCTTC
>NZ_SSMZ01000293.1 GCF_004799395.1 Phenylobacterium sp.
GGGGAGGGCCCTCACACTCCATGTACGCATGGAGATTGCGCTTAGATGCGCGAGGCGAATTGCACCGCCGCGGCGGCCTTCTCATCGGCTTCGGTGTGGACGCCCGCCTTGCAGGCGGCCTTGTTCGTCAGGTTGCGTTCCGTGTTGCAAAATTTGTTGGCGGCGTGGTCGACGCGTTGTTCGAAGGTCGCACGGTCGGCGGCGCTGGCCATGTTCAGATCACCGGTGTGGACGTGCTCGCCGGCATGGGCGGCGGTGGTCAGCGCGGCGATTGGCAGGACGGCCAGGGCCAGGGTGGCGAGGCCGGCGATGCGGGAGGCGGCGGAGGTCTTCATGGCTCAGGTCTTCCTCTTCAAAGTGGTTGGCGGCGCTTGCCGCCGATGAAGAGGGAATACTTGGGGACACTGCTCAAGTCCCATGAAGTCTGCGTAATGACCTCGAATTCACAAAGTTAACCCGCTTTAATTAACTAAACTCCGTGTAATGTTCTGAAAGAGTTGTAATGTTCAGCCCCCGTAGTCCGGCAGGCCGATCAGCTGCAGGAAGGCGATCGCCACGACGGGCTTCTGGGGCACGTTGGTGAAGTTGGCGGCGGGCCGCGCCTCGACGGCGAGGGTGGCGATGACCCAGCCGTCGGGGAACGCCTTCAACTCGTGGTCGGGCATGGCTTTCAAGTGCGGGCAGTGGGTGAGCGCGCGCTCGGCGCAGGCACGGTGCAAGGGGGCGATGGCGCCGGCGTCGAACAAGCGGTGCGCGTCGTCCAGGCCGGTCGGCAGCCAGACCCCCATGTTGCGGGCGCGGACCTCGGCGGCGGTGGTCCAGCGGCCGGTCTGGCACCAGCGGTCTCCGTTGGCGGTAGGCTTGCCGCACATGGGGCAGAGCATCTCGCGCACCGACTTGCGCTGACGGAAGAGATGGTTGCGGGAGTAGAGCGGTCGGCCGGCGCCGGGCTTCTCGGCCTGGGCCACGGCGATGGCGCCGTCGACGCTGGGGCAGGGGCCGACGCCGAGCATCGGCTCCTCCGACCAGCTGGTCACCCACGGCACATCGACGCCGATTTGAAGCTTAGAGACGGCGGTCATGATCAGGCTTTCGGAGCCGCGGAGGCTGGCGCGGGCGTGGGCGGGGCCGTCGTAGCGGCCGGCGCGGCCGGTGTCGACGCCGGCGCGACTGTGGACGCGGCGGCGGCGGGGTCCGGCGGCGGGGCGCGGCGGATGGAGACGATCTTCACCGGGTGGAGCAGGATCTCGCCCTTCATGGCGCCGACCCCGGCGTTGGGATCGGTGGGCTTGCCGAGGATCGCCTCGGCGACCGGCTTGCCATCGATCATCCGCCCGAAGGCGGCGAAGCCGGGATCGGTGGCGGTGGCGTCGAGATAGGTCATGTCGCCGATGCAGATGACCCAGTCGGCCTGGGCGGTGCCCGGCGCATAGCGGCCCATGGAGATGGCGCCGTCGGTGTGCTTGATGCCGGTCTTCAGCGTGCTTTCGTGGGCGATAGGCGGCAGCTTCTTCTTCACGTCGTCGCGCAGGCCGCCCTGGATGGCGCCGTAGTCGTTGGCCACCTGGCCCCGCGGCTTGGACGCCCGGTAGAAGGTCGTCCCGTCATAGAGCCTGCGGTCGACGTACCTCAGGAAGTTGGCCACGGTGATCGGCGCCTTGTCAGGATAGAGCTCGACGGTGATCACGCCCTCGGTGGTGGTGATGACCACGCGGGGATCGGTCGGGGATTGAGCGCGAGCTGCGCCTGCGCCCAGAAGCGGGGCGAGGCTCGCGGCGGTGGCAAGGGCGAGGAGTGTGCGGCGAAGAAACATGGGGCGAACTTACCCGATGGCGCCGCTGCGGCAACGCACGATGGTGTCGGTCTGGCCCGTGGCGCGCAGGCCCGCCGGGGTGAGCGCGAAGGTCTCGGTGCGTTTGGCGCACACCCGGCGCGGGGCGCCGGGCCCGGAGATTTCGGTGACCGCGTCCGCCGCGAGCTGAGCCGTGCGCCGATCGGCGGCCAACGTCACTTGGCCGAGGGTCAGGGTCTCGCGCACCTTGCCGCTGGCCAGGGTCTTGCGGCTTTGCTCGCGGGCCTGGGTGAGCGTGCTGACGCCGTAGGGGACGATCTTGTTGTCGTTGCCCAGCGCCTGGTCGGTAAAGCGGGCGGCCGGCGTGAAGGTGGCGAAATAGGCGGCGAGGTCGCCAGCGTTCCAGGCGTGCGACTGGCGCTCCGCCAGGGCGCGGACCTGGGGCTCGGTCAGGCGCGGATCGGCCAGGGCCGGGGCCGCGCCGAAGACGATCATCGCAAGGATCGCTGCGCGGCGCACGGCGTCAACGCTGCCAGAAGTGGAAGGCGCGCCAGCCGCCCTGCAGGGCGTCGAGGTCGAGGCCGAGCGCGAGGCTGAGCGAAGCCGCGGCTCGGAACAGGACTGCGCTGGCCCCCGGGACCCAGAAGATCACCAGCAGCAGCCCCACCATGACCAGCCCTTCGACTTTGCGGATCTGCGGCGCGAGGCCGGCCGGCAGGAACGGGCGGATTGCTCCGAAGCCGTCGAGGCCGGGGATCGGCAGCAGGTTGAGGATCAGGCCCATGGCCTGCAGGAAGCCCAGCACCGTGAGGGCCTCGAACAGGGCGACGGGGCCTGGCGCCCGCACGCCCCATCCGGCCCAGAACGACAGGCCAAAGGCGATGGCCAGCAGAACGATCAGGGTTGCGGCCGGCCCCGCCAACGACGCCGCCGCGCGCCACGGCCGGTTCCGGATCAGGTCGTTGCGGATATAGACGGCCCCGCCCGGGAAGCCGACGCCGCCCATGGCCAGCGCCAAGAGCGGCAGCACCAGGCTGACGCCCAGGTCGCCATACCGGCGCGGATCGAAGGACAGATAGCCCTTCTCGGTCACTGTGCGGTCGCCGCCGAGCCAGGCGACCGCCGCATGGCTGAACTCATGGACCATCACCGACAGGACCCAGCCCACCATGACGAAGGCGAAGACCGCAGCGCCGCTGGGCTGCCGGATCAGCCAGGCGCCGAGCGCCAGCCAGACGAGGAGGATGCCCGGGCCGACGAAGGGGTTCGGCTTGGGCGGCGGGGCAGCGGGCGTGGGCTCGGTCATGCCGCCGTGCCTAGCACATCTCCCCCGCGCATCCCCGTCTGGGCGGGGCTGAGTGGAATTCAGCAGGCCTTCGGTCGCTACATCGGCGGCTTGGCGCCGTTCTCCCCGATCGAAACCGAGTTGGTCACCATGCCGTTCGGCGTTTTGCCGACGACCATGAAGACCGGCACGCCCACCTTGACCATCTCGCGCTTTCCCTGGCCGATCTGCACGACCGGCACGTTAGCCGGCACGGTGATGTGGCGCTTGCCGTAGGAGTAGTCGACGTCCAGCTCGCGGCTGCCCTTCTTGCCGGCCACCACCGTGCCGACGGTGCCGTTGGTCATCATCGAACCGGGCTTCAGGTCCCAGCCGTAGTGGCCCTCGCCCATCTTCACGCCGGGCGGGAAGACGTGGACTTCCAGCGACTTGCCGCTGGCCCCGTCCTTGTTGGGCATTTCGGAGGTGCCGATGAAGCTGCCGGGCTGGATGGCGTCGATGTCCACCGCCTTGGTCACGGCGACGGACCAGCTGGGGGCCAGGGCGATGGTCTGCGGGCCCTTGTCGGTCTTCACGGTAATTGAGGTGTCGGTTATGGCGGTGACGGCGCCGCGCACCACCGTGGGCGTCGGCGGGGTCGCCGGCGGTTGGGAGAGCGCGGCCGTGGCGGAGAGGGTGAGCGCGGCGAGCGCCGTAACGGCGGTCCTGTTCATGGGCTTTTCCCTTTGCCGGCGTGCAAGCTGAACGCCGTTCACGCGTGGAATAGGAAGCCTTGACCTTAGCGTCAACTTGGCTGTCCCGCAGCGGGCTACTTCCGCTGCGCCGCCGTCGCCGCCCGCGTGGCCTTGAACTCGGAGTCGGCGTTCCAGGTGGGCCAGTGCGTGGAATTGGCGAGGTCGTGGCCGACCTCGTAGAGAAGGTCGATATCCTGGGCGGCGCCGCGCAGGTCCCAGGCGGCGCTCCAGTCGTCGCAGACCTGGTGGTAGCACTTGGCGGTGTAGTCGTTGACCCAGCGCTCGCCGGCCTCGCGGCCGCCGTCGACCAGGTCGGGGCCGCCGGCCATGCCCATGATCAGCACCGTCGGCACGCCGCGCTTGGCGACGCTGAAGTGGTCGGCGCGGTAGAACAGCGCCTTCTCTGGATGCGGGTCGGGGGTGATGGTGCGGTGCTGGCGGGCGGCGGCCTTGGCCATATCGCCTTCCAGGCTGTCCTTGCCGGAGCCCACCAGCACCAGGTCGTGGCTGGGCCCGGCGGTCTCGACCACGTCCATGGTGAAGTTGCCAGCGGTGGTGGCCAGCGGGAACTTGGGGTGCGTGGCGTAATATTCGCTGCCCAGGAGGCCGCGCTCTTCCGCAGTCCAGACGCCGAACACCACGGAGCGCTGCGGCTTCGGACCCTTGGCGAAGGCGCGCGCGATCTCCAGAACGCCCGCGACCCCGATGCCGTCGTCGGCCGCGCCGTGACGCACGGTGTCGCCCGTGGCGTCGGGCGGGCCCTGGCCGAAGGCGTCCCAGTGGGCGGCGAACATGACGCTCTCCTGCGGCCGAGTGGTTCCGGGAATCTGGGCCAGGACGTTGTGGCTCATGATCCGCTGCGACTTGATGGCGTAGTCGGCGGAGAAGGTCGCGCCCTTCAGTTCGACGGGTTTGAACCCGTAGGTTCGTGCACGGATCTTCTCGGCCTCGAAGTCGAGACCGGCCTGTTTGAAGAGGTCCACGGCCAGGTCGCGCTGGATCCAGCCCTGGAGAAGCGGATGGACCTTGGCCGGGTCGGGGCGGACCACGTCGTAGCTGTCGCCGTTGGAAGCCACCACCGTCGACCAGCCGTAGGCCGCGCCGGCGGTCTCGTGGACGATCAGGCAGCCCAGGGCGCCTTTGCGGGCGGCTTCCTCGAACTTGTAGATCCAGCGGCCATAGTAGGTGGCCGCCTTGCCGCCGAACTTGCCGGCCACCGGGTCGGTCGGCAGGGCTTCGAAGTCGGGGTCGTTGATCAGCACGACGGCGATCTTGCCCTTCAGGTCGACGCCCTTGAAGTCGTCCCACTTGCGTTCCGGCGCGGTGACGCCGTAGCCGACGAAGACTAGGGGCGCGTGCTCGACCTGGACGCGCGGAACCGGCCGCTGGGACCAGATCATCACGTCCTTGGTCTCGGCGAGGTCACGGGTCTTGCCGCCGGAGGTGACGGAGAAGTGCGTCGCGGCGGGGTCGACGGTAAAGCGGACCAGGGGCACGGCCTGGGTCCAGCCGCCGCTGTCGCCGGCCGGCTGAAGCCCGGCGGCTTTGAACTGGGAGACGACATAGGCGAGTGTGCCGGCCTCTCCCGGGCCGCCGGGCGCGCGGCCGGCGAGCTTGGAGTCGGCGAGGACCCTAACGTCGGCCGAGAGCCTAGCTGGGGAGATTGGGCCAGTGTCGATCCTGGCGGGTTGGGCGAAGGCGGACCCCGCGAGCGTCAGGGCGGCGGCGAGGGCAAGTGAAAGGATGCGCATGACGCAACCCTAGTCATAAATTTCATGGCTGCCAGTTTGCTTGGCGCTAAGAGCCCTCTCCCCCTTGCGGGGAGGGGGACAGATCCGGCCAGTTTTTGGGAGCGCCCAAAAGAAAAGGGCCGGCGCTTTGCAGCGCCGACCCCGATCCGTTTCCGCGGCGCCGAAGGCGCCGGCGTCAGTCCTTAGGCGCTTTGCAGCTGGCCCGCGGACGTCTTGCCATTGCGGGGGTCCTTTTCCAGCTCGTAGCTGATCTTTTGACCCTCGTTCAGCGAGGACATGTTCGCCCGTTCAACGGCCGAGATGTGCACGAACACGTCTTGACCGCCGTCATCCGGCTGAATGAAACCAAAGCCTTTTTGGCCGTTAAACCACTTCACGACACCAGTCGCCATATCAGTATCCCTTCCGGGGTCTTAAGTATTCACGCGCCCACGATGGGCGGCGAGATCAAATTTTCGGAGAGGGTCGAGGGCGGTTCCGGCGCCCGATCGCAAAATCGGGGATGGAGAGCAGGCGAGCCAAAACGATATTCGATGGCCCCATATCCCATTGTCTTGCGACAAAGGCAAGGAAATTCGGCCGGTTTTCGCCGATAAGGCGAGACGCGGAGAGGGTTTACATGTAGAAAACTTGGTTCCTGACCTCTCGATAACCGTCCCGGGCTCGCGGCGCGCGCGCCGTGCTTAGAAGGATCTTTCCCCCCCATGGCCATTCGAGGCGCGGCAGAGCGCGAAACCCTTACCGTGGCGCGCCATGAAGGCCGCTGGGCCGTCGAACATCTGGGAATCTTCTCCGATCACACCTCAGAGAAGGAGGAGGCCAAGGCCGCCGCCAACAAGCGCGCTCGGGCCCTCCAGGACCAGGGTCGCCCCTGCCAGGTGCGGGTCAGCGGCGAACACGGCTTCTTTGCGGACGCCTGAAGATGAGCAGCTCCTCCGAAAAACCCGCCCGCCGCCGCGGCTCCGCCGCCGAAGAGGCCCGTCACTCCATCGAGGCCGCAGAGGCCGATGGCGTGGCCCGCAAGGCCATGACGCTGCGCATGACCCTGCGCGACGTCTCCGAACTGAAGCGCGACCCCAAGGTCGCCACCGCCGACATCTCCTTCGGCCCTGACGGCATGCACTACCTGGGCGTGGCCGTCGAGGCCGGCGGGGTCGTGCAGTCGAACCTCGACCGCGGCGACACCAGCTTCGTCCGCGGCGCGGCCGCCGCGGCGCCTCCTGTCAAGGTCAAGGCGACCCGCAAGAAGGCCGTGAAGAAAGAGCCGGTGGCGGCGGCTTAGGTTCGGTGTCGGGCCGGCCCTCGCCCTACGGGTGAGGAGAGGGCGCTCCGCGAATCCCTACCCCTTCAGCGACGCCTGGAGGGCGGTGACCTTGTCGAGGTGCATCTGGACGGTGGGCGCGATCTTGGCGGCGCCGTCCTTGAGGCCGGCGTCCGAGCCGTCCTTTGCGTAGCCCTTCATCAGGTCCAAGGCTTCCTTGTGCGCGGCGACCTGCTGGTCGACGTAGGTCTTGTCGAAGTCCGCATCGCTGGCCTTGTTCAAGTGGTCGATGAAGCCCTGCCGGCGGTCGTCGAGCTTGTCGGCGGGCGCCTGGCCGGCGGCCTGGACCAGCGGCTTCATCAGGTCGGTGCTCTTGGTGTGATCCTTGACCATCATCTTGGCGAAGGCCTGGATCTGGGGGTTCTTCGACCGCTGCTCGGCGATCTTGGCGGCCTGGACCTCGTACATGTCCGACTGGCTGGCGTTGGACACGAAGGCGGCGGTGTCGTGTGAGCCGAGGGTGCTGGCCGACGTGGCCCCGACCGCGGCGCCCGTGGCGTCCTCGGCCTTGTTGACCGCTGCGCCTGTGGTCGAGGCGGCGTCCGACGCGGCGTTGCTGGTGGCGCTGGCCGCATTGTCGGCGGTGGTGCTCGCCGGCTTGTTGCAGGCGGCGAGGGACAGCGCGGCCACGGCGGCGGTGCTGAGGAACAGGGCGTGTTTCATGGCTCGGGGTCTCCCGTGGGTTGCGTGGGAGACAGAAACCGCGCCGCCGGGCTTGGTTCCAGGCTACTTCTGCGCCGCCTCGACCCTGTTCAGGCCCGCGCGCAGCCAGCCGCTCTCGTTGGAGTTCTTCGAGGCGGCGAGCAGCTTCTCCAGCGCATGTCTGCGCGTGGCCAGCGCGGCGGGGTTTTCCGGCTCCACGGCCAGGGCGGCGCTGGTCAGGCGCAACGCCAGGGCCGGGTCGGTCG
>NZ_SSMZ01000294.1 GCF_004799395.1 Phenylobacterium sp.
GCTTATCGAAGGCTTCGATCTGCGGACCGCGTAGCGCGCCCTGGAAGCTCACGTCATCAGGGAGCGGCGCGCCAGGAGAGCGATGGTCCAGAAGCTCAACTTCAGAGCCGAGCGCTCGGATCAGATCGACCGTTTCGTCCAGGCAGCCGCGCGGAAGCCCGACATGGCGGGCATGAAGTTCGGCGCAGGAGATGATCCGCGGCTTATCGAACGTCGGTAGCCGCATGGATTGCGCGCGGTAGAATTCGGGATTCTGAAAGGCCGCCAGGCGGATCAGTCGCGCCGTCATCGCCGGAGGCAACGTCGTTCGATCGACGTAGATCTGGTCTGCGAGGACGATGCTGATCTTCTTGGGCAATGGATCGTCGATCTGGGCCGGCTCACGGCGCCGCGATGGCGTCATGCGCCAAGGTTCGTCAGCATCCTCGTCTTCGACCGGCATGCGGACGGCCAAAACCCGGCCGCGCGCCTCGGCCTCCGCAACGATCCTTGTCGCCGTGTCGGCGGAGAATCTGCGCAGCGACGACAGGAACGCCCATTGATCGTCGTAGGGGCGCAGCTCCTTGTCGATGAAGACGCTGTTGCCGCCTTCGCGAGCGCGGCGCTGCAAAGGCAACGCAATCAAATTTCCGAAACCGCCGGTCGGCATCGTGTCTTGGCTTGGAAAGAAACGATCATAGGATTCAAAGCCGATCTCCGGGCGGCGCTCCATCGTCTCGGTGAGGATCGCCGCACCAAGCTGCCGGGCGGTGCGGGCGGCGATCGGTTCGGAGAAGAAAATCCAGACGTGACCGCCATTGCCCGACCGCGACCGTTCGAGCGCAGCCGGAATGCCCTTTGCGTGACAGGTCTCGACGAAAGCCGACGCATCCGCCTCCCAACACTCCTTGTCGAAATCCACGGCCAGAAACCAACAGGTTCCATCGGGGAGCAGTGGGTAGACGCCGGCGACGAAATCGCTGTCGGACACCTTCTGGCCGCCGCCACGCAGATGCCGGTCGATGACGTCGTCCGAGACCGGGATGAACGCCTGGTTGGGACAGGCCCGCATTTGACTTGAGGTTTGCCGCAAACACCTTTCGCCCATTCGTTGGCGCAGGCGGGTGCATAACCCGCGCGGCCAGCTTTTCGGTTCTCCCAACGGATCGGAAACACATCGGGCCTGCCGACGAACAGGCGGCGAAAGAGATCGACCTTGACCGCTGTTGAGGACGTCGCCGTCACGGTCGGCGGGTTCGCAGTTGGCTCCTGATGATGGGTGGGCGCTGACGCCGCTTGTTGGCGTTCGAGTTCGGCGAGTGCGGTCGCGAGCTTTCCGCGTTCGATATCTAGCGACGCCAGCCGACTTCGGATGCGGGCGATTTCCGTGGCATTTTCCGGATCAATCATCAGCGTCACGAACGTGGACAGGGGGCGGAATTTAGCAGGAAGGCGATTTGAAGGCACCTCGGCCCCCGCCAATCATGGCCCAGGTCAGCGTCGGGCAGAGTTGAAAATGTCCGGGTTTTATATACACTACGGATAATCCGGAATGTGAGTGCAGGCAATATGGTCAAGGTGTCTTCGGCTGAATTCCAGAGGAATATCGGCCGCTATCAGGATGTGGCTCTGGTGCAGCCGGTGACCATCACCCGCAACGGGCGCGATCGCACCGTGATGATTTCGGCTGATGAATATCATCGGCTGAAGCGCCGTGATCGCCAGGTCTTGGGGCTGGACGATTTCACCGAAGCCGACCTCGCCGCGATCCGCGCGGCCGAGCCGCCGGCCGAGACGGCGCATTACGATCATGAACTGAAATAGGTGTCGTTCCCGCTACCTGTTCCGGGCCTCGTCGTCCGCTATTCGTTTCTGTGGCGCGAGGCGGCCGCCCGAGGCGAGGAAGAAGGTAGCAAGGATCGGCCATGCGCCGTCGTCCTCGTGTCGGAAGACCAAGACGGCGAAAAGATCGTGCTGGTTCTTCCTGTGACGCATTCGCCGCCGGCAGAGCCGGAACTAGCCGTGGAGATTCCGATTGAGACGAAGCGGCGGCTCGGACTTGATGACCAGCGGTCATGGATCGTCGTCACCGACGCCAACCGATTTGTCTGGCCAGGCCCTGATCTGAGGCCCGCCGTTCGCGGCGACGCTTCGTCGGTTGCCTACGGCCTCTTGCCGCGCGGACTCTTTTACGAGGTCCGCGAGAAATTCACACGCGCCATTGAACGGCGTTTGGCAGGAGTCGTCCGGCGCACGGAATAGAAAAGCGCGGGCATCACAGACGAACCGGAAAGGGAGTCCACGAGGGGGAGGGAGCGATCAATGTCGGGCTTTAGGTTGCGAGGGGAATCTCGACGGCGAGTTCGGGGTGGGCGACGGGGCGTGCAGCGCTCGGACTCCTCAAACGGGGAGTTCGTCGCCGTCCATCGGCGCCCTGTCGGGTACAAGCGCCAAGATCGCGGCCAGATCGTCTTGGGTGAAATCGTCCAGACTCATGACCTGGCGATCGCGTCGTTTGAGGCGATGATATTCTTCGGCCGAAATCGTGACGGTCCGGTCGCGGCCATTCCGGGTCACGGTGACGGGTTGAGTGAGCGCCACATCGTGGAAGTGGCCCACATTCTTCGAAAATACAGATGCTGAAACCCGGACCATCTTTGGCGCCTCCGCACCTTCCGTAAGAAACGGAAAGTTGACCAAAACATCAAGGAAATCGGCCGTTTGAGACATGAGGAGCTCCCCAGCAGCCTGGGGGTTCGTTCTCAATGCCAGTTGCGCATGGGTCTCTGATTGATATATAATACGATATCTCCTCATCACTATGATGCATGTTAGGCTATCATCCATCGCGCAAGTCGGTTAGGTTTGATATTCTATCATATATCCCATTTACCTTCTGATATATTTAGCAGTATCAAACCCATGAACTACCAAACCATGCCCCTCGCCGAGGAGCTTCTCCGGGCGCGAACCGCCAAGGGTTGGTCGCAACGCGAACTGAGCGCCAAGGCGAATGTGCCTCAGGCTCAAATCTCCCGCATCGAACGCGGCATCGTGGACCTTCGCCTGTCGACCTTCCTGGAACTCGCGCGCTTGCTCGACCTGGAGGTCGCTCTCGTACCGCGAAGCGCAATGACCGCGGTCACAGCAATCATCGGCGAAGCAGAGGCGAACGCTCACCTTCGAACGGTTCGTGGCGCCGTCACCCTGCTGAACCAGTTCGTCCGCGTCATCATCAGCGCCGATCAGACAAAAGAGCCCATCGCACAACGCATCGCGACCCTTGCCCTTGAACTTGAGCACCTCGCCCCGGCCACCCCGACACATGCTTGGCAGACAGAGCTCGCCGAGATCGTGGCAAGCCTCCAATCCGAAGTCGAAGCGGGCGCTGATCCTTCCCGCCTCACCGAATTGACCGACCGTCTCGCCAAGTTCCGCAATCAACTCGCCCATCGTCGGCCTGACGCGGAGCGTGCCGCCTACAGCCTCGACGACGAGGACTAGCTCATGGCCGATCGCCTCGAAATCCGTCTCGGCGAACGCCGCGTCGGCGAACTCACCGGCCTGGGCGCCGACCGCACGATCTTCGTCTTCGACGACGCCTACGCGGAGGACCCAGCGCGTCCAACGCTCAGCCTGTCGTTCAAGTCAGCGACGGGTGACCTGCTTCGCGACCAGAAACCCACTCGCATCCAACTCTTGCCGTTCTTCTCCAACCTGCTCCCCGAGGGCCAGCTGCGGGACTATCTCGCCGAACGCGCCGGCGTGAAGGCCGTCCGGGAATTCCACCTGCTCGCCGCGCTCGGCGACGACCTACCCGGCGCCGTCACCGCAAACACACCCGACGGCAGCGAACTGACCGATGGCGGCGCGGCGCCGACGACCCGATTGCGGCCACCCGCGACGGACCATGCGATGCGGTTCTCCTTGGCCGGCGTGCAGCTCAAATTCTCGGCTGTCGCCAAGGCCGATGGCGGCCTGACCATTCCCGTCCATGGCGATGGCGGCGACTGGATCGTGAAGCTGCCGTCGAAGCGCTACGAGCAGGTCTCGGAAAATGAATTCTCCATGATGACCATGGCCCGGACGATCGGCATCGAAGTCCCTGAGATCAAGCTGCTCACGCTCGATGAGATCGCCGGACTGCCGGAAGGCATCGGACGGCTTGAGGGCCAGGCCTTCGCCACGGCGCGGTTCGATCGGCCCTTCAAGCAGGAGCGCCTGCACATGGAGGACTTCGCCCAGGTGTTCGGGGTCTATCCGGACGAGAAGGACGCCCGCGCCTCCTACCGCAACATCGCCGAGGTGATCTGGCGCGAGGTCGGCGAGCCCGGGCTGGTCGAGTTCATCCGTCGCCTGGTCTTCAACGCCCTGATCGGCAACGCCGACATGCATCTGAAGAACTGGTCCCTGCTCTATCGCGACGGGATCAACGCGACGGTGGCGCCGGCCTATGACTTCGTCGCGACGACCGCCTACGTTCCGGACGACAAGGCCTCGCTCAAGGTCGCCCGCAGCAAATACTGGCGGGACTTCAGCCGCGACGAGCTCGCCTATCTGGCGGGAAGGGCCGCGCTTCCCGAGCACCTTGTCCTGAAGACGGCGGCCGATACGGTCGCGGCCTTCCGTGAGGTCTGGGGTAAGG
>NZ_SSMZ01000295.1 GCF_004799395.1 Phenylobacterium sp.
TCAGGTCGTCCCCCTGGCCGCCCACCAGCCAGTCGTTGCCGCCAGGCCCGCCGTCGATCGTGTCATTGCCCTTGTTGCCATTGATGTCGTCAAAGCCTGAGCCGCCGTAGATCACGTCGTCCCCATCCTCGCCGCGCAGATAGGTCTGGGCGGTCAGGCTGGAGTCGGCCGTGATGGTGTCGTTGCCGGCGCCGCCCATCAGGGTGCCGCCACCCGCCGGGCTGACCATCACGTCATCGCCGGGGGTTGAAACGCTGACGCCGGCCTGGACGCTCACGGTGAACGAGCCCGAGGTCAGGTCCCCGTACGAGTTCACCTCGACATAGAAGGTCCCGCTGGCCCCCGGATGCACCACCAGCCGGGAATCGAGGGTCCGCAAGTCCGCGTCGTCGTTCTGGGCGATCTGGGCGCCGCTGGCGTCGTGCAGCGTCAGGACCGGATCGTCGAGGGTGCCGCCACCGCCGTCCTGACCGGTGATATTGATGACGTAGTCGGTCCCGGCGTTGAGCTGCACCTTGAACCAGTCGTGGTCGCCGATCGCTTGCAGCATGCCCGCCAGCGGCGCGCCTACGCTCAACTGGCCGAACGGATGGGTCGTGTCGGTGAAGCTGTCGGCATAGTCATCGGGGCCGCTGCCGGGCGGCGCTCCGCTGGGCGTGAAGCCGAGGACGTCCAGCACCTGCAGGTCCACCGCCGAGATGCTGGTGTGGTCCCCGCCTCCGCCGTAGCCGAAGGCATCCTCGACGGTGTAGTCCCAGTCGCCCAGGTCGGATCCGTCGTTGACGCCGGCCGAGCTGATCGAATTGTGCAGGATCCCGTCGAGGTGGGCGCCGTCCACCCCGAAGAAGCTGTAGTAGTTGTCGGAGCCGCCGGTGTAGTCGCGCGCGCCGGTGCTGTCGAAGCGGAAGAGGTCGAACGGCGCGAACTGGCCGCCCGGCTGGAGGCCCAGTTCCTGGATGCGTCCGAAGACACCCTCGCTGAGTTCGTGCTCGACCGCGCCGACCAGGTCGGAGCCGAAGGTCCAGGGCTGCAGGCTGTTGATTGTAACGGTGTCGTCGATGACGCCGGAGGGAGGCAGGATGCCGAGCGCCTGCGCCTCGCCGCTGACGATCTCGAACCCGGCGCCGTTGGACGGATCCGTCGCCGGCAGCCCGGCCACGGCCAGACGGTCGTCGGCGGTGGTGGCGTGCGTCGTCAGGGCCGCGACCAGCTGGTTGTAGGAGATGGGATAGACATTGAAGATGTTGTTGGCGACGTCGTTCGCGCCGCCCGGGTCGTAGTTGAAGGCGACATTCACCGTCACGGTGTCGGTGAAGTGGGCCTGGAGGTAGTTCTCGGCGGTGATGATCGAGGTGCGGACCTGATCGGTGACGCCCGCGTCATAGGTGTTGTTGAAAACAATGCCGCTGCCCGCTAGGGCCACGGCTTCACCACTCAACGGCATTACGGGCCCCCCGGCGATCCGATCATAGGGGGTCAGCAACCCCGGGTTGTCAACGTCGCCGTTGAACCTGTTCAGTCTCAGCGCGGACGAAACCGAAGCGGCATGGTTTTCGGCCCGGAGATGAAGTTGGACGGCAGCCATTCCGGCGGGGCGGCGAGCTCGAAATCGGTCATGCGGTTCAGCACTTCCAAAAGCATCGCGTCGATCTCGATGCGGGCGATGTGCTGGCCCAGGCAGCCGTGCGGGCCGGTGCCGAAGGCGATGTGAGGGTTCTCCGCGCGCGTCAGGTCCAGGACCTCGGGGCGATCGAAGGCGGCGGGGTCGCGGTTGGCGGCGCCGAAGTACATGACCACCTTGTCGCCCTCGCGGATGGCCTGACCGGCCAGCTCCACGTCGCGGCGCGCGGTGCGGCGCATGTAGATCACCGGGCTGGTCCAGCGCAGCAGCTCCTCCCGCGCCGAGGGCAGCCGCCCCGGCAGGTCGGCCATCAGCCAACCCATCTGGTCCGGATGCTCCATCAGCGCCAGGAGACCGCCGGACAAGAGGTTGCGCGTGGTGTCCCCGCCCGCGTCGACCAGCAGCAGGAAGAACAGCATGAATTCCATGTCCTCCAGCCGGCGGCCGTCCACCTCGCAGGCCAGGAGCTTAGAGGCCAGGTCGTCGGCGGGCCGGGCGCGCTTATCGGCGATCACCCCGGTGGCGTATTCGAACATCTTCATCACCGCCGCGCCGCCGGCGCCCGGCGGCAGGGCCTCGGGCGCGGTGTGGATGGTCTCGGTGAGCTTGTAGAGCTCGCGGCCGTCGTCCAGCGGCAGACCCATCAGCTCGGCGATCACGAAGGACGGCATCTCGCCGGCGACATCGGCCACGAAATCGCATTCGCCTTTGTCGATCACGGAATCGACGATCTGCCGGGCCAGCGCCTGGATGCGGTCCTCGCGCAGCCGGGCGGCGGGCAGGGTGAACTCCGAGCGGATCAGCTTGCGGAAGGCGGTGTGCTCCGGCGGGTCCATCATCAGCATCATCTTGTGGGGCCCGAACCCCTGGCCCTGCCCCGGCGGCGGGTCGGGGATCAGGATGGTGGGCTCCGAGGAGAAGGCCTGGAAGTCGCGGTCGACGGCCCAGACGTCGGCGTGGCGCGTCACCGCCCAGAAGCCCGCCCCGTTCGGCTCGTCGCACCAGCGCACGGGGGCGTGCTCGCGCAGCCAGCGGTACTGATCGTGCGGCTGGCCGGCGGCAAAGCTCGCGGGTGACAGAAGATCGATCTTCATGGGGTCCGCCTATTTGCTGATCCGCGACAGTTCGAATTCGGCGACGCCTTCCATGGCGAGGAGGTGCGCGGCGAGGTCGTCGAGGCTCTTGTCCCGCTTGGCCACCACATTGCCGCTGTAACCCACGATCGAGCCGTCATGGGTGAGCGCGTAGCTGATGTCGCGCATGCTCAGGCCATGCTCGGCGAGCAACGCCTGGAGCCCGGCCTTGTCCGGGGCGCCGACGGAGCGGAAGCCGAAGGTCGCCCAGGCGTAGACCTGGCCCGGGAAGGCGTCCTCCAGCCAGCGCAGCGCCAGCAGCGTCGCCAGCACCCCCACGGTGGTCAGCGCGCCCGCGGCGTACTCACCAGCCCCGAACAGCAGGCCGATCGCCGCCGTCGCCCAGACCGAAGCCGCCGTGGTCAGGCCCTGGACGTTGACGCCCTCCTTGAAGATGACGCCCGCGCCCAGGAAGCCGATCCCGGTCATCACGCCCTGCCCCAGATGGGTGGGGTCGAGGCGGTCGAGGCTGACGAACCTCGCCCCCGGCGCGAAGACCGGCGCGTAGGCTACCAACATGGTCGCCGCCGCGGCGATGGCCACCAGGGCGTGGGTCCGGAAGCCGGCGGCGCGGCCATGATAGCTGCGCTCCGCCCCGATCATGCCGCCGGCGATCCAGGCGCCCGCAAGACCGCCGGCCATCTGGGCGTAGATCGGGATCATGACCGCGGGGCCTTCCGTTCAAGCCGTGGGAGTTCAGCACGTCCTGACCCGCACCGGAACTGAATCACGACGGCGCCAGGCCCCTGCTCTAGGCGCCTCGCCAGCGCGATGGTAGCTGGCGGCGCATGCAGACCCGCACCTTTCCCGCGCTCGCCGTGGCCGTCGTCCTCGCCGCCGGCCTTTCGGGCTGCCTGACGCCGCACATCCAGCCGCCGCCGAGCGCGGCCATCGTCGAGTCCCGCGCCGCGGTGGGCGCCAAGGCCGCCGCCTGCAAGCCGGGCGGCCTGGATCAGCTCTCCCCGCTGGACGCCGACTTCGCCTTCGACGACTCCGAGATCAGCCCGCGGGGCGGCCAGCGCCTGGCCGACGCCGCCCGCTGGCTGGCCTGCAACCCCGGCGTCGAGGTGGTCATCAAGACCGACAGCGACAACCGCGGCGAGGAGGCCCACCTGAACGCGCTCGCCCAAGCCCGCGGCAAGGCGGTCGCCGACAGGCTGCGCGAGCTGGGCGCCACGGCGGCGGTGATCCGCACCCTGGCCCGCGGCGGCGCCGACCCGGTCACCGCCCCGCACCTGCTGATCAACGCCACGGGACGCGGCTGGTAGCTGACTTCCCTCCCCGTTCCCGGTCTGAACACCCGGGGAGGGGAGCCGTGAAACCGGCGAGTCCGCTGAAATTTCGATTGGCGCTCGCACGCGCATTACCGCGAATTATCTTTCGCCGGCGCAGACTCGGGGCGAAAAGGGCGGCGTGAGACGGATTCGCGCTGAGGGGCCGCCCGTCGTTCTGGAGCCTTACGCTTGATCGCCCTTTTCGCCGCCGCCTCCGTGGCGCTGTCGCCGCCGGACCTGTCGCACCTGCCGCCGATCACGCGCGAGGCGCAGATCACTTATGTCGACCGCTCGGGCGCGGTGATCGGGGTGCGCGGCGGCAAGTACGCCCCGCCGGCGGACCTGGCCCGCCTGCCGCCTTACGTGCCGGCCGCCTTCGTCTCCATCGAGGACCGGCGGTTCTATGAGCATTCGGGGTTCGACCCCGTCGGCATGGCGCGCGCGGCGGTCGCCGACATCGTCAAGGGCCACACCCGCGAGGGCGCCTCGACCATCACCCAGCAGCTGGCGCGCAATCTCTATCTGACCGCCGACCAGACCCTGGAGCGCAAGGCTGACGAACTGATCATCGCCGTCCAGCTTGAGCGCACCTATTCGAAGAAGCAGATCCTCGCCCTCTATCTGAGCCGGGCCTATTTCGGCTCCGGCGCCTATGGGATCGAGGCCGCCGCCCAGCGCTATTTCAACAAGCCGGCGTCCAGGCTGACCATCCGCGAGGCCGCGACCCTGGCCGGGGTCCTGAAGTCGCCGACCAACTACGATCCCGCCGACCAGCCCGAGAAGTCGGCCGAGCGCACCCGGCTGGTGCTCGACGCCATGGTCGAGACCGGCGCCATCACAGCCGCCGACCGGGACAAGGCGCTGGCCGCCACGCCGAAGGTCTGGAAGACCGCGCCGACCGCGCCGGCGCAGTACTTCATCGACTGGCTGGACAGCCAGACGCGGGCGGCGATCGGCCCGACCACCAAGCAGGACCTGGTTGTCGAGACGACGCTGGACCTGCCGAGCGAGATCGCCGCCAGCGAGGCGATCAAGGCGACCACGACGAAGTTCGCCAAACAGGGCGTCAAGGAGGCCGCGCTCGTCTCGCTGGACGGCTCGGGCCGGGTGCGGACGCTGGTCGGCGGCGACGACTACTACAAGGCGCCCTTCAACCGCGCGGTCGACGCGCATCGCCAGGCGGGCTCGGCCTGGAAGCCATTCGTCTACATGACCGCCATGGAGGCCGGCCGCACGCCCGACCTGATCGTGGTCGACGAGCCGGTGACCATCAACGGCTGGTCGCCACGGAATTTCGAGCCGGAGTTCCTGGGCTCGATCACCATGGAAACTGCGCTCGCGCACTCAATCAACACCGTGGCCGCGCGGCTGGCCGACGAGGTGGGGCGCGACAACGTCGCCGCCGTGGCCCACCGCATGGGCATCGTCAGCCAGGTCAACACCGACCCGGCCATGGCGCTCGGCACCACCCTGGTCACCCCGCTGGAGATGGCCACGGCCTACGACACCTTCGGCAACGGCGGCTATCGCATCGCGCCCTACGGGATCGAGCGGATCCGCACCGCCGGCGGCCAGGTGCTGTTCCAGCACAAGGTCCAGCTCGCCACCCAGTCGGTGGCCAACCCGCCGCTGGACGAGATGCAGCGGATGATGCGCACGGTGATGGCGGTGGGGACCGGGACCCACGCCAACGTCGCGGGCTACGACCTGGCGGGGAAGACCGGGACCACCTCGGACTACAAGGACGCCTGGTTCTGCGGCTACACCGGAGGGATCACCACCGTGGTCTGGACCGGCCGCGACGACGCCAAGCCGATGGTGCGGATCACCGGGGCCACCGCGCCCTCGGAGATCTGGCGCAGCTACATGGCGGTGGCGCTGAAGCACCTGCCGAACGGGCCGATCCCGCCAGGGCCGCCGCCGCCCCTGCCGGTGGTCCAGACCCCGGTCGCCGCGCCCGGAACGCCCGACGCGACGCCGGTTCCCGGCACAGCCTCGCCGACGGTCTAGCAGCGGATCGAGGTTCTTTTGGCGACCCTCCTCCCCTTGGGGGTGG
>NZ_SSMZ01000296.1 GCF_004799395.1 Phenylobacterium sp.
GGGGTGACCGATGGCGCCAGCCGCGTGCTGCTGCTCACCGACATCGCCTCGCGCACCCCGGTGATGATCGACCGGACCAATGCACGCGCCATCCTGACCGGCGACGGCGGGCCCAATCCGCGGCTCGACTACCTGCGCGGCCGCGACCCGATCCGCGAGGGCGACCGGCTGCTGACCTCCGGCGACGGCGGCGTGGTGCCGCGCGGCCTGCCGGTCGGCACGGCTGTGCGCGGTCTCGACGGACGCTGGCGCGTGGTGCTGGCCTCCGACCGGGCGCCGATCGATTTCGTGCGCATCCTGCTGTTCGAGGACTTCACCCAGGTGGTGAACCTCAAGCAGCTCAGTGCGACGCCGACCCCGCCGCCGACGCCGGGCCCGGGCATGCCCAAGTCGCCGGAGGCCGCGGCCGACGCCCCCGCGGTCGCCGAGCCCGCCGCGCCGCCGCCGGCCGCCAGGCCCGTCGCGCCCAAGGCCAAGCCCTCCGACGAGGCCGCGGCCAAGAGCCCGGCCGACAAGAAGCCTGCCGCCGACAAGAAGCCCGGCGACGCGGCCAGGGCCGGGACGTCGAAGCCGTCCGCCGCCAAGACCGAGACCACCAAGACCGAGACCGCCAAACCCGGCGGGACGCCGAAGCCGCCCGCCAAACCCAAGCCAAAAGCGCCGCCAGCCGATGGAGGCCAGGGGTGAGCGCGGTGCGCGGCTTGCAGCCCTGGCGCTGGCTGGGCGTGCCGATGCTGCAGGCGATCGTGGCCACCATCGCGTTCGGCATCCCCTTGCGCGCCTTCGGCCTGCAGTTGCCGCAGCCCATCTTCCCCATGGCGCTGGCCTTCGCCTGGGCGGTGATCCGCCCCTCGATCCTGGCCCCCTTCGCGATCCTGATCCTGGGGCTGATCCTCGACATCTACTGGGGCGGACCGCTGGGGCTTTGGGCGCTGTGCCTGCTCATCGCCTACGGCGTGGCGCTGGCCGGGCGCAGCATGATGGCCGGGCAGAACCGGGCGATCCTCTGGGCCTGGTACGCCCTGACCACCGCCACGGCCATGGTCGCGGGCTATCTCTTCGTGATGCTGGACTCGCGCTCCTTGCCCGGCCTGATCCCCATGGCTTGGCAATTCGTCGCCACAATCGTGCTTTATCCCTATGCGCAGCGGCTCATCGACCTCTTCGAGGACGCCGACGTGAGATTCCGGTAGGGGCGCCGGCGATGTCCGAGCCATCCATCTTCTTCGCCGAGGTGAACGAGCGGCAGGGGGTCTTCCACCGCCGGGCGTTTGTGCTGGGCGGGATCGCGGGGCTCGGCCTGCTGGCCCTGGGCGGACGTCTGGCCCACCTGCAGCTGATCGAGACCGAGCGCTACACCAAGCTTTCGGCCAGCAACCAGTTCAACTTCCGCCTGATGCCGCCGCCGCGCGGCCTGATCGTCGACCGAAACGGGGTGGTGCTGGCCTCCAACCGCCCGAACTTCCGGCTGATGGTGGCCAAGGACAAGGGCATCGACCCGGCCCAGACGCTGAAGACGCTGGCCGAGTTCGTGCCGATGGACGACGGCCGCCAGGCCCGCCTGCTGCGCGAGATCTCCAACGCGCCGCGCAGGTCGCCGGTGCAGATCATGGAGGACATGAGCTGGGAGCAGTTCAGCGCGATCAACATCCGCGCGCCGGAGCTGCCCGGGGTCACCGCCGACATGGGCGAGGTCAGGGTCTATCCCTACGGCGGGGCCTTCGCCCACGTGATCGGCTATGTGGCCAAGGTCAACAAGTCCGACCTCTCCGACACCGGCCCCAACGCCGACCCGATCCTCTTGAACCCCGGCTTCCGCATCGGCCGCCAGGGCGTGGAGCAGGCCTTCGACCTCGACCTGCGCGGCAAGCCCGGGGCCCAGAAGGTCGAAGTCGACGCCAACGGCCACGAGGTGGCCACCGACCCCACGGGCGACATCAAGGCGATCCCCGGCAAGGAGATCGTGCTCACCCTCGACTCCGACATCCAGAACCGCGCCATGGAGATCTTCGGCGACGAGAGCGGCGCCGCGGTGATGATGGACTGCCGCAACGGCGACATCCTGTGCATGTACTCAGGGCCCAGCTTCGACGCGAACAAGTTCGTCCGCGGGCTTACGGCGATCGAATACAAGGAGCTGGCCCAGTACGACCACAAGCCGCTGTTCAACAAGGCGCTGACCGCCACCTATCCGCCCGGCTCGACCTTCAAGACGATGGTGGCACTGGCCGCCTTGGAAAACGGCTACGACCCGCACACGGTCCACGTCTGCAACAAGGTCTGGTTCTGGGGCGGCCGGCCGTGGCACTGCGACGAGGCGCACGGCGCCCAGGACCTGAAGGGCGGCATCGCCACGTCCTGCGACATCTATTTCTACCAGTGCGCGCTCGCCGTGGGGCCGGACAAGATCGCCGCCGTGGCGCGCAAGTTCGGCCTGGGCGAGATCTTCGACATCGGCATCCCTGGGCAGAAGGCGGGCCTGGTGCCAGACACCGCCTACAAGCGGCGCGCCTTCAAGAAGGACCCCGTCTGGCACGCCGGCGAGACCCCCAGCATGGGCATCGGACAGGGTTACACCCACCTCAATCCGCTGCAGATCTGCGTGCAGGCGGCGCGGCTGGCCAATGGACGCAAGATGCTTCACCCGCGGCTCGTGAAGTCCGTGGGCGGCGTTGAGCGGCCAAGAGGGTCGGACTTCGGCGACCTGCCGTTCGCGGCCGAGCATATCGACTTCATCCGCGACGCCATGGTCGCGGTGACCACCACCGGCACGGGCCACGCTTTCGGGGACCTTGGCCTTGGCCAGTTCCGGATGGCCGGCAAGACCGGAACGGCGCAGGCGCGCGGCTACGCCGGCGGAACCGGCGTCCACGACCGCAATGGCGCATGGGGACTGCGCGACCACTCGTGGTTCATCGCGTTCGCGCCGACGGACGAGCCGCGCTACGCGATGAGCGTCCTGGTGGAGCACGGCGGTTTTGGCGCGACATCAGCCGCGCCTCGGGCCCGCGAACTGATGCGCCTGGCCATCCTCAAGGACCCTGAACTTCGGGCCAAAATCGAGAAGCCCTTGCCCTTGCCGGAGGTCGCGCCACCCGAGACCGATCCCGATGTGGTCGATCCGCCGACGCCTGCCGCTGCGGCGGTGCAGGCCGCACAGCAGCAGCCCACATGACCGTCTCGGCCCTCACCCGTCCCGGCGAGCGCGACCGGCTGATCGTCAAGCTCGGCGAGATCGACTGGATTTTCTGCCTGACCATCACCCTGATCGCCGGCGCCGGCGCGGTGATGCTGTTCTCGATCGCCGGCTCGTCCTGGATGCCCTGGGCCGCGCCGCACCTGGCGCGCTACGTGCTGTTCTTTGCGATCATGATCGTGCTGAGCCTGATCGATATCCGGGTCTGGTTCGCTCTGGCCTATCCGATCTATGGCGTCGGCTTCGCGTTGCTGATCGCGGTGATGTTCGTGGGCCACCATGCGCTGGGCGCCCAGCGATGGCTGCAGGCCGGGCCGATCACCATCCAGCCGTCGGAGATCATGAAGATCGGCCTGGTGCTGGCCCTGGCGCGGTTTTACCACGGGGCCTCCGGCAAGAGCGCCGAGCTCTCCTGGTGGCTGATCGTCCCGGCGCTGCTGATTGTGGCCCCCGTCGCGCTGGTGGCCAAGCAGCCGGACCTGGGCACCGCGATCCTGATGCTGCTCACCGGCGCGATCGTGGTGATCCTGGCGGGCCTGTCCTGGCGGCTGATCGCGGCGGGGCTGCTGGGCGTCGCCGTGCTTGCGCCGCTGGTGATCAGCTTCGGCCTGCACGGCTACCAGAAGCAGCGCCTGACCACCTTCCTCGACCCGGAGAACGACCCGTCGGGTTCCGGCTATCACATCCTGCAGTCGAAGATCGCGCTGGGGTCCGGCGGTTTGCTGGGCAAGGGCTACGGTCTGGGCTCGCAGAGCCAGCTCAACTTCCTGCCGGAGAAGCAGACCGACTTCATCTTCGCCACCCTGGCCGAGGAGTTCGGCTTCGTGGGCTGCGTCTCGATCCTGGTGCTCTATGCGGCGGTGATCTTCATGGCGCTGCGCACGGCCTACCTCAGCCATAGCCACTTCGGACGCCTGGCCGCCGCCGGGGTGACCACGACCTTCGCCCTCTATGTGCTGATCAACGGCGCGATGGTCATGGGCCTCGCGCCCGTGGTGGGCGTGCCCATGCCGCTCTTGTCCTACGGCGGCACCGTGATGCTCACCGTCATGGTGGGCTTCGGCCTGGTCATGGCCGTGCGCGTCCACCGCTACTCCGAAGTCACCAGCGGCAAGGGCTCGCTGCTCTAGGGACTGGCGGATCGCAGCCCCAGGCGCTGCACCAGGGGATCGACATCAAGGTCGCTGAAGAGCAGGGCCTACCCGTCCTCGCCACGGCGCGTGGCGATGAGGCCCCCGATCCGCAGCAACGTCCTCGATTCGCCGAAATCAGGCGGTGGCGCGCGCCAGGTCCTCGTGCTCGAAGGCGCTGGCCATGCGGTCGATCTGGTTGGCGGTGAGACCATGCAGGCTGGCCACGTGGCGCCAGGTGGCGACGACAGCGCCGACGTCCCTGGCGATGGCGGCGGCCTGCGGCTTGTCGAGCCGGAAGTAGGCGGCGACGCCCAAGGCCGTTTCGAGCGAGGCGTCCTGGTCGGTCTCGCTGAGGGCCAGGGCGTGGATGCGGGGCTTCACGTCGGTGGGCACAGGGTTGAGGTCGTAGACCGGCGAGAGCCGCCAACCGCCGGACTCGCGCAGGAAGCCGTGGTTGCGCAGGTGATCGTCGGTGTTGGAGATCAGGATGTTGAACACCATGCGCCGCCAGAGCTGGGCGGCGTCGCCGGGGGCGTCGGCGCCGTCCTGGCGCAGGACGTCGACCAGTTCCAGGTAACTGCGGGTCTCGCCGTCGGCCGCGCCGAGCGCGGTGAGCGCCGAGCAGAACGCGCGGCGGTGGCCGTCCGGTGTGCGGTCGAACCGCGACGTCATGAACACCGGCCGCTTGGCCACCTGGCGAAGCTGGAAGGCGGGCACAGTGACGCCGGCCCGTTCGGCGAGCATCATGGCCACGGCTTCCCAGGTGGGGATCGGCCAGTCGTCGGCCTGGCTGGGGAACTTGGCGATCATCAGTTCGCCATGAGCGCCCTGCACTGAGGCCTTCGGCCGCGCGCCGCCCAGCGAGCTGCCCGGCGCCAGCAGCAGGCGCAGGTCCTCGTCGGTTTCCCTGTCGTCGCCGATCCGCCGCGCGGCGCTCAGCAGCCGGGGCAGCGCGACCAGGGGCGGCACAGGGCAGCCGTCGGCCGCCTGGAAGGCCTCGGCGCCGACCTCGCGGAAGCGCAAGGCGCCCAGGCGTGTCTGGTCCTCGCCCAGCATCAGGAAATCGGCTTCCAGCAGGGTCCGCGGCGCCCGGCCATCGGTCTTGGCTTGGCGCCGCTCTCGGCGGGCCATCAGGTTGCGCCCCCAGCGGTCTGGGGCCGGATCGCTGAAGGCATTGAACAGGCCGCCGTCCCAATGGGCGTCGCCGCGCACCAGGGGCAGGTTCGGGTCGAGCGGGAAGGCGCCCGGGAGGCCCAGCCAGGCCGGGTCGTAGGCGAATGAGCAGGTCTGGCGCGCGCCCTTGGCCCGCGCCCACAGCCGGCCCACCGGCCGGGTCGCCCGGTCCCAGTCGATGTGCACCTCGATCTCGCGGTCCATGATCAGCGGACCTCCGCCTTTGCGCGCACACGCTTGGGCAGCTGTTCCTCGGCCAGCGTGAGGCCCACCTGGTCGGTGGTTGGATCGGCCAGGGCGCCCAGGCGTTCGGCCAGTCCCAACACGAAAAGCACCGTGGCGTAGATACCGAGCGCCACCCCGGGGTCGCCACGTTCCACCCGGGTGATGGTATTGCGGCCGACGAAGGCCCGTTCGGCCAGGGTGGCGATGGTCATGCTCCTACGGCGGCGGGCCGTGGAGATGTCGCGTCCGAGCGTCGCCAGCGCTCGGCGGACCGACAGCGGCAGGGCTGACTGAGCTCTCGAGGCCTTCATGTCTGCACCAGAAGCAGGGTTCTAACGGCGATAATGCACGATTTATGGTGCGGGGGAGCTTTCCGCAAGCCCATTCAGGAATTTCCCGCATCATAAAGGATGCGCAAACGCGAGTTATGCACCGTTTATGGTGCAAATCGAAGTCGATCCCCAGGCTTGGCTGCCGCGTGGTCGCCAGCATCGCCGAGCATCCCGCCAGGCGGATCGACGAATTGCCGCCGTGGACATGAAAGGATACGGCGGCGATACGTGATGCCGCTAACCGCACGCTCGAAGGGAATTGAGCGGCTTCCGATGCGGCGTCCGACGATGTCGCGCACCCGTTCCGAGATCGTTCGATGTTCCGACCTGATGCCGCCAACTGCAGGTGTCCTACGGCGGCACCGTGATGCGATAAAACCCCCGCACGTGCGGTCTGCCACATCGCTGTTCTTCGCCGGCTTTGGCGGGCTCGGCGCCGTTCTGCGTCGCCGTCGCGCCGACACGTCGTCGGCAGCAACCGCGTAGGCGGTTGATGGGGCGTCGCCCCCGCTCAATCCGGTGTGAGCCAGGGATGTGACACATCGTCAGGCGGGCCGCTGACGCTAGGCTCAGCGACCCGCTCTGATTTGTTGCTACTGCTTGGCCAACGTCCCGCGGATTTCGCCGCCCGGGTTCGCCGCGGTATGGACGTTGAAATAGACCTTGCCGGCGTTGAAGTCGGCGATCTGGGCGTCGGTGAGCGTGGCCGTGCCCTTGATCGGGCTGGGCGTGACGGTGGCCGGAACGATCGGCGGGCCGTTGCCGCCGGGCGCGGTCGCATCATGGAAGTGGGCCGCCACGGCCGGGCCGGTCAGGTCCTTGTAGTTGACGGTGTAGGTCAAGGTCTTGCCGTCGAGCATGGCGAAGACATCGCCGCTGCCCTTCACGCCGGCAGGGCCGGCCAGCTTGGCGGTGTAGTGGACCATCTGGGCCGAAGCCGCACCGGCGACCATCAGGCTCATGGCCGCGACGGCGGCGAACAACGTATGACGCATCGGATATTTCTCCCTCGTTTCCGGGCTGCCCCCGGACCGGGCGGCAGGTTGCGCGCGCCGGAGGTCAGGCGCAACCGGGCTTAGGCCCAAAATAGCTTCAGACGGAAAGCGCCTGATCGGTGGCGCGGACCAGCGCGTCGACGATCCCCGGCTCGGTGGAGGCGTGGCCGGCGTCCCAGACCACCTCGAAACGGCTGTGCGGCCAGACCGCCTTCAGCTTCCAGGCGGCCTCCATCGGGGTGACCACGTCAAAGCGGCCCTGCACGATCCAGCCAGGAATGGTCTTCAGCTTGGCCGCGTTGTTCAGGATCCAGCCCTCCTCGGGGAAGAAGCCGTGGTTGGCGAAGAAGTGGCACTCGATGCGGGCAAACGCGATGGCGAAATCGATCTCGTTGAACTTCGAGGGTCTGGCCTCCGGCCCGCGGATCGAGATGGTGTCGCCCTCCCACTGGCTCCACGCGGCGGCCGCCTCGGCCTGCACGCGCCGGTCGGGATGGGTCAGGCGCTTGTGGTAGGCGCCGATCATGTCGCCGCGCTCGGCTTCGGGGATCGGCGCGCAGAACCGGGCCCACGCATCCGGGAACAACATGCAGGCGCCGTCCTGGTAGAACCAGGAAAGTTCGCGCTGGGTGAGCAGGAAGACCCCGCGCAGCACCAGGCTCTCCACCCGCTCGGGGTGCTGGATCGCGTAGGCCAGCGCCAGGGTCGAGCCCCAGGAGCCGCCGAACACGCACCACTTCTCGACGCCCAGGTGCTCACGCAGCCGCTCGATGTCGGCGATCAGGCTCCAGGTAGTGTTGTCGTCCAGGCTGGCGTTCGGCCGGCTGCGGCCGCAGCCCCGCTGGTCGAACAGCGCCATGCGCCACTTCGACGGGTCGAAGAACCGCCGCATGGTTGGGTTGATCGCCCCGCCGGGGCCACCGTGCAGGATCACGCAGGGCTTGCCCTGCGGGTTGCCGCATTCCTCGTAGTAGATCTCGTGGACCCCGTCGGTCGGCAGCCAGCCGGTGGCGAAGGGCTCGTTGTCGACGAACAGGCCCCGCCGGTTGGAGGCGGCCGAGACGGCGGGCGGCGGGGCGGTGCGTTCCATTTGACCAATCTACTGCGGGAAGCGCCGTTCCAGCCAGTGCAGGATGAGGCGGTTCACCTCTTCCGGCTTTTCCTGCTGCGTCCAGTGCCCCGATCCGGACACCATGTGCATTTCCAGGTCGCCGATGAGGGTCGGCATGCCCTCGGCCGACGACGGGGTCAGCACGGGATCGAGCTCGGCGGTGATCATCAGGCAGGCGACGCCGTCGATGCGGCCGGGGAGACCCTCGGACCGCTCCCAGTTGCGGGTGAAGTTGCGATACCAGTTGATCCCGCCGGTGAAGCCGGTCGCCTGGAAGGTGTCGACGAACACCGCCAGCTCCTCGGCGGTCAGGAGCTGGGTTCCCTGATCCGTCGGATCCCACTGCTGCAGCAGCGTCTTGAAGGCGAACGTCGAGCCGCCTTGCGCAGGTTGCGCCGCTGTCGCGAGGCCGGCGGGCCGGCGCATGAAGAAGCGCATGGTCTTCTCGACGTCGGCGGCCAGCACTGCGTCGGCGTCGCCCGGCGTCTGGAACCAGACGATGTACATGTCCGGCCCAAAGCGCATCCGCATCAGGGCGATAGGGTCCATCGGCGCACGCGGCATGAAGGGGGTGTTGAGGCCGATGACGCCGGCCACCCGGCTGGGATGCAGCAGAGGCGCCTGCCAGACGACGAAGCCGCCCCAGTCGTGGCCGCAGAAGATCGCCTTCTCCACGCCCAGATGGTCCAACAGCCCGACCAGGTCACCGGTCAGGTGCTCGATGTCGTAGTCGGCGACGGCCTGCGGCCGCGAGGTCAGGCCATAGCCGCGCTGGTCCGGGGCGATCACCCAGCGGCCAGCGTCGGCCAGGGCCCTGATCTGGTGGCGCCAGGAATAGGCCAGCTCCGGAAAGCCGTGGCAGAGGATGATCGGAACGCCCTGCCGCGGACCGGCCTCATAATAGGCCAGGTCGATGCCGTTCACGTGAGCGCGCTTGACCGGCGGCATCTCGGTGTCGATCGCGGACATTGGCGAGACTCTCCGTGGACTTCGCCACCCATGCCGCAAATCGAAGGCGGCGTGAACGGCGAAGACTCGGCTAAGAGGACGCCATGACGGCCCAGCTTCCTTCTGAGCGCACGCCCTGGGGCCTGGTGATCCTGCTGGGCGCGCTCACCGCGATGGGCCCGCTGGCCATCGACATGTACCTGCCCAGCCTGCCGTCGATCGGGGCCAGCCTGCACGCCTCGGCCGGCGAGACCCAGGCGACCGTCTCGGCGTTCCTGGCGGGGATGGCGGTGGGCCAGCTGTTCTATGGCCCGGCGTCGGACCGGCTGGGCCGTCGACCGCCGGTCCTGTTCGGCGCGGCGGTCTATATCGCCGCCTCCGTCGCCTGCGGGTTCGCGGTCTCGCCGGCGATGCTGATCGGCGGGCGGTTCGTCCAGGCGCTGGGGGCCTGCGCCGGCGCGGTGGTGGCGCGCGCGGTGGTTCGAGACCGCTTCACCCACACCGAGACGGCGCGGATGCTGAGCCTGATGATGCTGATCATGGGCCTGGCGCCGATCCTGGCGCCGCTCTTGGGCGGCGCCCTTCTGGGGGTGGGCGGCTGGCGGCTGAACTTCTGGTTCATGGCCAGCTTCGGCGTCGCCGTCGGCCTCGCCGGGTTTCTGCGCCTGACGGAGAGCCGCTCGGAGGAAACGACCGCGCACGCCGCCACCGAGACGCCGGTGCAGGCCTACCTGGCGCTCATGCGCGAGCCCCGCCTGGTGGGCTATGCTCTGGCCGGCGCCCTGAACGGCGCAACGCTTTTCACCTACATCGCCTCGTCGCCAGACCTGCTGATCAAGACCTACGGCATCCCGGCCTCGGCCTTCGGCTGGGTGTTCGGCCTGAACGCGGTGGGGATCATAGGGTCGAACCAGGTCAACCGGTTCCTGTTGCGCCGGCGCACGCCCGATCAGATCCTGGCCAGGGCGAGCCTGGTAGCTGTGGGCTTTGCCGTGCTCCTGATGATCGCCGCGGTCACCGGGATCGGCGAGCGCTGGAGCGTGCTGCCGCTGCTCTTCCTGCTGCTCTCCAGCTACGGCTTCATGCAGGGCAACACCATGGCCGGCGCCTTGAACGTCGATCCGCGGCGCGCCGGCGCGATCTCGGCGATGATGGGAGCCGTGTCGTTCGGGACCGGCGCGGTCGCTTCAGCCGCCGCCGGGGTGCTGCACGACGGGACGCCCAGGCCCATGGCGGTGGTGATGCTGGCGGCGCTGGCGGGTTCGGTGCTTTGCCTGCACCTGCTGGCGCTGCCGAAGCATCCGGGCAAGCTTCCGGCCTAGATCGGGTCCACGCCGCGGGCAGCCCAGACCAGGATCGCCCAGCCGGCCAGGAACGCCAGGCCTCCAAAGGGGGTGACGATGCCCACCCAGCGCGGCGCGCCGAACGCCAGGGCGTAGAGCGAGCCGGAGAACAGCGCCACGCCGCTCAGGAAGAAGGCCGGGGCGAACCGGGCTCGGCGCGCGCCCACCTGCATAAGGGTGGCGCAGGCGAACGTGGCCATGGTGTGCATGAAGCCGTACATGGCGCCGGTCTTCAAGAGCTCCTGCGCCCGGGGATCTCCTTGCATGCCGTGGACGGCGAAGGCCCCGACCGCCACGGCGACGAACCCTCCCGCCGCCGCCAGGGTCAACCAGTTGCGGCGGCTCCAGAAGGCCATCAGCCCCAGACCTGCGGTCGGCGGCTCTTCCAGGGGGCTTCCTTCTCCAGCTGGGCGGCCAGGCGGAAAAGCGTGGCCTCGTCGGCGTATTTCGCGGTGAACATCATGCCGATCGGCAGGCCGTTCGCATCCACCTCGATCGGCAGCGACAGAGACGGCTGGCCGGAGAAGTTGAACGGCGGCGTAAAGGGGAAGGTGCGGCCCTGGCGGCGGTTCACTTCACGCGGCTCCAGGTTCACCGGGTCGATGAAGCCGATCTCCGGCACCGGCGTGCCCAGCACCGGGCAGAGGTAGACGTCGATGTCCTCGAAGGCCGCCAGGGTGGCGCGGTTCAGCATCCGGGTCTCCTGCAGGGAGCGCATGACCGCCGGCCCCTCCTGCCGCCGCCCGGCTTTCAGGCTCGCCCAGGTCAGCGGTTCCAGTTCGTCCGGCTCGGGCTCGCGGCCGACCAGTTCGATCAGCCGCGCCATGCCCGCGGCGAAGTTGGCGGCCGCGGCCGGCCCCCGCGAGGCGAACAGCGCGCGGTAGTCGATGCCGAGCCCCCTCTCGATCACCTCGTGGCCGAGGCCCTTCAGCAGGGCGGCGGTGCGCTCCAGGGCGGCCTGGATCTCCGGATCGATGGGCCGCCCGGAGGGCGTCTCGGACGACCAGGCGATGCGCAGTTTCCCCGGACTGCGGGTGATCTCCTCGACGTAGGGCCGATCCTTGGGCGGGGCCGGATAGGGCGAGCCGGGCTCTGGATAGCCGGTGGCGTCCAGCATGGCGGCCGAGTCGCGCACTGTGCGGGTCACGACGTTGTCGACCACGTTGCCGAGCGCGTAGTCGAAGCCGTCGGGCATGTTGGGGGTGCGGTCGCGGGTGACCTTCAGCCCGACCAGGCCGCAGCAGGCCGCCGGGATGCGGATCGAACCCAGGCCGTCGGACGCGTGGGCCAGGGGCACGATCCCCGCCGCCACGGCGCTCGCCGCGCCGCCGGACGAGCCGCCGGCGATGTGGTTGGGGTTCCACGGGTTGCGGCAGGGGCCCAGCGCGGCGCTCTCGGTGGTGCCGGTGATGCCGTATTCGGGCGTGTTGGTCTTGCCGATCGGCACGACGCCGGCGGCCTTGTAGCGGCGGGTCAGGCCGCCGTCCTCGGTGTCGATCACGCCGCGGGCGAACTTCGAGCCATGGCTGCGGGGCCAGCCGGCGACCGGCATGCCGAGGTCCTTGATCAGGAACGGCACCCCCTTGAACGGCCCGTCGGGCAGGTCGCCCTTGGCGAGGGCGCGGGCGTCTTCGTAGCCCTTGTAGACGACAGCGTTGAGGGTCGGATTGTGCCTTTCGATCCGCGAAATCGCGGACTCGACCAGTTCGGCCGGCGTCACCGCCCGCTTGGCGACCAGTTCGGCCAGGCCCAGGCCGTCGTAGTCGGAATAATCGGGCATTTCCATGAGCTTACCTCGTGCCGCCGGTGGTCAGGAAGGCCAGCTTGGGGACCGGCTGCAGGGATGCGGATTGGCGCTTCAGTTCGCCGAAGGCGCCGTCGGCCGCGTCGAGCGCGGCCTCGATGTCGGCCTTCGTCATCGCCGCGCAGAGGAACATGTTGTGCCACGGGTGCACATAAACGCCGCGCTCCAGCATGGCGCTGGAGAAGCAGAAGCCCTTCCTGAGGTCCGGGTCGTCGTCGAACAGGAAGAGCGGCATGGTCACCGGCCCGGTCTGGCGGAACGAGAAGCCGGCGGCCGAGGCGCGCTCGGCCATTCCGCTGCGCAGCCGCTCGCCCAGCGCGGTGATCCGCTCCAGGTAATCGGTGTCGCGCACCAGGCCCAGGGTCTCGATCGCCGCGGCCATTGGCGCGGCCTGGAACCAGAAGGAGCCGGTGACGAAGATCGAGGCGGCGGCCTT
>NZ_SSMZ01000297.1 GCF_004799395.1 Phenylobacterium sp.
ACGTCCTCGACGGTGGCGAAGCCTTCGGTGACCAGCAGCTGGGCGATCACTTCGTCCACGTCCAGGGCTTCCTGGAAGAGGGCGGTGCGCTCAGCGAACTCGCGCTGGCGGCGCTCGCTCTCCTGGCTCTCGGTCATGATGTCGATCTGCCAGCCGGTCAGTTGGCTGGCGAGGCGGACGTTCTGGCCGCGGCGGCCAATGGCCAGCGAAAGTTGTTCGTCTGGGACGACGACTTCAACTCGCTCGTCCTCCTCGTCCATGACGACCTTGGAGACCTCGGCCGGCGCGAGCGCATTGACGATGAAGGTCGCCTCGTCCGGGCTCCACTGGATGATGTCGATCTTCTCGCCCTGCAGCTCGGCCACCACCGCCTGCACGCGCGAACCGCGCATGCCGACGCAGGCGCCGACCGGATCGATGGAGCTGTCATTGGAGACCACCGCCATCTTGGCCCGGCTGCCGGGGTCGCGGGCCACGGCGCGGATCTCGATGACCCCGTCGTAGACCTCCGGCACTTCCTGGGCGAACAGCTTGGCCATGAAGCCGCCGTGCGCGCGGGAAAGCAGGATCTGCGGGCCCTTGGTCTCGCGGCGGACGTCGTAGATGTAGCAGCGGATCCGGTCGCCGATGTTGAAGTTCTCGCGCGGGATGGACTGGTCGCGCCGGGCGATGCCTTCGCCGCGGCCCAGGTCGACGACGATATTGCCGTATTCGACCCGCTTGACCGTGCCGTTGACGATCTCGCCAACGCGGTCCTTGTACTCCTCGAACTGGCGCTCGCGCTCGGCCTCGCGGACCTTTCCGGTCACCACCTGGCGGGCCATCTGGGTCTGCACCCGGCCGAATTCGAAGGGCGGCAGGACCTCTTCGTAGGTCTTGCCGATGGCGGCATCCTTGTCGGTCCGCTTGGCGTCGGAGAGGCGGATGATGCCCACCGGCTCGTCGGCCGGGACCTCTTCGCCCTCTTCGTTGACCACCGTGCCGAAGGAAGCATCGTCGGCGACCACGGTCTGGACGCGCTTGACCACGACCTCGCCGGTCTTCTGGTCGATGTTGACGCGGATGTCGTGCTCGGCGCCGTAGCGGGCGCGGGCGCCCTTCTGGATCGCCTCTTCGATCGCCTCGATGACGATCTCGCGGTCGATGGACTTTTCGCGCGCGACCGCGTCGGCGATCTGCAGCAGCTCAAGCCGGTTGGCGGAAATGCCGGTCAGGCTCATGGGATGTCCCTCTTACTCGGAAGTCGGTTGTTGGGTTTCGGATTGCAGGCGGGCCGCGCGAACCTCGGCGCCCCGCTTCATCAGTTGATCGGTGAGGACCAGCTTGGCCTCGACGATCCAGGAAAATGGGATGAGGGCGGTGTCTTCCTCGCCCTCGATGTCGAAGGCCACCTGGCCGTCGTCGACGCCGGCCAGCACCCCTTTGAAGCGCTTGCGGCCCTCGGCCAGGCGGTCGAGTTCGATGCGGGCCAGATAGCCCTCATAAGTCTCGAAGTCCTCCAGCCGGGTCAGCGGCCGGTCGACGCCGGGCGAGGAGACCTCCAGCGTATATTCCCCGGCGATCGGGTCAGCGGCGTCCATGATTTCGGAAATCGCCCTAGAAAGCCGCGCGCAGTCCTCGACGTTCATGTCGCCGTCGGACGGCCGCTCGGCCATGATCTGCAGCCTGCGCGCATGCTCGCCGCCCATCAGGCGCAGGCGCACGATGGCGTAGCCAGCCGCCTCGGCCACGGGGTCGAGCAGCTCCAGCAGGTTCTGATCCTCGGCGGTTTTCCCACGCATGGGCGTTGGCCCGGTCTCCGGCAAAGAAAAGAGCGGCCGGGCCGGAGCCCGCCGCTCGTAGGCGCCATACAGCGCAAACGGACGATGTTGGGGGGAATATAGTGGCCCGCGATCAATTTGTCAGCCGCTGATTCGGATTCGCCGCGACGCTTGATCTGCCTCGCGTTTCCAAGGGCGCGACGAGCGGAGCGTTGATAGCGATAGTCACCATTGCACCCGCGTGGTCAGCTATTTGCCCGGCCGCGATCTTTTCAGAGAAGCAAAGTCCTGTGATCCTCGGGGTCTTCTGGATGATTTTGCTGGCTTATCCGGTAGTCCAAGTCTTCGGAATCTGACGGCAATCGACCATCTATTTTACAAACGATTGAATCGGTCGGGGCGACGGACAGTCGGAGTTCATCTCCTGGTCTGAGGCGTCCGCCGACATGAAGGGCGGCATGATCGTCTTCCGTTCAGAAGGCACTAGGATTGCGCTCAATCCCTGGTTCGTGCGGGATCGACAAGGTCTCCGATCGTTCCTCGCGCGCAAGCTACCTGAGGCCATTCTCAAGTATTGGTAGGCAGGCCGCCACGAGATGTAGGCTGCAGTCCGCCAGTTCCTCACAGTCCGCGCCGGCGCGTGAATTTTGTGCGGCGCGTCCCCACGACGCCTTTCCCCTTAACCTCAGATGGTCCACAGAGCGCGCCACCTCCCTTTTGTGTGTCTAAAGGCCCCTCCCCATGGACCTCTCCAAGATCCCCGTCGGCGTGAACGCGCCCTACGACGTCAACGCCATCATCGAGATTCCGCAGGGCGGGGTGCCGGTGAAGTATGAGATCGACAAGGCGTCGGGCGCCCTGTTCGTTGACCGTTTCCTGCACACCGCGATGTTCTATCCCGGCAACTACGGCTTCATCCCGCACACGCTCGCCGACGACGGCGACCCGATGGACATCATGGTGGTCTGCCAGACGCCGGTAGCGCCCGGCGCGATCATCCGCGCGCGGCCGATCGGCACCCTGATGATGACAGACGAGGCCGGCGGCGACGAAAAGGTGCTGGCGGTGCCGGTGGACGCCCTGCACCCGTTCTATACGGGCGTGGATTCCTGGCGCTCGCTGCCGGGCATCCTCACCGAGCAAATCGCCCACTTCTTCCAGCACTACAAAGACCTGGAGAAGGGCAAGTCGGTGACGATCAGCGGCTGGGCCGATCCCGAGCAGACCGCCGACCTGATCCGCGCGTCGATCCAGCGCTACAGAGACAACAGCTAGGCTCTCTTGATATCCAGGAACACCGGGGCGCAGTCGCCCAGGCGCTTTTCCTCGTAGCGGGTGGTGATGTGGTCGGCCGGCGGCATGCGCCAGTCGTCCGCGCGCCCAGCGGTCCAGGCGAAGACCGGGTTTGCCGTGAACCGCAACAGACTCCAATCCACATAGTCGGCCCAGTCGCTGGCGAAGCGGAGCTTACCGCCCGGTTTCAGCAGGCGGCCGAACTCGGCCACGGTCTCGGCCTGAACGATGCGGCGCTTGTTGTGGCGGGTCTTCGGCCATGGGTCGGGGAAGAGCACGAAGACCCGCTCCAGGCAGGCGTCCGGAAGGTGCGCCATCAGCTCGCGGGCGTCGCCGTCGAGCACTCGGACGTTGGTCAGCCCAGCCTCGTCGATGTGGCGCAGCGCGCTGGCCACGCCGTTCTGGAACGGCTCGGCGCCAAGGATCAGGACATCTGGCGCTCGGGCGGCCTGGGCTGCCATGTGCTCGCCGCCGCCAAAGCCGATCTCCAGCCAGACCTCCTTCGCGCCCGGCATGAGCGCGCGCGGATCGAACGGCTCCGCAGGCGGGCGCAGCGTCGGCAGCAGCGTCTCCATCAGTGCGGCCTGCCGCGGCTTGATGGTGCGCGTCTTCAGCCGGCCATAGGAGCGCAGCGGCGGGTGGGCGTCGGTCATATACTATCGTTCCGCTCATCCCGGCGAAGGCCGGGACCCAGATGGCGAGCGCTGACGTGGGCTCTAGACATGCAGAGCCTTATCCAATCCGCCTCGGAGCTACGGGTCTGGGTCCCGGCCTTCGCCGGGATCAGCGAGGTTTTGATTTCTACGCCAGCTTGCGCAGCTCGTCCGCCAGGTCAGGGCGTTCCCAGGAGAA
Source organism: Phenylobacterium sp. (assembly GCF_004799395.1). Taxonomy (GTDB): domain Bacteria; phylum Pseudomonadota; class Alphaproteobacteria; order Caulobacterales; family Caulobacteraceae; genus Phenylobacterium. The sequence goes on from NZ_SSMZ01000297.1 coordinate 3,906, forward strand.
GCCGCCTTCGTTGTCGGGCTGGCGGCCGAAGTGGCCGTAGGCGGCGGTGCGCGCGTAGATCGGGCGGTTGAGCTGCAGGTGCTCGCGGATGGCGCGCGGCGTGGCGCCGCCGATCAGCTGCGGCAAGGCCAGTTCCAGCTTCGCCGGGTCGATCTCGCCGGTGTTGTGCAGGTCAACATAGAAGCTCAGCGGCTGGGCCACGCCGATCGCATAGCTGATCTGGATGGTGCACTTCTTGGCCAGGCCCGCGGCGACCACGTTCTTCGCCAGGTAGCGGCAGGCATAGGCCGCAGAGCGGTCCACCTTGGTCGGATCCTTGCCGGAGAAGGCTCCGCCGCCGTGCGGGGCCGCGCCGCCGTAGGTGTCGACGATGATCTTGCGGCCGGTCAGGCCGGCGTCGCCGTCCGGCCCGCCGATCTCGAAGCGGCCGGTCGGGTTGACGTGCCACTTGGTCTTCTTGGTGATCAGCCCCGCCGGGAAAACGGCTTCGACGTAGGGCCGGATGGCGCCTTCGATGCGCTTGGGCGTCGCCGAATGCAGGCCGACGCGCTTCTTGTGCTGGGTCGAGACGACGATCTGCAGCACCTCGACCGGCTGGCCGTCCTCATAACGCAGGGTGACCTGGCTCTTGGCGTCGGGCTCCAGGACTGCGCATTCGCCGGAGTGACGGACTTCGGCCAGGCGGCGCAGGATGTCGTGGCTGTACTGCAGGGTCGCCGGCATCAGCGACGGGGTCTCGTCGCAGGCGTAGCCGAACATGATCCCCTGGTCGCCGGCGCCCTCGTCCTTATTGTCCTTGGCGTCGACGCCCTGGGCGATATGCGCCGACTGCGGGTGCAGGTAGCAGGCGTACTTGGCCTTGGCCCAGTGGAAGCCCTTCTGCTCGTAGCCGATGTCCTTGATCGCCTGGCGAACCTTGGATTCAAGGCTCTTCACGATCTCCTTGGTCAGGGCCTTGTTCTCGGACTTCGAGCCGCCCGGACGGCCGGCGCGGACTTCGCCGGCCAGCACGATGCGGTTGGTGGTGACCAGGGTCTCGCAGGCGACGCGCGCCTCCGGCTCCACGCTCAGGAAGGCGTCGACGACGGTGTCGGAGATGCGGTCGGCCACCTTGTCGGGATGGCCCTCAGACACGCTTTCGGAGGTGAAGATGTAGTTGGAACGGCTCAAGGCGCTCTGGCTCCGGTGACGGGCCGCCTGCGAGAGGAGGCCTCGAATAGGGTCGGCAAGCCTATAAAGATATCTTTATGTCCCGCCAAGCGCGCGTTTCGTCGGCGTGGTTAAACCCGCCGTGCGGTGCGCGTCAGGAGTCGACCGGATCGGGCTCTCCGGCCATGGCGCGCACCAGGTCCAGCACCTTGCGGCGCACGCGGCTCTTGGTGATCTTCGGGAACAGGGAGGCGAGTTCGATGCCTTCGGCCGTCAGCAGGAAGTCCTGCATGGTCTCTCGCGGGATGTTGGAGCCGGGCGTCTCCATCGGGTCGCCAAGGCCCTCGTAGAAGTAGCTGATCGAGGTCGAAAGCGCGCGGCTCATCTCCCAGAGCTTGGACGCGCTCACCCGATTGGCGGCGCGCTCATACTTCTGCACCTGCTGGAAGGTCAGGCCGATGGACTCGGCCAGGCGCTCCTGGCTGATTCCCAGTTCTTTGCGACGCATTCTTATTCGCAGGCCCACGTGGCGGTCCACGGGGTTCGGCCCTTGCGCGGCCTCGTCGGGCTTGTCCATGGAGCTCCCAATTGAAACGTCGCCGGACAAGCGTAGCGCCGGACGTGATCGAAACTCAGGGACCGCCAATTATGCGCGGTCGTCGAGCAAAATAGGCCAAGGCGGCTAAGCCAGACAATAGCAGCATACCCGCGAAGGGGAGCTCACCTAGCCGGGAAAAGTCCGTGATTTCAACGGCAGGCGGCATGGGTGCGTCAATAACCCCCAGGCGCCCGAGTCCCAGGCGCGCGCCCGGCTGGATGCGTCCATAGGCGTCGATCACCGCTGAAACACCGGTCGGAGTCGCCCGAACGATGGGCAAGCCCTCCTCGATGGCGCGGTAGCTGGCGATGTTCAGGTGCTGCAGCGGACCGGAGCCCTGGCCAAACCAGGCGTCGTTGGAAATGTTGAGGATCCAGGCAGGACGCCGGGCGGCGCGCAGGGCTCCCGAGCGGGTCACGCCGGGGAACAGGGCCTCATAGCAGATCAGCACCTGCACCGCCGGCACGCCCCAGGGCGCGATTGGCTGTGAACGCGGGCCGGCGGTGAAGTCGTCCGGCATATGGACGAGGCTGCGGAAGCCGATCTTCTGGGCGAAATCGCCGGCGGGCATGTACTCGCCGAAAGGCACCAGGTGGTGCTTGTCGTAGACGCCGGTGACCCGCAGCGCGTCGGCCTCGCGGCGGAACGCCACCAGGCTGTTGAAGTAGCGGGCGGCGCCGTCCTGGCCCGTCTCGGCGCGATTGGCGCCCATCAGCAGCGTCTGGCCGGGCGATAGGAGGTCGCGCAGCTGCGGCGCATAGGGCGACCCCGGCGCCACCAACTCGTCGATCACCGCCGGCAGCGCGCCCTCCGGCCAGATGACGATCGACGGCTGGACCGCCGCCCTGCGAGTGGTGAGGTCGACGTAGGTGTCGAAGACCAGCTTCAGGTTCTCCGGCTTCCACTTGTCCTTCTGATCGATGTTGGCCTGGACGATGCGGATGACCGGCGCGCCGACCGGCGGCTTGGCGACACCCGAAAGCCGCTCAGCGCCATAGCCGAAGAGACCCGCAAGCAGAGCCACCGCAGCGATCAAGGTGACACCCTGGGACAGCCTTCCGACACGCTGGGCGAGGACCGCGGGCGAGGCGGCGATCAATACGGTGATCCAGGTCAGGCCATAGGCGCCCACCACGGCGGCGGCCTGGGACGGCGCCGAACCGGCCCGCCAAGTCTCGCCGACCAGATCCCAGGGGAAACCCGTGAACACGTTGCCGCGCAGCCATTCGAAGCCCGACAAGGCGCCTGCGAACACCACGATCGCGGCGAACCCGCGAGGCTTCAGGGCCCGATAGAGAACGGCGGCCACGGCCCAGAACGCCGCCAGGCCGCCGGCCATCAGCACCAGGGCGAAGGGGGCCATCCAGCCCTGCTCCTTGGCGTCGACCATGAAGGGCTCGGTGATCCACCAGACGGAAACCGCAAAGTATCCGACGCCAACGAGCCAGCCGCGTAAAAAGGCCGAGCGCAGCGGGCGTGGACCTTCCGCATCGACGAGCGCCAGCATCAGGGCGTAGCCCAGCAGCCCCGGTAGGAATCCGAACGGCGGGTGCGCCAGCCCCGCGGCGACGCCGGCCAGCAGGGCGAGCACTCTCGCCACCCACGGGTTTCGCCAACTCATGGAACGCGATCTCAGGCAGGCGGGTGCGCGGCGGGCGCCGTGAGCCGCCGCACACGCACGCGCTTCACGCGGCGCGGGTCGGCGGACATGACTTCCAGCGCGTAGCCGCCGGGATGGTCGACGACCTCGCGCCGCTGCGGCACGCGGCCGGCGAGCGCATTGACCAGGCCGGCGACAGTGTCGATTTCCTCGTCAAGGTCGGGCGGCGCGAGGTCGACGCCCTCGCCCAAAGCGGCCTCGAGGTCTTCCAGCGGCGTGCGCCCATCGACCACCCAGGCACCGGCCTCCTGCACGATGGGTGCATGTCCATCTTCGATCACATCGTCGTGCTCGTCGGAAATCTCGCCCACCAGGGTCTCCAGCAGGTCTTCCAGCGTCACCAGCCCATCGGTGCCGCCGAACTCGTCGATCACCAGGGCCATGTGGGTCTGCTCGGCGCGCATCTGGCCCAGCAGCTCCGACGCCCGCATCGAGGCCGGCACATAGAGCACCGGCCGCACCAGGTTGTGGCGGCCAGCCAGCACATGGTCGCCCGGCCTGGGCTTGCGGGTCTTGCGGGCCAGGAGCTTGAAGACGTCCTTGACATGGACCACGCCCACCGGATCGTCGAGGGTCTCACGGTAGACCGGCATGCGGCTATGCTCGGCCTCGACGAAGCGGGCCACCAGTTCGTTGAAGGCGCAGCTCCGGTCGATGGCCACGATGTCGGCGCGCGGCTGCATCACGTCCTCGACCCGCAGGTCCTGGAAGGCGCGCGCCTGGCTGACCAGCTCGCCGGTGGCGGCGATGACCCCCGGCTCCGGCGGCGCGGGCTCGGTCTGCGAAGGGCGTGTGCGGAACCGGTCGAACAGGGAGAGCACACCGCGGTTTCGACCGTGGGCGAGCGGGTGCGTCTCCGAGGGCGTCTGGGGCGGCGTCGCGTCAGGCGCTGGGACGGGGTCGGTCATGGTCTCCCTCGCCGGCCGCGTAGGGATCGGGAATCCCCAACCCGGCCAGGACCGCGCGCTCCAGCCCTTCCATCTCGAAGGCCTCGGCGTCGCTCATATGGTCGTATCCTAGAAGGTGCAGCACCCCATGCGCCACCAGATGCTGCAGATGATGCGCCAGCGGCTTGCCCTGCTCGGCCGCTTCGCGCGCACAGACGCCATAGGCCAGGGCAATGTCGCCCAGGAAACGCTCAGGATTGGTCGGCGCCGGGAAGGACAGCACATTGGTCGGCTTGTCCTGCTGGCGGAAGCGGCGGTTCAGGTCGCGGATCGTCGCGTCGTCGGTGAGCAGCAGGGTGACCCCTTCGCTCACCGCGCCCTCCGACGCCAGCGTCGCCTCGGCGGCGGCCAGCACCAGGGCCTCGGCGTCAGCCAGGGCCACGGTCCAGGCCGCGTCCTCGATCTCGATGTCAGGGGTCAAATCGCCCGCCCGGCCTTCGCGGCGTCGGCGTCGTAGGCGCGCACGATGCGCTCGACCAGCGGATGACGCACCACGTCCTCGGCGGAGAAGCGGGTGATCCCCACGCCTTTGACGCCGTCCAGCAGGCCGACCGCGTGCGCCAGACCGCTGTCGCGGATATTGACCAGGTCGATCTGGGTCGGATCGCCGGTGACCACCATGCGGGCGCCCTCGCCCAGGCGGGTCAGCACCATCTTCATCTGCAGGCGCGTGGCATTTTGCGCCTCATCGACGATGACGAAGGCGTGGGCCAGGGTGCGGCCGCGCAGGAAGGCGATCGGCGCGACCTCGATCTCGCCTTTCTCGCGACGGCGGCGCAGCTGCTCGGCGCCCAGGATATCGGTCAGGGCCTCCCAGACCGGCGCCATGTAGGGGTCGACCTTCTCGGTCAGGTCGCCGGGAAGGAATCCGAGGCGCTCGCCCGCTTCCACCGCTGGGCGGCTGACGATCAGCCGATCCACCTCGCCGCGCAGCAGCAGGCCCGCGCCGTGCGCCACGGCCAGGAAGGTCTTGCCGGTGCCGGCGGGGCCAAGGCCGAACACCAGCTCGTTCCTGGCCAGCGCCTGCAGATATTCAGCCTGGGTCTTGGTCTTGGGCGCGACCTGGCCGCGGCGGCCGACCGGCAGGGCGCCCCCATTTGCGCTTAGGGGACCCGCAGCCCCGGAGCGCGCATTGCCGATGGCCACACGCACGTCGGCCTCGGAGATGTCGAGGCCCTGGTCGGCGCGTTCGGCGATGGCGTGGACGGCTTTCTTCGCCGCGGTCCGGCCCTTGGAATCACCAGTCAGCGAGACCCCGCCGCCGGGGGTCTCCACCAGCACGTCGAAGGCGTCCTCGATCAGGGCGGCGTGGCGGGAATGTGCGCCGGCCACCGCCCGCGCGGCCGCGTCGCTGAGGTTGATGAATTCGGGCGCGCGGCTCAAACCGGTTCCAACTCTTCGATGACGAGCGCGCCGCCCAGGCTCATCCGGGCCGCGGACTCGATCCGAACCGGAACGATCTGGCCGATCAGACGATCCGGCGCGGTGGCGTGGACCGCCTGCAAATATGGACTTCGACCGATAAGCTGGCCGGTGTGTCGGCCTGGGCGCTCGAACAGCACCGGCAACACCTTGCCGACCTGCGAGGCGTTGAAGGCGCGGGCCTGTTCGTCCAGCAGGGCGTTCAGCCGCGCCAGCCGCTCGTCCTTCACCGCCTCGTCCACCTGGCCCGGCATGGCGGCGGCCGGCGTGCCGGGGCGCCGCGAATACTTGAAGCTGAAGGCGGTCGCGTAGTTCACCTCGCGGACCAGGCTCAACGTCGCCTCGAAGTCGCTGTCGCGCTCGCCGGGAAAGCCCACAATGAAGTCGCCGCTGATCACCATGTCGGGTCGAGCGAGGCGGATCTTCTCGATCAGGCGGGCGTAGC
>NZ_SSMZ01000298.1 GCF_004799395.1 Phenylobacterium sp.
TGGCGCAGCAGATCGCTCTCACGGAAACGGCCATGCCGGTTCTTCGAGAAGGTCGAATGATCCGGCACATCGCCGTCCAGACCCAGCCGGCAGAACCAGCGGTAGGCCAGGTTGACATGGACCTCCTCGCATAGCCGACGTTCCGAGCGGATGCCAAAGCAGTAGCCCACCAGCAGCATGCGGATCAGCAGCTCAGGATCGATCGAGGGCCGTCCGATCGGGCTGTAGAACGGCGCCAATCCCGCCCTCAGCTCAGTCAGATCCACGAAGCGGTCGATCGAGCGAAGCATGTGGTCGGAGGGGACATGGCGCTCCAGCGAGAACTCGTAGAACAGCGCCGCCTGGTCGACTTGCCGCTCACCCATCATCGCCGCATCTCCCGCTGCCAGGAGAAGTGAATCAGCCCCGAGTCATCGGCTCAAGAGGCCTTTTTCAACAAAATCGGCGCAATTCGGCCGTTGGTGTCGGCGGTTGTAGAGGTCCGCAATAGGTCGAAATCGGTCTTGAACTCAATCCCCGAAAGGGGACGTCGCGAACCGCGGCTCTGGGGGAAACCTGCCGTCGGCATCACGCCAGCGGAACGACGGGCCAGGGGGTAACGCACCCCACGAAAGGCACGCAACGACGACGGCCGTTGCAGCGTTTGGTAGAAAAGTCACAGGGACAACTATGCCGCGTGGCCCGGTGACTACGTCTCGTTTTCGGGAGATACCGCCTTGCCGATCGTCCCACCGCCAACCCGCAGCGAACTCCGTAGCTGGCGGCCGAACAAAGACATCGATATGGCCAACGACGCGGAGGTCAGCACATGGGCGGCGCGCCTTTACATCACGCCGGACGAGCTTCGGGAGATCGTAGAGGAAATCGGCGATCGCGCGCGCCTCGCACCTGCCAAAATCCTGTTGATTGCGGAGGATCAGGTTCTCCTAGCCATGGTGCTGAAGGATGAGCTTGAGGACAGCGGCTACCGTGTCCTCGAACTGGCGATCCGCCATCAGGAAGCCCTGGGCTTTGCGCGTCGCGTCAAGCCCGACTTGGCCCTGGTGAACATAGACCTCGCGGCAGGCGACGATGGCGTGGCGCTCGCGTGTGACCTGAAGGCGCTCGGAGTTCCGGTGCTCTTCATCAGCGGGCAACAGGATCGAGCGAGGTTGGCGAGCGACGTGGCGATCGCTTCGCTCCGCAAGCCCTACAGCCCAGCCGATATGGTCAATGCGGTCGATTATCTGTTCCGCCACGAGCGCGGTGACGAGTCGCGCCCACCGCCGTCTCACCTTGAGATGTTCGACGCCATTTCGCCGATCTGAGAAAGAAGTCCGCGCCGTCCTTCAGTGGCGACGTTCGAGCGCTTTTTCTGGTCGCCCCGATACGATCTAGCGCTTGCGGCCCTAGGGCCGGATTCGATTTGGCCCTCCTCCGACCGGAGTGCTATCGGCGGACCCCAAATTCAAAGTGATGTGTGGCCGGGAGTGCGAGCGCAGTTTTTTCGCCTGGTCTGAGGCGCCATTTCGAGGCCTTTCCTGCGAAGATTGGATGTGCGGAAATGCGTGTGGATACGGATATTTCAAAATTCTATGTCACTGTATTAATTATATAATACGTCACATATGGCGGACGGGGTGGGATTCGAACCCACGGTGGACTTTCACCCACGGCGGTTTTCAAGACCGCTGCCTTAAACCACTCGGCCACCCGTCCGGACGGCGGGTTCTAGCAGGGGCGCGGCCTTCGCTCCACCCACCGCGGCCTAAGCGGAAAACAGCGCCGCAACGCCGGTGAACGTCGTGCTCAGCTGGGCGCCCAGAGCGCCGACCGCACCGGCGATGACCACGGCGATCAGACTGGCGATCAGGGCGTACTCGATGGCGGTCGCGCCGGATCGATCCTCATGGAAGCGCTTGGCGAAACCCAACATCGTGCAGCTCCTTCAGACCGGGCCTGTCGCGCCGAAGACGATCAAGATCTCATAGTGAGGCTAACGGCCCGTGAAATCGGCACGGCGAATTTCAATGGTCAACCGCTGGCCAGGGACGCGAGATGGGCCGCCATCGCGGCGAACACGCCGGGCCAGTCGCCCGGCTCGCCCTGACGGAATAGCCGCAGGCTCGGATACCAGGCGCTGTCGCGCCGTTCGTTCATCCACCGCCAGTCGGCGACCTGCGGCAGGGCCAGCCAGGTCTTGACCCCTAAGGCGCCAGCCAGGTGCGCGACGCTGGTGTCAGGCGTGATGAAGAGATCGCAACAACTCATCGCCGCGGCGGTGTCGATGAAGATGTCCGGCCCCGGATCGAAGCCCTCGCCGAGGTCTTCCACCGTCATGGACGGCGGCAGGTTCGCCAGCTGGTCCAGGCCATTGACCTTCTGCAGGCTGATCAGGCGGACGTTGGCAATCTCCGCGAGCGGCTGGAGGCTCGCCAGCGGGAATGAGCGTTGCAGCGGCAAGGCGTAGGGCGCGGTGCTGCCCTGCCACACGACACCGACCTTGAAGCCCTGCGATCCGATCACCTGGCGCCAGCGTTCCACCCGCACCGGATCGGCGCGAAGGTACGGCGCGGCCGGCAGGGTCTCCAGCGTGGCGCCCAGGCCGTACGGCAGGCTCAGCAGCGCCGACTGGTAGTCGAAGCCCTCGGCGATCTCAGTCTCGTCCAGCAGCCCGATCGACGGGCCGAGCGTGCGCAACAGCGCGTGCATCGGCCGCGGCGCGGCGAAGGTCACCTCCGCGCCGGCCCTCCCGGCGGCCGCGACGAAGCGGCTGAACTGGATGACATCGCCCTGGAACAGCTCCGGATAGATGAACAGCGACTTCCCTGCCAAGGCCTCGCCGCGCCAAGGACGCTCCATGTGGTAGCGAGGGTCTGTGAAGGTCGGGCAGGCCTTGCGCCACTCATATTCCTCGAGCCCGCCCGGGTAGTCGCCGAGGTGAAGTCGGCACACCGCACGGTTGTGGTGGGCGATGGCGAAGTCCGGAATTATGGCGATGGCGCGATCGTAGGCCGACACCGCCTCATCGATCCGCCCGAGCGCTTTCAGCGCTCCGCCGCGATTGTACCAGGCGGCTGCATTGTTGGGCTCCAGAGCCGTGGCCGTCTCGAAGCTTTCCAGCGCCGACTGCCAGCGCCCGAGACCTCGCAGGGCGTCGCCGCGATCGATGTGGGCGCCAGCGTGCCGCGGCCAGGTGCCGAGGGTCCGGTCGAAGGCGGCGAGCGCCTCCTCCAGCCGCCCGACGGCCCGCAGGGCGATGGCGCGGCCGTGGTGGGCCTGGACGATGCCCGGGTCGAGCAAAAGGGCCCGGTCGAAGTCCGCAAGCGCGGCCGGGGATCTCGCCAGAGCGTTCAGCGCCACCCCGCGATTGACGTACATAACCGCATCGTTCGGGCGAGAGGCCAGGGCCTGGGTGATGAGGTCCACCGCTTGGTCGGACTGACCCTGATGATGCAGCGCCAGACCCAGATAGTGCTGAGCCTGCGGATTGCCGGGATCGCGCCGCAGCACGTCTTCATAGATGACAGCGGCCATGCGGGCGTCGCCGCGTTTGTGCAGGTCCAGCGCCACCTGCAGCATACCGGCGGCTTCCTCGGCGCCCGAAGGTCCGATCGCCAAGGGCTGTTCTCCGCACCGCCGCCGGTCCCGCACCATGCGGACCGCAGGCGGGTTGAACGCGAAAAGCTCCACCCTGACAAGGCGGGCGCCCCGCAGGCTTCCGTGGCGACACCGTTCCCTTCCGGGGCCTGCGGCGCCTAGGATGACGACAAAAGCCCTGGGAGGCGACGATGCACGACCTGGTGATCCGCGGCGGTACGGTGGTGGACGGCACGGGCGGGCCTGCGCGCGTCGCCGACGTGGCGGTCGATGACGGCCTGGTCAGTCAGGTGGGAGAGGTCGCAACGCCCGGACGCCGCGAGATCGACGCCCGTGGCCTGCTCGTCACCCCAGGCTGGGTCGACATCCATACCCACTACGACGGCCAGGCCACCTGGGACCCCTATCTGTCGCCCTCCTGCTGGCACGGGGTGACGACGGTGGTGATGGGCAATTGCGGCGTCGGCTTCGCGCCGGCCCGGCCCGACCGCCACGATTGGCTGATCGGCCTGATGGAGTCGGTGGAGGATATCCCCGGCTCGGCGCTGGCCGAAGGCATCAAGTGGGACTGGGAGACCTTCCCGGAGTATCTCGACAGCCTCGACCGCAAGCCCTTCGTGCTCGATGTGGCCACCCAGGCGCCGCACGGTTCGATCCGCGCCTACGTGATGGGCGAGCGCGGGGCGCGCAACGAAGCTGCGACGCCCGCTGACATCGCCGAGATGGCGCGGATCACCCGCGAGGCGCTGGAGGCCGGCGCGCTGGGCTTCTCCACCTCCCGCACCCAGTTGCACCGCGCCAAAGATGGCGAGCCGGTCCCCGGCACCTTCGCCGGCGCCGACGAGATGGTGGGCATCGGCAGAGCCGTCGGCGCGGCCGGCCACGGGGTCTTCGAGATCGCCTCGGACATGATGATTCCGGAGGACGAGTTCGCCTGGATGAAGCAGTTCGCCGCCGCCTCAGGTCTGCCAGTCACCTTTGGGATGCTCCAATCTCCGATGCAGCCGGAGAAGTGGCGCGACCTCCTGAAGCTCACCGAGGACGCGCGGGCCGAGGGCGCGATGATCACTGCCCAGATCGCCTGCCGGCCGACCGGCATGGTGCTGGGGTGGCAATCGACGGTGCACCCCTTCGTCCAGAAGAGCGCTTACCGCGCCATCGCCGCCCTGCCCTTCGCCGAGCGACTGGTTCACCTGAAGGACCCCGCGGTGCGTGAGGCGATCCTCAATGAGGACGTGCCGCCGCCGCCGGGGATCGGCGCGCTCTTGACCCACGCTTTCGGCAACATGTTCCGCCTCGAACGCGACGGGCGCCTCGACTACGAGCCGCGCGTCCAGGACAGCATCGCCGCGGAAGCCGAGCGACTGGGCGTCTCGCCCCAGGCGATCCTCTACGACATGCTGATGGAGAACGACGGGCGCGGGTACATCTACCTGCCGCTGCTGAACTACGCGAAGTTCAACTTCGACCACATCGCCGAAATGATGAACCACCCCGCGACGATCCTCAGCCTCTCGGACGGCGGCGCCCATTGCGGGGTGATCTGCGACGCCAGCTTCCCGACCTACATGCTGAGCTACTGGGTCCGCGACCGCGAGCGGGGTGAGCGCCTGCCGCTGGAGAAGGTTGTCGCGATGCAGACGCGGGACACCGCGCGGCTCTACGGCATGCATGACCGCGGCGTGCTCGCGCCCGGAATGAAGGCGGACATCAACGTCATTGACTTCGCACACCTGAACATCCTCGCGCCGGAGATGATCTTTGACCTGCCCGCTGAGGGCCGCCGTCTGGTGCAACGGGCGGAGGGGTATCGCGCGACCGTGGTCTCCGGGGTCGTCACCTTCGAGGACGGCCAGGCGACTGGACAATTTCCGGGACGGCTGGTCAGGGGTCCGCAGACGGCGCCTGTACGGCTCGCGGCGGAATAGACGGGCTCAACCCGCCTGCAGGACTTGTCGGTTGCCGCCGCCACGGTGGGGACTAGGGTTTCCGCCCTGCCCCTCCGGAAAGGCCTCGCCCATGTACCAGCTGCACTATTGGCCCACGCCAAACGGCAAGAAGGTCACGATCCTGCTGGAAGAGCTGGGCGCCCCTTACGAGATCGTGCCGATGAATATCGGCCGCGGCGACCAGTTCACCGAGGCCTCGCTGAAGATCAGCCCCAACAACCGCATGCCGGCCCTGGTGGACACCGCGCCGGCCGGCGGCGGCGAGCCGATCAGCGTCTTCGAGTCCGGCGCCATCATGCTCTACCTCGCTGAGAAGGAGGGCCGCTTCTGGCCGCAGGACACGCGGGCCAAGTACGACGTCGTCCAGTGGGTGATGTGGCAGATGGCCAACCAGGGCCCAAAGACCGGCGAGCGCGGCCACTTCAGCCGCGTGCCGCCCGAAGCCGGCGACCAGTCCTACGCCCAGCGCCGCTTCGCCGATGAGGTGCACCGCATGTACGGGGTGCTGAACAATCGGCTTTTCGATCGGCGCTATCTGACCGGGTCGGAATACACTGTCGCCGACATGATCTGCTATCCGTGGACCGCCAGCTGGAAGCTGCAGGGCATCGACCTGGACGAGTTCAAGTATTTCAAGCGCTGGTTCGAGGAGCTGTCGGCGCGGGCCGCCGTTGAAAAGGGCATGGCGGTGACCGCCGGCTCGGTGGAAGACCCTGCCTCTGTCACGCCCGAGGAACAGGCCCGTCGCCGCAAGCTGCTCTACAACCAGCGCGCCCGGCCCGCGCCCGAGGGCGGCCTGACGTGACCGAGCGCCTGCCGATCATCGACATGACGCCGCTGTCCAGGCCTGGCGACGCCGCTGGCCGCGCCAGGGCGGCCCAAGAAATCGCGCGGGCCTGTCGGGCCCACGGCTTCTTCTACCTGGTTGGCCACAGCATCGGCCTGGATGTGCTGGACGCGCTGGAGGCCGAGAGCCGCAGGTTCTTCGCCCTGCCAGTCGAAGCAAAGATGGCGATCTCGATGGCGCGGGGCGGCAAGGCGTGGCGCGGATATTTCCCGTTGGGAGGGGAACTCACCTCTGGCCGCCCGGACCTGAAGGAAGGCCTTTACCTCGGCGCCGAACTCGGTCCGGATCATCCGAGGGTGCAGGCCGGAACGCCGATGCACGGTGCGAACCTCTGGCCCGCTGAACTACCCGGTCTGAAGGTCGCGGTCGGCGCCTACATGGACGGCGCCACCCGAGCCGCGGCGATGCTGATGGAAGGCGTCTCGCTGAGCCTCGGGCTCGACCCGCAGTACTTCGCCCGCGCCTACACAGCGCAGCCCACTGTGCTGTTCCGCATCTTCCACTATCCAGCCGGCGGCTCCCCCGACGTCGATTGGAGCCAATCCTGGGGCGTCGGCGAGCACACCGACTACGGCCTGCTCACCCTGTTGGCCCAGGATCGCCACGGCGGGCTGCAGGTGAAAACGCCTTCCGGCTGGATCGAGGCTCCGCCCATCGAGGGCGCGCTGGTCTGCAACATCGGCGATATGCTGGAGCGGCTTACCGGCGGACGCTTCAAGTCGACGCCGCACCGCGTCCGAAATATCAGCGGCCACGATCGCCTTTCCTTCCCGCTGTTCTTCGATCCGGACTTCATGGCGCCCATGCGGCCCCTGCCCGCCGTCGCCACCGACGCGGCGGCGCGCGACGCCGACAAGGCCGAGCGCTGGGACCGGACCTCCGTCCACGAATTCGAGGGGACCTACGGCGACTACCTGCTGAGCAAGGTCGCCAAGGTCTTCCCGCAGCTGAAGGAAGCCGCGCTCAGCTAGTAGACCACCACGCTCCTGATGCTTTCGCCCGAATGCATCAGGTCGAAGGCGTCATTGATCCGCTCCAGCGGCATGGTGTGGGTGATCATCGGGTCGATCTCGATCTTGCCGTCCATGTACCAGTCGACGATCTTCGGAACGTCGGTGCGGCCGCGCGCGCCGCCGAAGGCCGTGCCTTTCCAGACCCTTCCGGTCACAAGCTGGAATGGTCGCGTGGCGATCTCCTTGCCGGCCTCCGCCACGCCGATGATGATGCTCTCGCCCCAGCCGCGGTGGCAGGCCTCCAGCGCCTGGCGCATGACGGTGGTGTTGCCGGTGCAGTCGAAGGTGTAGTCGGCGCCGCCGTCGGTGAGCTGGACCAGATGGGCGACCAGATCGCCGTCCACCGCCTTGGGATTGACGAAGTGGGTCATGCCGAACCGACGGCCCCATTCCTCCCGCGCCGGGTTGATGTCGACGCCGACGATCATGCTGGCTCCGACCAGCTTGGCCCCCTGGATGACGTTGAGGCCGATGCCGCCCAAGCCGAAGACGACCACATTGGCGCCTGGCTCGACGCGGGCGGTGTTGACGACCGCGCCTACGCCGGTGGTCACGCCGCAGCCGATGTAGCAGGCCTTGTCGAAGGGGGCGTCGGCGCGGATTTTCGCCACCGCGATCTCCGGCAGGACCGTGTAGTTCGAGAAGGTCGAGCAGCCCATGTAATGGAAGACCGTCTGGCCCTTATAGGAGAACCGGCTGGTCCCATCGGGCATCAGCCCCTTGCCCTGGGTCGCTCGGATCGCCGTGCAGAGGTTGGTCTTGCGGCTGAGGCAGCTTTTGCACTGCCGACATTCGGGCGTGTAGAGCGGGATCACGTGGTCGCCCGGCTTTACACTGGTCACGCCCGACCCAACCTCCACCACCACGCCCGCGCCTTCGTGGCCGAGGATCGACGGGAACAGGCCCTCGGAATCCAGGCCATCCAGGGTGTAGGCGTCGGTGTGGCAGATCCCCGTCGCCTTGATCTCCACCAGCACCTCGCCGGCCTTGGGCCCTTCCAGGTCGAGTTCGACGATTTCCAGCGGCCGCTTGGCCTCGAATGCGACGGCGGCGTGGGTCTTCATGGGCGTCCTCTTGAGCTGATTTTCGCGGGCGACCATTCCCCAGCCGCACGCGATTGTGAAGCGCGGAAGCAGCTTATGGCGACGCTTGCGCAACGCGGACGGGGCATCGGCGTTACGCCAACATGAGCGAGCCCCTGGAACTCTCCGCCCCCGAACGCGACGTCCTCTTGGCGGCGCTGCAGGAACCGTTGTTCGACCGCGATCCGATGGTGATGGGCCTTTGCCTGCGCCTCTGTGGCCGCCACCTGATGCAGCGGGCCGGCGGCGCCGCCATCGCCAACGGCTGGCGCGGCTCGCCGCACGCCTTCGTGCTCACCCGCGCCGGCTGGAACCTGGTCAAATCCGAGCGCCAGCGCGCGCCGATCCGCCGGGTTGGCTGATGGTCACGGCGATGACGTCAAGACCGATCCGCACCCTCCTCCTCGCCTCGGTCGCCTGCGGCCTGATGCTCGCCGGTTGCGGCAAGAAGGATGACACGACCACGGCCAGCGTCATGGACACCTCGCTGCCGGCCGGCACCCAGAGCAGCACCGCCGGCCCGACATCGACCCCGACCCCGGGCGCAACCGTCGCCGCGGGCGGCGCTGCATCGGCGGTGGGCGGCGCAAGCAGTGCAGTGGCCAGCGCCGATCTCGCGCAGACCGCGGCGGTCTCTCCGCCTGCGAACTCCAACGGCTCCCTCCCGGTGAGCCCCGGCGTTGGTCCCGCAGGCGGAGCCGGCGCGCAGGCCGCAGCGAACGCCTCGGTCGCAGGCGTGGCCGCTGCGGCGACGGTCCCTACGCGCGGCGTCACAGTGGCCGGCGTCGCGCCGGGCTCGGTGGCCGCGGGCCGTGTGGTTGCGCCCGTGGGCGGCGCTGTGGGGCCCAGCGGAACGCTCGGATCGCCAGGGCCGACCGCCGCGGCGTCCAGAGCGCCCGTCGCCGCGCCAGCCGCGGTTGCGTCTGGGGCCGTCGCGGCAGGCGCGGCCCCACGCTAGGCTCGCGGCCCGCGCCGTTGTATGCGGCGCCATGGATGGTCCCGACCTCCCCGATGAGATCCTCGTCGACGCGCGCGGCCATCGCTGCCCCGTGCCGACGCTGCGTCTGAGGAAGGCGCTCGAGGCCGCGCCGGCGGGCGCGCGGGTGCGTCTGCTGGCCGACGACCCGATGGC
>NZ_SSMZ01000299.1 GCF_004799395.1 Phenylobacterium sp.
CACGCCCAAGGCCATTGAAGTCACGGGCATTACCGGCACGAGTTGCGAGCCGCTCGTCCCTTCGGCCCATGGCGGTCCATAGGACAGGCTACCCGAGCGCGTTTCCATGGTGTGGTTCGTGAGGAGTCCGCTTCTGGGCGCGTAGCCAAGGACCGCTTCCGACCCTTAGCGGACATTGGGCTGGCCTGTGCTAGGCAGATCCTCAGCGCAGGTGACGCGCGGGGGCCGAGATGGACGAAATAGCTGAGCTGCACCGCCGAAGCGCGCGCGCCTTGGTGGCGCTGATGAACGGAGCTCCGGACGCGGAATTCCATATTCGGGCCGGATGCGCGATGGGGCTCAGCGGGGAAGATACGGCCGATCTGAACATGATCTTGCTGGAAGGCGCGGAGACCACGGCGCGGGAATTCCTCGCGGCCTCGATGGACACGGCCGCGCGCAAGAGATTGCCGGTGCTGGTGCAGATCGCCCCGGCCCTAGCCGAGGCTTTGGCTTCCGATGCGGCGGCTCACGGGCTCACGCAAGCCGGCGCCTTGCCGCTGATGGTGCAACGGGTCCCGGCTGACGCTCTCCCGTCGAAGCCGTGCGAAATCACTGAAGTCCGCGATCCGCAGGCAGCGGCGGCAGCAGTGGCGCTCGTGTCGGCGGCGTTCAGCCTGCCGCCCGAAATGGTTGCGCGCGCCTTGGGGTCGAGCGCCCTGGCGGAAACCGGCTGCCGGTTCTACCTGGCGAGTAATGACGGTGTCGCGGCGAGTTCGGTGGCCGTGACCCGCGAGGGGAAGGTCGCCGGGGTATGGTGCATGGCCACACCGTCGGAGCGACAAGGGCAAGGATGGGGCCGCGCACTTTTGTCCCGCGCCATCGACCGGCTCCGCGACGACGGCGTGGAACGATTTTACCTATTTGCGACGGCGGCGGGCTTCCCGCTGTATCGGAGCTTGGGCTTCGAAACGATCGCCGAGGAGGTCATTTGGGTGAAGGGCCATTCGACCCAGGCTCACGGATGATCGGACCCCCTTGAGCCCGGGGCCAAGCCTAGCCGATAGAGGAACGCGCTTCCTTCGATCCCGCCATTCGCCGGGTCAGCTTGCGGGCGCCGGGCTTAGGACTGCTTTCGACCCATAGCGGACCTTCGGCGAGTCCGCTTACCATGTGCTCAAGCTTGATCGCTGAGGGGTCGCATGGACATTCACAAGCCGAAGTCGTGGCACGGCGTCCGCGAGTTCCTGAAGGAATACCTGATCATTGTCATCGGCGTTCTGACCGCGCTCGGCGCGGAGCAGGTCGCCGAGAACCTGCATTGGCGGGAGAAGGTTCACGAGGCCAAGACTTCAGTTCATCAAGAACTGACCATGGCGACGGTGTTGGCCGACGAGCGGATCGCGAGGCGGGATTGCTCTGACGCCTATCTCGCGGACTTGGCGGCCGCTATCACCGCTTCCCCGCCCGCGTGGCGACCGCCCACCAGCAATTATTGCGGGCTCAAAGAGGCCGGATACGTCACGGTCGGCAACCGACCCTGGCCGACCGAAGTCTGGCGCTCCATCGAGGCCGAGGGCGTGGTTTCCCACTTTGATAATCGCTATCGCGCCAGCGCGCCCCTCCTCTTCCATTTCATAGACGGTATCCAAACGATGAGCCGTCAGGAGGATTCGATCGCGCCGGAACTCGAGCCCTTGGCTGGACCACTCGTGATGACGCCCGACAGCAAGATCCACTTCCTGACCACGATCGCCAAGCTCAGGTGGATGAACAGGATGCTCGCCTTCTTTGGGGGGCAGGTGAAGGGCGGGATCGCTAACCTCGGCGAAACGCCCAGCGCGGCCGAGCTGAAGGCCATGCAAGCCCAAGTGCCGAGCCTGCTGCGAGCACCGGGTGTCATCCAGAACCCGAGCACAGCGCCCTGAGAGAGCCGACGTCCGTTGTCGCGGTCGAACTCCAAAGCGCGGTGCAGGAGGCCGACATCCGCTTCCGACCCTTAGGCGGCCTTCGGAATGTCTGCTCTCGTGAGAGTCGGGTGAACGTCCGCCGTACCGCTGAGCGCAATGTCCGCGTTCGCCGCCTGCCGACGTTGCCAATACTGACCCGGCGAGTGAATCTGAGCTTTGGTCGATCGGCGCGGGGAGGCGCAACACCGTGTCACTTTCTGACGTCGCTTCTATCGGCACGCTTCTGAGCGCAATCGCGGTGCTGGTTTCATTAATCTTCCTGTACTTTCAACTTCGGCAGGTCAGCGCTCAGGTCAGGCAGACCGAACGCAACCAGCGATCCATCATCAACCAGGGCGCGACCACGCGCAGCATGCAGACCAACAGCTGGCTCTGTGAGCCGCACATGAGCGAGCTGCTCACCAAAGCGATGTCAAACCCGCTTGGCCTCGGCTTCCAGCGCCGCCTTGGCTTCCTTGATCTTGGCGATCCGCCGGGTCTTGTCGGCCACCCAGTCGGGCATCTCATCGCCGCGCGCTTCGCCCAGC
>NZ_SSMZ01000003.1 GCF_004799395.1 Phenylobacterium sp.
GCTCGTCCCAGCATCGAACTTGCGACTTCACCCCCATCCGATCCCGTTGGGGCAATTTTCTACCCTTGGATTTTCTCGATTTTGACTACGGAGTCAGGCTCCTAGGACGTCCTTAGTCCTGTCTGATCCGCAACTGGCCCTCATAGTCCCGCTTGCCGATCGGCACGCCCCTCATCCGCAGGATGTCGTAGGCGGTGACGGCGTGGAAATGGAAGTTCGGCAGCGAGAAGGAGAGGATGAAGGTCTCGGAGGTGAAGCGGAGCCGCCGCGGCCCGATCTGGAGGTCCAGATCCTTGCCCGCCCAGCTGTTGACCTCCTCGGGGGTGAACGCCTCCAGCGCCGTGACCGCCTCGGCGATCATGGCCTGCAGTTCGACGAAGGGGATCGGTCCGACCAGGGCCGGCGGGCCGAACACGCCGCTCCTCACGGCCTCAAGGCCCCATACGGAATGGTGCGCCAAGGCTTCGATCTGGAAATGGAATGGCGCCATGTCCTCGAAAAGGCGCGCGTCGACGAAGTCGTCGGGGTCGGCGTGCGTTTCGGCGCAGTGCTTGGCGGCGCGGTCGAGGAAACCGGCCACGGCGCTCACCGTCTGCCGGAAGCTGGCCACGCTGAGGTCGTAGAATGAAATCGCCATGGGGGTTCCCCTGGGTTCAGGCCGCCTTGACCCTCATCTGGCCGAGGTAATTGCGCTTGCCGAGCGGCACGCCTTGCGTGCGCAGCAGGTCGTATGCCGTCGTGGCGTGGAAGTAGAAGTTCGGCAGCGAGAACGACAGGATGAAGCCCTCCGCCGTGAACGGGACCTTCCGCTCGCCGATCTGAAAGCTGACGTCCTTGCCGGCCCAGGCGTCGACCTCCTCGCGGGTGAAGGCCTGCAGCACCTCCTCGGTCTTGGCCATCATCGCTTGCAGGTCGGCGTAGGGCACGGGGCCGACCGCGGCCGGTGGCTGGAAGATGCCGCTTTTCACGCCTTCCAGCGCGCCGACCGAATGATGCGCCACCGAGCGGATCTGGAAGTGGAACGGCGCCATGTCGGCGTAGAGCTGCAGGCCGACGAAATCGTCGGGATCGGCGCCGGCGTCGCGGCAATGCTGCGCGCCCTTCTCCAGCACGCCGATGATCGCGCTCACCGTCTGCAGATAGCTGGCCACGGTCAGATCGTGGAGTGAGGTCGCCATGATCGGTCGCTCCGGGTCTTCAGTTCCCGGTGTTCTGCCATGCCGCCGGCGCGCCTGCGAGATCAGTTCAACTGGGAGGCTTCCAGCGCCGCCTCCGCCCGCACGCTGAGCGGCGCAAAGTGGCTGCGGTACTCGGTGGGCGTCATCTTGACGATGCGCTTGAAGAGATGCCGGAAGAAGGCGACGTCGTCGTAGCCCACGTCATAGCTGATCGCCTGCACCGGCTTGGCGTCGCGCTCCAGCATGGCTTTGGCCGCCTGGATGCGCAGCGCCTGGACGTAGCCGGCCGGCAGCTTGCCGGTGGCCGCCTTGAAGTGCCGCACGAAGGTCCGCTCGCCCAGGCCGGCGCGCTCGGCCAGCGCCTGGGTGGAGATGTCGGTGTGGAAGTTGGCCTGCAGGAAGGCCTCGACCTCGCGGATCCGATCGTCGCCGTGCGATTTGGAAATGGTCTGCATGGCGTAGCCGGTCTGATGGATGCGCGGCATGGGCAACAGCATCGACTTGGCGCATTTCACCGCCACCTCGTGGCCGCAGAGCTTCTCCACCAGATAGAGGCTGACGTCGATGGAGGCGAACACCCCGCCGGAACAGAGCACCCGGTTGTCCTCGGTGACGAACAGGTCCGGTCGCCAGTCGGCCCGCGGCCAGCGCGCGGCGAACTTGTCGGCCAGCGCCCAGTGGGTGGTGGCCATGCGCCCGTCGAGCAGGCCTGCCTCCGCCAGATAGGCCGCGCCCATGCACACGCCCACCACACGCGCGCCCTGCTCGTGCTGTCTGCGCAGCCAGGGAAGCAGCGCGCTGTTCTCCACGAAGGCCAGGTCGAGATCGAGCTTGGAGGTGGAGACGATGACCACGTCGGTGCGCTCGACGTCGCTCAAGGCCACATGCGGCGTCATGCCCAGGCCATAGATGCTGTGCACGGCGCCGCCGTCCAGCGAGGCGATCCGCACGCGGAAGGCGGGCTCGGCGGGACAGTCGTGCAGGTCGTTCCACAGCTTGCCGGCGAAGTGGAAGATCTCCACCGGCATGATCGCCGTGGAGGAGAAGCCCTCCTCCAGCAGCACCACGGTCACGTCGAGCATCGCTTGCCCCTCCGGCCTCGTGTCGTCATCCTACGCCGGGACGGCGTCAGGCCCGAGTCATCGGGTCGATCTTGGTCCCGACCTCGGTGATCTTGTTGGCGGGAAAGCCGCTGAGCTTGGAGTGCTCGTGGATCACGCTCTCGTCGTCGGCGATGTAGACGCACAGCGTCTGGTCCTCGGTGACGTAGGACTCCACCCACTGGATGCGCGGGGCGAGCTTGGCGAGCGCGGCGTTGGAGACCTCCGTGGCGCCGGCGTATTCGGCGGCGGTGAACTTGTGCACGCCGGGGATGTGACGCTCGATCAGGTATTTTTTCATCGCTCGGTCCTCTCTCGATCGCGAGGCTCCACCCTTGGGTAACGCCGTTACCGGCGATAGATAGCGATAGCGACATCGTTAGGGGGTGATGGCGTACAAACCCCCGCCCTAAGCGGAATCCGCGCCCGACCCCTTGCGGTTGCGGCTCCGGCGACGCACGTTCCGGGCTCCTAGGAATTCACGAGGACTAAATGCGCGAGATCTACACGAGCTGGCTGGACGACGAAGACGGCGACGACGAGGACAAGGGCCGCCAGCCCGACATGCCGCTGACCTCGGGCCCGGTGCAGAACGCGCTCTTCAAGTCGCGCACCGTGCTGGTGTTCGGCGAAATCGACATGCGCCTGGCCGAGCGGGTCACCGCCCAGATCACCGCCTATGCCGCCGAGAACGACAAGCCGATCCGGATCGTCATCAACTCCCCCGGCGGCCACGTGGAGAGCGGCGACACCATCCACGACATGATCCGCTTCTGCGGCGTGGACGTGAAGGTGATCGGCACCGGCTGGGTGGCCTCGGCCGGCGCGCACATCTTCCTGGGCGCCAAGAAGGAAAACCGCCTCTGCCTGCCCAACACCCGCTTCCTGCTCCACCAGCCGGCCGGCGGCATGCGCGGCCAGGCCAGCGACATCCAGATCGAGGCCGAGCAGATCATCAAGATGCGCGACCGCGTGAACCGGATGATCGCCAAGGAGACCGGCCAGACCTTCGAACGTATCGTCAAGGACACCCAGCGGAACTTCTGGATGAGCGCCGAGGAAGCCGTCGACTACGGTCTGGTCTCGCGGATCATCAACAACACCTCCGAGGTGTGAGCGGACAGCCCATAGGTCTGGTCGGGCTGGCGGTTTTTCCGCTGCTCGGTCTTTGGTGGGCGCTCGCGCCAAGCGCTGCGATCAATTTATATCGCAGCCTTGGCGACAGACAGCTTGAATGGCTGGAGCCCAGAGGAGTCCGGGCGATCGGGATGGCTATGCTGGCGGTCAGCGGAGCGGGGGCCGTCACGGCCCTCTTACTTTGGATTGGCCGATGACGCGGCCCTGGTGGAAGGGCGCTGTCCTCTACCATGTCTACGTCCGCAGCTTCTTCGACAGTGACGGCGACGGACATGGCGATCTGCCCGGCGTCGAGGCCAAGCTGGACTACGTCCAGAGCCTCGGCGTCGATGGAATATGGCTCTCGCCGATCCACCCTTCGCCGAACCGCGACTGGGGCTATGACATCGCCGATTACGAGGGCGTGCAGGGCGACTATGGCTCTGAGGCCGACTTCCAGCGCCTGCTGGACGCCGCCCACGCCCGCGGCCTGATGGTCGTCCTCGACGAGGTGCTGAGCCACACCTCGGATGTCCATACCTGGTTCGTGGAGAGCCTGACCGGCGGCGCGGACGGGCCCAAGGCCGACTGGTATGTCTGGGCCGATCCGCAGGAAGATGGGACCGCGCCCAACAACTGGCTTTCGGTGTTCGGCGGCCCGGCCTGGGCCTACCAGCCGGCGCGGCGGCAGCACTACCACCACAAATTCCTGCGCCAGCAGCCGAAGCTGAACTGGCGCAACGACGCCGCGCGAGAGGCGGCGCTCAGCGTCCTCGACCACTGGTTGATCAAGGGCGTTGACGGCTTCCGCCTCGACGTCGCGGGCACCTTCCTGCACGACGCCGGCCTGACGCCGAACCCGCCCGTGCCCATGGCCGAGCGGACCCGGTACGACTGGTCGCATGCCGGCAACCTGCAGCGGCACCTCTACGACTCCAACCTGCCGGAGAACATCGAGACCCTGGCGGTCATCCGCAAGCGCGTCGAAGCGCACGCCGGCAGGAATGGGGGCGACCGTTTCGTCTTCGGCGAGTTCTCGGAAGAGGAGGAGCGCTGCGGCGCCTATCTCTCGCCGACCGAGGGCCTGCACTCGGCCTACACCTTCGTCCTGCTGCTGGCCCGCAAGCTGACGCCGCAGTTCGTCAAGGATCACTACGGTACGCTGGCGGCCTATCCCGCCCACTGGCCGACCATCAGCTTCTCCAACCACGATGTCCCGCGCACCGTCAGCCGGTTCGGCGGCGAGGACGCCTCACCGGACCTGGCCAAGCTCATGTTCGCCCTGCTGCTCAGCCTGAAGGGCACCACCCTGATCTACCAGGGCGAGGAGTTGGGCCTGCCCCAGGCCAGCCTCCGCCGCGACCAGCTGCGCGATCCGGTGGGCGACCTCTACTGGCCCTACACCGGCGGCCGCGACGGCTGCCGCACGCCGATGCCCTGGGCGCCCGGCCCCAACCTGGGCTTCACCACCGGGACGCCCTGGCTGCCGGCGGCGGCCGAGCATGCCGGCCTGACCGTCCAGGCCCAGGAGGCGGATCCGGAGTCTGCGCTGGCTTTCGCCCGCGCCATGATCGATTTCCGCAAACATTCGGCGGCGATGAAGGCGGGCGAGCTCACCTTCCTGGATCTGCCTGACCCGGTCCTGGGCTTCGTGCGCCGCGAGGGCGGCGAGGCCATCGCCTGCCTGTTCAATATGAGCGCCGAGCCGCGCTTCGTGGATGCGCCGGAGCTGGCGGGCGCCGCGCTGCTGGAGGTCCGCGCGGGCGATGCGGAGCTGCGCGGCGGCTCCATCGGCCTGTCGGAATACGCCGCGGTGTTCCTGCGCCTACCCAACGGCCCCGACCCAGCCTAGAACCGCTTCATGGCCGACGACGCCGCCAAGACCGCACGCACCGAGGCGAAATTCGGCCAGGGCTTCCTGACCGACATCTGGTACTTCGCCGCGCTCTCCGGCGACCTCAAGTCAGGCAAGCTGGCGCGTTACGAACTGCTGGGCGAGCCGGTGCTGCTGGGCCGTTCGAGCGCCGGCGACCTCGTCGCCCTGCGCGATATCTGTCCCCACCGCGCCGCGCCGCTTTCGGCCGGGCGCTTCCACCGCGAGGACTCAGGCGTCGAGACGGTCGAGTGCCCCTATCACGGCTGGCGGTTCAAGGCCGACGGGGATTGCGCGGCCATTCCCTCCCTGGTCGCCGATCAGGCGATGGACGTCTCCCGCATCCGCGTGCGCCGCTATCCGGTCGCCGAGAGCCAGGGCCTCGTCTTCGTCTGGGTCTCCTCCGACCCGCGCGGCGCCGGCGAGCCGACCGAAGCGCCGCCGATCTTCCCCGGCGTGGTCGGTGGCGGGCCCAAGCTGGTCGACCGCATGGAGTTCGCCGCCCATATCGATCACGCGGTGGTCGGGCTGATGGACCCGGCGCATGGTCCCTACGTCCATCAGCAATGGTGGTGGCGCTCCAAGGCCAGCCAGCACGAGAAGGCCAAACGCTTCGAACCGCGCGACGCCGGCTTCGCCATGGTCCGCCACGAGCCGTCGAAGAACTCCCGCGCCTACGCCATCCTCGGCGGCGAGCCCCTGACCGAGATCACCTTCCGCATTCCCGGCATGCGCTGGGAGCATGTCGCGGTCGGCGAGCGCCAGGTGCTGTCGCTGACCTGCCTCACCCCGGTGAACGACAAGACCACCCGCATCACCCAGATCGTCTGGTCCGACCACCCGGCTTTCCTGTTCCTGCGGCCGTTCATCAAGGCGGGAGCCCGGGCGTTCCTGCGTCAGGACGGCGACATGGTGAACCTGCAGAACGAGGGGTTGAAGTACGACCCGAGCCTGCTCTGGATCGACGACGCCGACCGCCAGGCCAAGTGGTATCAGCAGCTGAAGCGCGAATGGTCTGCCAGCCGCCGCGAAGGCCGTCCCTTCGCCAACCCCGTCGAGCCGGTCACGCTGCGCTGGCGCAGCTAGGGCCACAAATCAAACACCTTGGCCCTGGAGCTTGATCGTTCGGGGGGCCTCAACGGGGGTTGAGGCTTGAGGAAACGACGCGGCGTCGCGGTCCTGGCGGCGTCTCTGCTCGCACACATGGGATTACTGGCGGCGTGGATGACCACGCGGCCCGAGCTGCGCATGGTCGAGCCGCCGACCATGGAAATCCAACTGATCCGGCCGCCGCCGCGGGAGGCCCCCAGGCCACGGACGCCTTCGCCGCCGCCGCGTAGCGAGGTCCCGCTTCACCTGCATGTGCCGGCCGGACAGCCGCCCGCCGAAGCCGCCGGTCTGGCCCCGCCATCCACCGCGTTCGCGGCGAAGCCGCTCGATCCGCGCCGGATGACCGATCAGGAGCTGACCGCCGGCCCGCGGCCTGACCTCGCCAAGATCTACGCCGACGAGGCGCGCCAGCCGCTCACCCGCAACGGCGTGCCGACGGATGGCTGCAAACCGAGCTGGGAGCACTCCGACCGCATCGCGCCGCCGTGTCCGATCCGCGAGGCGGGACCACTTCCGCGAGACCTGTCGGCCCAGCTTCCCAACCGCTCCGATATGGCGGCGGAAGCCGCCCACAAGAACGCCATGAAGACCTATCACGAGGCGCCCGGCGGCGCGGGTTACCCCGGCATCGCCTGCGCCATCCTGCACAGGTGCAAGCCTTGAGTCGGGCCATCCGGCTGGGCCTCAGGCCGCCGCCTTGGGCGCCTTGCCCGCCGCGTCCCCGACGAAGTCCACCTTGGTCCCGTTCTTCACCGCTAGGCTGAGCTGGCGGACGTCCCAGTTGGTCAGGCGCACGCAGCCGTGACTGGCGGCCTTGCCGACCATCCGCGGGTCCGGCGTGCCGTGGATGCCGTAGGTGTCCTTGGTCAGGTCGATCCAGGTGGATCCCACCGGATTGTTCGGCCCCGGCTGCACCGTCAGCTTTCCCTCGGACGCCTTGCCGAAGGTCAAGCGCGAGGGGTCGAAAGTGTAGGTCGGATTGGTCGCGACGGCGCGCACCGCCCAGTCGCCGCTGGGCGCCGGTCGCTCGGCCGAGCCCACGGTGGCCGGATAGACCGCCAGCAGCAGGTCCGCGGCGCCAAAGGCGCGCACCTGGCGCCGCGTCTTGTCGACCTCGATGCGGATCACCGGCATGGGCAGCTTCTCGGGACCGACGGCGGCCACCACGATCTTCGTCCCCGCCGAGCTGAAATCGGCGCCAGGATTGAGCGCCTTCAGAAGGCCCTCGTCCATATGGAACCGCTGGGCCAGCTCCTGGACCGGACTCGTGAAGCTGAGCGCCGGCAGCTTGGCCATCTCGGCCATGTCCTTGGGGATAGTCGGCAGGAATGGGCCTTTCACGTCGTCGGCGGTGATCGCGTAGTCGGTGAGCGCCGGGCGCGGGTCCTTGGCCAGCGCGGACCAGACCTTGTCGTTCATCTTGCCGTCGGCCGGCAGCTGGTTGGCGGTCTCGTAGGCGGCGATGGCGTTCTGCAGATTGCCGCCGTCCTGGCCGTCGATGACGCCGGGCGAGAAATGCGCGCGCGAAAGCAGGACCTCGGCGCGGATCAGCGCGTTGCGCCGGGCCTCCGGCGTGGCGCCCACCGTGCGCCAGTCCGCGGTCAGGATGGGCTGCGCGGTCACCGCGGTGGCGCCCGCGATGGGCGACATGTCGATCAGCGCCGGGTTCACGTCCGGCGCCACGGCCACCTGCACAGGAGCCTGAGCGGACGCATCGCCGATCGAAGTCGTCGCCATCGGCGTTCCGGCCGACGCTGGCGCGGCTGGCGCGGCTGGCGGCGGGGTGTTCTGGGCCGTGGACTTGGAATCCGAGCAGGCCGCGGCCAGCAAGAGCAGCGGGAGACCGGCGCAAAGCGCGGCCTGGGAAGACGTCATCGGGGACCTCGCGTCGCGCCGCGCGTTGTCAGGCGCGTGACCTTCAAGCCTTCAACCCCGCTGCGGTTCCTGGGCGGCTTGGCGCTGACTGCCGTGATCCTGGGGCTGGTGGTCCTGCGGGTGACCAGCTGCGCGCCGGTTTCGAAGCCGCATGCGACGGCCGCACGCCCGCCATCCGTGGCGCCGGCGCCGCGCGCTCCCGCGCCGCTCCCACCCCAGGCGCCGTCGGCCTGCAATGTCGGACCGGCGGACGCCGCACGGGCGAATGCAGGTTCGCTCAAGACCCTCGTCTGGGCGCCCTTCGGTCGCAGCGAGACCGGCTGGGCGACCTATGCGCCGCTGATTGCGCGCGAGATCCGCACGGCCTGCGCGCCGGACACGCCCGCCTTCGCCGCCGCACTTGCCGCCTGGACTGCCGGCCAGCGTCTACCCGCCGACGGGGTGATGACCCCCGTCATCTTCGTCCGGCTGAAGACCGTCATCCAGCTTCGGCGACCCTTCGTGCGGCTGAGCGGCCAGGGCGTCTGCCCCGACCCGCCGCCCGCGTCGGCGCTGAGCTGGGCGGCCCCGGCGGAAGGCTACGGCGGCAAGCTGGTCCAGCTGCGGCCCGGCGCCTTTGCCGCCTATCGCCAGATGGTCGCCGCGGCGCGGCGGGAAGACCCTCGGATCGCCGCCGATCCTCGGGCCCTTACGCTGTTTTCCGGCTTTCGCGACCCAGCCTCCGACGCCGGGCGCTGCGCCCGCGAGGGCAACTGCAACAACGTCCAGCGCGCGACCTGCTCGGCCCACCGCACCGGCCTAGCCATGGACCTCTACGTCGGCGAGGCGCCTGGCTTCCCGCCAGACTCCAGCGCAGACGCCAACCGCCTATATATTAGCCGCACGCCGACCTACCGCTGGCTGGTCGTCAACGCCGACCGCTTCGGCTTCGTCCCCTATCCTTTTGAGCCCTGGCACTGGGAGTGGACTGGCGAAGCGCCTTGAGGCCGGCGTTGGGGACCCTTAGGCTCGCGGCCCATGGCCAGCTTTCTCTCCGACGGCGTCCAGATCGCCTATGACGACATCACCCCGCCCGGCGGCGCGGACCGGACCATCGTCCTGATCCACGGCTTCGCCTCCAACCGCGTCGAGGGCTGGAAGCGCACTGGCTGGTACGCGGCCTTCGAGCGACGCCGCACGCGGGTGATCGCGCTCGACCAGCGCGGGCACGGGGAGAGCGCCAAGCTCTACGAGCCCCAGGCCTACGAGCGGGAGAGGCTGGCCGCCGACGTCCTCAACCTGATGGACGAGCTGGGCGTCGAGCGTGCCGACATGTTCGGCTACTCCATGGGCACGCGCACCGCCCTCGAACTGGCCGTCGCCCAACCCAGCCGCCTCACGCACCTGATCCTGGGCGGGGTCGGCGGCAAGCTCTTGGAAAAAGCCCCGGATGTGGCGGGCGAACCCATGGCCGACGCCATGCTGGCCGAGGACCCCTCGACCATCAGCCAGCCGATGCTGCGCTCCTTCCGCCAGTTCGCCGACGAACAGGGCGAGGACTTGAAGGCGCTGGCCGCCGTCACCCGGGTCCGCAACATGCCCTTCAATCACGATGCGCTTCGCGACATGCCCGTGCCGACGCTGGTGGTCGCCGGCGCCGGCGACGAGGGCGCCGGCGACCCGGAGGCCCTGGCGCGGATCTTCCCGCACGGACATGGCAAGACCATTCCGGGCTGCGACCACTTCTCGGCCATCCCCCACGCGCTGACCAAGGCTGCCGTGTTCGACTTCGTCGACGGCCTAATGGACGAGGACGAGTTTCCGCCGTTCGAATAGCTCGCGCCCACCAGCCCCCGATCGGGCCGTCCGGTCACACGTAGCTTCCCTGGGGTTCGCGGCGGCCTGCGAGGGGCTATTTCAGCGGCGGGAGACGAGACCGAACCGCGTACCTGTTCGGCTCCGGTTCGCCTCCCCGGGCGGCGATCGCGTCCAGCTTTCGTCGCCCACCCTGCATCC
Source organism: Phenylobacterium sp. (assembly GCF_004799395.1). GTDB lineage: Bacteria > Pseudomonadota > Alphaproteobacteria > Caulobacterales > Caulobacteraceae > Phenylobacterium. The sequence goes on from NZ_SSMZ01000003.1 coordinate 10,248, forward strand.
AGAGAGATCCGAGAGGGTCTTTTGGCGCCCTATTTGGCGGGTCCTAGGTTGTAGGCTCCACCCTTTTCCAGGGCCCTCGCATAGGCGGGCCTCGCCTGGAAGCGGTCCACCCAGCCCTTGATGTCGGGATAGGTCTCCATCTGCCCCATGGCGCGGGCGACCTCGCCCACGAAGCTCATCTGGATGTCGGCGGCGCTGAAATCGCCCATCAGCCAGTCGCGGCCCTTGAGCGAACCCTCCACATAACTCAGGTGGTTGGCCATCTCGCTCTGGATGCGCGGGTGCAGCGGCGCGCCGGCCTCGCCTAGCCGGCCGACATACATGTTGAGCATCAGCGGCAGCATGGCCGAGCCTTCGGAGTAGTGCAGCCACTCGCCGTATTTTTCGGCCGCCGCCTCGCCTGCCGGCGGGCCAAGCCTTCCGCCGCCATATTTGCGCTGGATGTAGTCCACGATCGCGCCGGACTCGGCGATGGTGGTGTCGCCGTCGGTGATCACCGGGCTCTTGCCCAGCGGATGCACTGCCTTCAGCTCCGGGGGCGCCAGCCGGGTCGCCGCATCGCGCTGGTAGTATTTGATCTCGTAGGGCGCGCCCAGTTCCTCCAGCAGCCACAGGATACGCTGCGAGCGCGAGTCGTTGAGGTGGTGGACGACGAGCATGGGCTTGGCCCTCCCTTTTTGTGGCGTGCAGCAAAGCCGTGCGGCGCGACGCATGGCAAGCATCGCTTATAGTCGGCGGCCAAGGAGTTCCGATGAGCCTGATCCTGCCCGACCTCCTCGACCTGTTGGACCGCGCCGGGCGCGAGGCCGAGGTGCTGGCGGCCGAACTGCAAGACGCTGTGGCCGAGCGGGTGCGTCCCGGCGGCCGGCTCGACCGCGCGGCGCTGGACGCCGAGCAGCATGCCGCCCACGGCCTGGCCTGGGCGGCGGCCTATGCGGAGACCCTGCGCCAGACCGCCCACTGGGCCCACGCGCTGGGCGAGGGGTTCGGCGAGGCCGAGGCCCTGCCGGCCCAGCTGCTGGCGCACGAATATCTGAGCCAGCTCTCCGGCGGCCTGCCGATGAACCAGGGCGAGATGTTCCGGCCCAGCGACCTCGGCGTCTCGGCGCATCGGCTGGAGCCCTTGATCGCGCAACTGCGGCCCGGCGCCTCGCAGGCCGTAAAGGCGCGGATCGTGGAACTGCTCGGCGAGGCGCGCGGGCGGCCGTCGCTGGAGGCCAGCGGGCTGGACGAAACCCTGGAGGCCATCCGCGACCAGTTTGCGGCCTTCGCCGCCGAGAAGATCGCGCCCTTCGCCCACCGCTGGCACGTGGCGGACGAGCTGATCCCGCTGCCGCTGATCGAGGAGATGGGCGCACTCGGCGTGTTCGGCCTGACCGCGCCGGAGGCCTGGGGCGGTTCGGGTCTCGGAAAGGTGGCCATGTGCGTGGTCACCGAGGCCCTGTCGCGCGGCTTCATCGGCGCGGGCTCGCTGGGCACCCGCTCGGAGATCGCGGCCGAGCTGCTGCTGGCGCACGGGACCGACGACCAGAAGACCCGCTTCCTGCCCGGCATCGTCTCCGGCGCGATCATTCCGACCGCGGTGTTCACCGAGCCGGAGGCGGGCTCGGACTTGGGCTCGCTCCGCACCCGGGCGGCGCGCGAGGGCGACGCCTGGCGGGTCACCGGCGCCAAGACCTGGATCACCCACGCCGCGCGCGCCGACCTGATGACGCTGCTGGTCCGCACCGACCCCAACTCGAGGGACCACCGGGGTCTGTCGATGTTCCTGACCGGTAAGCCGCGCGGGACCGCCGCCGAGCCGTTCCCGGCGCCAGGTATGAGCGGCGGCGAGATCGCGGTGATCGGCTACCGCGGCATGAAGGAATACGAGATCGCCTTCGACGGCTTCGAAGTCGCCCACGCCGACCTGCTGGGCGGCCAGGAGGGGCAGGGCTTCGCCCAGCTGATGGCAACGTTCGAGAGCGCCCGCATCCAGACGGCGGCCCGCGCCATCGGGGTGGGGCAGAACGCCCTCGACCTGGCGCTGGACTACGCGCTGGCGCGCCGCCAGTTCGGCGAGCCGCTGGCGGCCTTCCCCCGCGTGGCCAACAAGCTGGCCATGATGGCCGCAGAGCTGCTCGGCGCACGCCGCCTGGCCTGGTTCGCCGCCGCCGCCAAGGACCAGGGCCGTCGGTGCGACCTGGAGGCCGGCATGGCCAAGCTGGTCGCCGCGCGGATCGCCTGGGCGGCGGCGGACAACGCCGTGCAGATCCACGGCGGCGCGGGCTTCGCCGTCGAACAGCCGGTCAGCCGGGTGCTGGCCGACGCGCGCATCCTCAACATCTTCGAAGGCGCCGGCGAGATCCAGGCCCAGGTCATCGCGCGGCGGCTGCTGGATGGCGCCAACTGATCAAGCGCACAACGCCGACCCATCCCCGCGCAGGCGGGGGATCCATGCCTTGTCAGCCGGGCGTGAAGCCTGCCGCGATCAGTTCGATCTGGCGGTCCATCACCGCGGTCATCTCCGCGGCGGTCGCGCCCTTCCAGGCCGCCAGGCGGTAGGTCCAGACATAGGCCGCCAGCAGCAGGTCGACGATCTCCTGGGGGTCGACCTGGGGATCGACGTCGCCCTCCGCCACGCCCTTGGTCAGGCACTCGCGGACGATTTCATGCACGCGCGGCGTCTTGCCCATCGGCCTGGCGCTGGCCGGCAGGGTCCAGTCGAAGGTGGCGGCGATATGAGCCAGGAACAGACGCGTGTGGCGCGACTCGAAGGCGAAGTAGATCGCGAACATGGTCCGCAGCCGGTCCAGGGTCGATCCGCGCAGATGCGGCATCACCCGGTCGAGCTCGCCGTAGAGCCCGTCCAGGCGATCCTGCATCACCTGGCTGAGGATTTCGCCTTTGGAGTCGAAGGTGGTGAACACGCTGCCCACCGAAACGCCGGCGCGCCCGGCAATCCCGCGGATCGTCGTGCCTTCATAACCTTGATTGTCGAACAGCTCCTTCGCCGCGGCGAGGACGCGCGCGCGCGTCGCTTCCTTCTGGGTCTGCCGCGCCGTGGGAGGGCCGTCGTTCGCGTCGGCGGGCGGTGGCGCAAGGGCGCCACCGCCCGTACCGTCATCGGTCAGGGGCTCTGAAGGAACGGTCGTCATGCCAAGTCAGACGGCGCCGACGGCCTAGCTCCTCCGGGCGCCCGCCAGGAGAATGTGGATTTGCTCGCGCGAACGCTCCTGCAGGGCGTCCAGCGTCCAGCTCTGGAAGATCGCCTGATCGTAGTTGGCAAGGTAGGAGTCGAACAGCATCTGGGCGCGCAGCGGCGAAGCGGCGCCTTGGGTCAGTTCGCCGTTCTGCTCGCCGCGCTCCAATTGCGCCGAGATCAGGC
>NZ_SSMZ01000030.1 GCF_004799395.1 Phenylobacterium sp.
CCGAAGGAGCTGGACTGCTGCGGGCTGAACTTCATCGCCTGGGCGTATTCGCTGTCGAGGAAGGCGGTCAGGCGCGCGCCCTCGCTGACCTGGGCCGCGGACGGCGACTGGGCCGCGGCGGGGCCGGCGAAGGCCAGGACGGCGCCGGCGGGCGCAGCCATGAGGGTGAGCCCGAGGGCGGCGGCGAGCGTGCGGTTCATGAGCATCGTTCCGTTGAAGCTTAGGGTCATCCGGCCTGCTTCTGGCGGGCGATCCAATCGTCGACGCTGTGCTCCAGCACCGTCAGAGGCACGGAGCCCTCACCGACCACCAGGTCGTCGTAGGCCTTGATATCGAATCTCGGCCCCAGCTCGCGCTCGGCCTTGTGGCGCAACTCCATGATCTTGAGCATGCCGATCTTGTAGCCCGTCGCCTGGCCCGGAAGGGTGATATAGCGGCGCACTTCCGAGCGGGCCTGGTTGGGCGGCCGGCGGCCGGTCTTGATCATGTAGTCGACAGCCTGATCCTCGGTCCAACCCTTGGCATGGATGCCGGTGTCGGTGACCAGGCGCGCGGCGCGGAACAGTTCGGCGTCGAGCCGGAAGAAGTCGGACGCCACATCCGGATAGGCGCCCATCTCCTTACACAGCGCCTCGGTGTAGAGGGCCCAGCCCTCGCCATAGGCCACGTAGCGGTAGGCGGAGCGGAACTTGGGATTGCCCTTCTGGCGCACCTGGATGTCGCCCTGCAGCACGTGGCCGGGGATGCCTTCGTGGCACATCAGGTCGGTGATGTTGGCCGGGTCGTCGGTGACCCCCAGCATGTGGATATAGACCCGGCCCGGCCGTGCGCCGTCAGGGCTCGGGCCCGAGGCGTGGGCGGCGCCGCCGGCGACCTCGCTGAACGAGGGCTCCCGGACCACCTCGGCCTTGTAGACGGGCAGGTTGCCGAAGAAGGCCGGCAGCAGGCTGCGGTTGTTCGCGACGGCGGCGTTGTAGCGGCGCAGGTAGTCGGCGCGGATCGCGTCGGTCCAGGGCGTCGGCGGGAAGAGCCGCGCGCGTTCGTCATAGTAGGCCTGGCGGTCCTTGAAGCCGGCCTTCTGGGCCAGCGCATCCTGCTCCTTCTGGATGCGGGTGACCTCCGAAAGGCCCAGTTGGTAAACCTGTTCCGGGGTCAGGTCGGTGGTGGTGTTCAGCTTCAGCGCCGCGGCGTACCAGTCCAGGCCGCCCGGCAGCGAGACCGCGCCGGTGCGTCCCGACGGAGCCTTCGGCAGCTCGCCCTGCGCCCAGGCGATCACCCGCTCGTAGGGCGCCTTGAGGCTCAGCACGCCCGCGCGCGCGTTGGCCAGCAGGGCGTCGGCCTCGGCGTCGGAGACCTTGCCGGCGGCCTTCAGCTTGGCGACCTTGGCCTTGGCGTCGGCCCACAGGGGCGAGTCCGCGCCGCCTCCGTCGAACGGCTGGCCGGTGATCATCGTCTTCGATCCGGCGATCACCCGCTCGATCTCGAATTTCGGCGCGTTGATCCCCGCCGCTGTCGACAGGCGGCTCTGCGCAATGGCGGTGTCCAGCACCGGGCCGATCGCCAGCAGGCGGGCGTTGTAGGCCCGCATGGCGGCCGCGTCGGTCGCCACATGGGTGTTGATCAGGAAGTTCGGCAGCTCGGAGTGGACCGAGTAGAGGAAGGAATAGAACGGCGGCTGGTAGCGCCGGAACTTGTAGCTGAGCTCGGCCCGGTCCAGCTCCAGGGCCCACATGTCGTAGCTGGCCTGAGAGGCCGGCGGGAGCTTGGCGCGGTCGAACTGCGCCTTCATCCGCGCGACGCTGCCGCGCCGCCACTCGAGAAGCTTGAGCTGGGCCGCGTCGCTGATGTCGTTCAGCCGGTCCATGCCCTCCTTGCGGCCCAGGGAGGTGGCGAGTTGCGGCTTCTGGGCCACCTCCTGCTCGAACTCCTGGTCGAGGAAGCCGGTGAACCGCCCCGCCACGCTGTCGCTCTGGGCCCGGGCGGGCGCCGGCGCGGCCAGCATTCCGACCGCCGGCGCACCTGCCAGCATCAACGCCGCGGCGAACCGCAGACCCGTGATTTTACGCAATGATAATCCCCCTGCTTAGCTCACCCCCTCGTTTTTCCGACGCCCGCATTTCTGTCCGATGTCAGACGACGCGTTCCACCAGCATCTTCTTCACTTCGGCAATGGCCTTGGCCGGGTTCAGCCCCTTGGGGCAGACCTGGGCGCAGTTCATGATCGTGTGGCAGCGGTAGAGCTTGAAGGGGTCCTCCAGCGCGTCCAGCCGCTCGCCTGTGGCCTCGTCCCTGGAGTCGATCAGCCAGCGGTAGGACTGCAACAGGGTGGCCGGGCCCAGGTACTTGTCCTGGTTCCACCAGTAGCTCGGGCACGAGGTCGTGCAGCAGGCGCAGAGGATGCACTCGTAGAGCCCATCGAGCTTCTCGCGGTCTTCCGGGCTCTGAAGCCACTCCTTCTGCGGCTCCGGGGTTTCGGTGTGCAGCCAGGGCTCAATGGAGGCGTACTGTGCGTAGAACTGGGTCAGGTCCGGCACCAGGTCCTTGATCACCGGCATGTGCGGCAGAGGGCTGATCTGCACATCCTTGCCTGGCACCTCCTCCCAGCCGTGGGTGCACGCGAGCGTGTTGCGGCCGCCGATGTTCATGGCGCAGGAGCCGCAGACGCCTTCGCGGCAGGACCGGCGGAAGCTGAGCGTCGGGTCGATCTCGTTCTTGATGTAGATCAGCGCGTCCAGGACCATCGGCCCGCAGTGTTCGACATCCACGTCGTAGGTGTCCCAGCGCGGGTTCTCGTTGCCTTCGGGGTCGTAGCGGTAGACGCGGAAGGTCTTGGCCTTCTTGGCGCCGGCCGGGGCGGGATGATGCTTGCCCTTGGTGACGCGGGAGTTCTTCGGCAGGACGAGTTCGACCATGGGACGTTCCTAGGCAGGGGTCGTGGGGGCAGTCTTCTGCCCGAGGATGATGAAGCCGTGGTGGCCGTCGTGATTGGTGGAGACCAGGCGGATCTCCTCAATCCCGGCCAGGTTCAGGAGTCGCACGACCTGCGAGAGGTCGTAGTCGTACATGTGGATATGGCCCACCGGCAGGCTCATCAGCCGGTCGCCCTTGATCTTCTTGCGGAAGAAGCCACGGACGGTGGCTTCAGCCTCCTCCTTGGGCCACTCACGGTTCTTGTCGCGCCAGACGGTGAGCTGCAGGCTGACCATGCCACCGACCGCGAGCTTGCCCAGCAACTCCTCGATGATCTGCTCCCCGCGCTCCGGCGGGATGTGCTGGAAGACGATGAAGCTGTTGATCCAGTCGAAAGGGCCCTCGGGGATCTTGTCGGCGTAGGTGACCCGGCTGCCCCGGGCGCGGGCCAACTCAAGCATGCCGGGCGAGATGTCGGCGCCGGTCACCTCGTGGGCATAGGCCAGCATGGCCTCGGCCAGCCGGCCCACGCCGCAACCGAAGTCGAGCGCCCGGCCGGAGGGCAGTTTGCCGGTCAAGGCCTTCAGCGCCTCGGCGATCGGACCGATGTGGAAGGGGCCGGAGGCGTAGAACTCCTCGACCTTTTCCGGCGTCAGGCCCTCGCTGCGGAAGTCCGGATGGCTCAGCACCGCCCAATAGGGCTGCGTCTGGCCGAGCTCGCGCCAGTCGGCGTCGGTGTCGCGCACTAGGGGCCTGGGGTCAGCGCCAAGCATGCATGAACACCCGGTTGTGCTTCCAGTAGAGATCCGGCCGGCGCCAGTGCGGCCGGGTGGCGGGATGGCCGGTCATCTCGATGCGCGTGAAGCCCAGGTCGCGGGCCATCCCCTCGAGGCACCTGCGGTTTGGCGCCCAGAAGTTGGTGGCGTCGTTGTTCAGCTCGGCGCCCGGATAGTACCGCGCCACGGGCCAGGGCAGGCGGTCGAGCGCCGTGGCTGTCTCCACGACGAGCATTTCGCCCGCGGCCGAGGCCGCCCGCTCCAGGGCCGCCAACGGGTCCTTCACGTGGTAGAGCACGCCCAGGAATAGCACCACGTCGTGCATCCCCACCGTCTCCGGCGCGATCCGCGGCACGTCGATGTCCAGGCTCGCCACGCGCGAGCCCAGCCGGCCGTGGGCGTAGTCGAACCCCGCCTTCGTCCCCCAGCCCGAGCCCGACCAGCAGAAGTGGTCGGTGGCCAGCACATGGGCCGCGCCCCGCCGCTCGGCCTCGAAGCTGAAGAAGCCGTCCCAGGCGCCGATATCCAGCACCCGCTTGCCGGCGACGCTGTGCTTGAAGACCACGTCCGCCTCGGCCGCCAGCACCGCCGCCGGCTTTTCGCCCGCCGTCGTCTCGCCGCCCGGCAGGGTCAGCGAATGGAACCAGCCGATGGCCGGTCGCGTCTCCAGACCTGGCTGGCCGCCGTCCATCGTCGCCTCAATACACCCGGGCTTTGGGAGGGATCGGGGCGATGTCGTTGGTCATGGTGTAGTCATGCACCGGCCGGTAGTCGATTTTGACCTTGCCCGTTGCGTCATCGAACCAAGCGAGGGTGTGTTTCATCCAGACCTTGTCGTTCCGGTTGGCGAAGTCCTCGCGCGCATGAGCCCCGCGGCTCTCCTCGCGGGTGTTGGCGCCGACCACGGTGACGACCGCCTGGCCGATCAGGTTGTCGAGTTCCAGGGTCTCCATCAGGTCGGTGTTCCAGATCATCCCGCGATCGGCGATGGCTAGGTCCTTGCGCTTCTTCTGGACCACTTCCAGGCGCTTCACGCCCGAGATCAGGCTTGAGCCGGTCCGGAACACCGCGGCGTCCTCCTGCATGGCCTGTTGCATTTCCAGCCGGAGCGCCGCCGTCGAGGTCTTGCCGTTGGCGTTCCTCAGGCGGTCGAAGCGGGCCAAATGCCCATCGGTCATCGACGGCTTCAGCTCGACCTGGGTCGCGCCGGCCTTAATGGTCTCGGCGCAGCGCAACGCCGCCGAACGGCCGAACACCACCAGGTCGATCAGCGAGTTGGAGCCCAGGCGATTTGCTCCGTGCACGGAGACACAGGCCGCCTCGCCCACCGCCATCAGGCCGGGCACCACCTTGTCGGGGTCCTTGCCGAGGCGCGTGACCACCTCGGAGTAGAAGTTCGTGGGCACCCCGCCCATGTTGTAGTGGACCGTCGGGAGCACTGGGATCGGCTCCTTGGTGACGTCGACGCCGGCGAAGATGCGGGCGCTCTCCGAGATGCCCGGCAGGCGTTCGTGCAGCACCTTGGGGTCGAGGTGGTCGAGGTGCAGGTTGATGTGGTCCTTCTTCGGACCGACCCCGCGCCCTTCGCGGATCTCGATGGTCATGGCGCGGCTGACCATGTCGCGGGGCGCCAGGTCCTTCACGGTCGGCGCATAGCGCTCCATGAACCGCTCGCCCTCGGAATTGGTGAGGTAGCCGCCCTCGCCCCGCGCGCCCTCGGTTATCAGGCAGCCCGAACCGTAGATGCCGGTGGGATGGAACTGCACGAACTCCATGTCCTGCAGCGGCAGGCCGGCGCGCAACGCCATGCCGCCGCCGTCGCCGGTGCAGGTGTGGGCGCTGGTGCAGGAGAAGTAGGCGCGGCCATAGCCGCCGGTGGCCAGGATCACCTGCTGGGCCTGGAAGCGGTGCAGCGTGCCGTCGTCCAGCTTCCAAGCCGTGACGCCGCGGCAGACGCCTTCGTCCATGATCAGGTCCAGGGCGAAGTACTCGATGAAGAACTCGGTCTTCTTCGCCAACGCCTGGCCGTACATGGTGTGCAGCATGGCGTGGCCGGTGCGGTCGGCCGCCGCGCAGGTGCGCTGGATCGGCGCCTCGCCGAAGTTGCGGGTCATGCCGCCGAAGGCGCGCTGGTAGATCTTGCCCTCGGCCGTCCGGGAGAACGGCACGCCCCAGTGCTCCAGCTCATAGACCGCGGCGGGCGCGTTGCGGACGAGGTATTCGATGGCGTCCTGGTCGCCCAGCCAGTCCGATCCTTTGACGGTGTCGTACATGTGCCAGCGCCAGTCGTCCTCGCCCATGTTGCCGAGGCTGGCCGAGATGCCGCCTTGCGCCGCGACCGTGTGCGAGCGGGTCGGGAAGACCTTGGAGATGCAGGCCGTCTTCAGCCCCGCCGCGGCGCAGCCCAGCGCCGCGCGCAGGCCGGACCCGCCGGCGCCCACGACGACGACGTCATACTTGTGATCGATGAAATTGTAGGTCGCCATGGTTGATCTCAGGCGCCTCCCAGCGCGACCTTGAGGATCGAGAAGATCGCCAGCGCGCCGGCCAGGCCGCAGACGAAGAGGTTCAGGAGCAGCAGCGCGCTCTTGGTCAGCGCCTTGTGGATGTAATCCTCGACGACGACGCGCATGCCCGACTGCATGTGCCAGAAGCTGATGGCCAGCGTCAGCACCAAGAGTGTCGCGTTCAACGGCTGCTGGACCCAGTGAACGGCGAAGCCATAGTCGCCGGCGGCCAGGCGCAGGACGCCATAGACCGCCCAGATCACCAGCGGGACCAGGGCGATGGAGCTGATGCGCTCCGAAACCCAGTGGCCGGCGCCATGCTTGGCGGAGCCGAGGCCGCGGGCGCGACCGAGCGGCGTGCGATAGCTGACCATCAGAGCGCTCCCGTCATGCCGGCGATGCCCCAGATCGCCAGCGTCGCGGCGGCGGCGAAAGCGAAGACCACGATAGCGCTTGCGTTGGCCGACTTCACATCCAGGCCGTGGCCGGTGTCCCAGACCAGGTGCCGCACGCCGTTGGCCAGGTGGTAGAAGACGCAGACCGTCAAGCCGAACATCACCACCTTGCCCGGGATCGAGCCCAGCAGGCTCTTGAACAGGGCGTAGGCGTCCGGCCCCTCTGCCAGGGCGATCGCCCAGACCGCGGCGATCAGCGCGCCTACATACAGCGCCACGCCGGTCGCCCGGTGCAGGATCGAGGTCCACATGGTGATGTGCCAGCGCCAGAGCGGCGGCGAGCCCAAGCCCCCGGTGACCAGATGCGGCGAAACCGGCCGCTCGCGCGGCGTGCTGGAGGCTTCCGTCATGCGTCTGACCCGCTCTCTTCCCGTCCCAAGGCGTCCCCGCTTTTAAGCGCCGCGCGGGGGGTGTCAACGAAGGGTCCGGAGGCCAGGCCCGACGGCTCGGCGAAGTACGGACCGATGGGCCGGACGACGCAACGGAAACGGCATGAGCGCATCGGACTGTGTCCCGATCTTGGTTCGCAAAGAGCGAAGCATCGAGGATCACGGGTGGCGAGACAATGCGTCTTTCCTGTAATCTTGCTTCGCGAAAGGCGAAGGATGCGCTTCGATCTCACAGACCTGCGGCTATTCTGCGATGTGGCTGACGCCGGCTCGATCACCGCCGGCGCGACGCGGAGCGCGCTGGCTTTGGCGGCGGCCTCGACGCGCATCCGCGGGATGGAGGAGGCGCTCGGCGCGCCATTGCTGATCCGATCTCGCCAGGGAGTCACCCCCACAGAAGCCGGCCGCACGCTGCTGAAGCACGCCCGCGCCATGCTGGCCCAGAGCGCCCAGCTGCGCGAGGACCTCAGCGCTTTCGCCGGCGGGGTCAGCGGCGAGGTGCGGTTGTTGGCCAACACCAACGCACTGACCGAATTCCTGCCCGAGGCGCTCTCGTCCTTCCTCGCGGCCCACCCTCACGTCAGCGTCGACCTTGAGGAGCGGCTGTCCGACGAGATCGTGGGTCTGGTCGCCGAGGGCGCTGCCGACGTGGGGATCGTGGCCGGCACGGTGAATGTGGGCGCCCTGGCCACCTACCCCTTCCGCTCCGACCGCTTTGTCGTGGTTGCGCCCGTCGACCATCCGTTGGCGGGCCGGCCCAGTGTCCGGTTCGCCGACGTCCTGGACTACGACCTCGTGGGCCTCGATCGGGCAGCCTCGCTGCAGCGGTTCCTGGCCGGCAAGGCGTCCCGCGAAGGACGGCCGCTGCGGCTGCGGGTGCAGCTTCGCAGCTTCGACGCGGTCTGCCGGATGGTGGAATGCGGTGTGGGCGTCGGCGTCGTGCCGGCGACCACGGCGGCGCGGGCGGCCAAGACCATGGCGCTCGCCATCGTCGACCTGAGCGACGACTGGGCGATCCGCGAGCTGGCTATCGTGGTGCGCGCCGGGGAGGCGCTTCGCCCCTACGCCCAAGCGCTGGTGGAGAGCCTGCGGCCCTAGACAGCTAGGCGGCCAGGAGGCCGCGGCGGGCGGCCGGCGACATGGCCGCGACAAAGGCGGCAAACAGCTTGGCCATGGCGGGCTTCTTGTAGGGATAGACCTCGGCCGAATCCATGGCATGGACGATCATCGCGACGTCGGCTTCGAACACCACCAAACGCCCATCCGTGGTCTCGGCGCAGTCGATGCCGAAATAGTCGAGGCCGAAGGCGCCGGCGAGCGCCTCGAAGGCGGCGGCGTGGCGCGCGGCGAAGCCCTCGTCGAAGGTCGCCATCATCTGCGCCTCTTCCTGCCGGTTGGCGGGGTCGACCATGTCGGCGTTCAGATAGTGCACCATCCAGCGGGCGGAGACAGCCATGTGGGCGATGAAGGGCTTGCCGTCGATGAACACGACCCGCAGCTTGCGATAGAGGCCGTCGGCGCCGGCGTAGTCGAAGAAAGAGGCGACGAAGAAGGCCTCGGCGGTATGGCCCTCGACATAGACGGCCAGTTCGGCGGGCGTGGCCACCTTCTCCAGGCCCTTGCCGGCATGGGAGCCGATGGGACGCACGATCAGCGGAAAGCCCATACCGGCATGCAGGGCCTCAAGGGCGAGGTCGCCCGCGCCGACGGCGGCCAGGGTCGCGCGCTCAACCCGCCGGGTTGGCGGGCAGAGGATCTGGGGATGGCCCTGGAAGCGGTCGGCGACCCCGTCGCGGCTGAGCGCGGCGATCAGCTCGGGCCGCCCATTGACCACCGGACGCGGCCAGGCGGCGAAGGCGCCGTGCAGCTTGGCGAGCGCCGCCGAGTCGTCATCGGCTTGGCCGATGGCCAGGAAAGCGATGTCGTGTTCCGGCGCCTCGTCGGGCTCCGGCAGAGTCCCGTCGATGAAGAAGATGGTCAGTTCGGCATCCGAGCCTTCCAGCAGGAAGTCGATCGGCGTGTTGGTCATGAAGTCGCCCGGCGACATGAAGGCCAGGATCTTCGGACCCGTGCCGGCGCCGTGCGTCGTGCGGTAGATGCGGCACTGCTCGATGGCGGAGGCCTGCAGCTCCAAGCTCTTCTCGCGGTCGCCTCGCATCTGCACAAGGGTCGCCAAGTCAAAGAGCGCGCCGGAGTCCCCCGGATCGGCGAGGAAGCGTTGGCTGAGCGGCCCCCAGACCTCCGCCAGTCGCACGCTTTCAAAGATGGTGCGGCCGAGGAAGGCCAGCCCCAGGCTCTTCGCGAGCCTGACGGGCGGCGGCGTCGCTGACCCAGCCATCGTGGCGGGCACATACTCGAACATGGGAGATCCTGTATCGACGCGCGCGGGGAATGGTGAAACTGGCCCATTCTGGGCTCGCAGCGTCGCTGGCGCGACTGCCCGGCCACTGGACCCCCGCGCGCTTATCGCATCGTTAACAACGAGCCCTAATGGCGCGAAAAATCGACCAGCCGGGCGCTTTCCCTCACAACCATGACTAGAAGGTCGCCCCTGTAAGGGCTCCTCGCCCTATAAGATTCACATAAGCCGATGACATTGGCGACGATACCCGCTCCACGCAGGGTTGAAGCGCCGTCAGGCTGTCGGCGAGCTGTCGGCAAGCCAGTCCGCCGAGCGCATCTCCTCCAGGCGCGAGGCCGTGCGCTCGAACTCGAAGACGCCGTCGCCGGCCGGGTAGAGTTGCGCCGGCTGAGCCTCGGCCAGCACGATCAGCTTGGCGCGGGCCTCGTAGAGAGCGTCGATCAGGATCACGAACCGACGCGCCTCCTCGCGCCGCGACGGCGTCAGTTGCGGCACGTCCTCCAGGAAGATGGTGTGGAAGCGTTCGGCGAGCGCCACATAGTCGTTGGGGCCGAGCGCCACCGCGCAGAGGCTGGCGAAGCTCGCCCTGACCTGGCCGCCCAGCGCGTGCGGCAGGGTGATCTTGCGGCCCAGCACCTCCAACGTTGCGCCGGTCTCCTCGCCGCCGTCCAGCATGTCGCGCCACAGGGCCGCAAAGGACCGCTGATTGTCGGGGTCGTTGGGCGAGAACCATGTCCCCGCCGCGCGCAGCCGGTCGAGTCGGTAGTCGTGGGCTCCGGCGACGCTGACCACTTCCAGGCGTTGCTTGAGCAGACCGATGAACGGCAGGAACAGCTGGCGGTTGATGCCGTCCTTGTAGAGCGCATCGGGCGCCCGGTTCGAGGTGGCGACCAGCGTCACGCCGCGGGCGAACAAGGCCTCGAACAGCCGGCCCAGGATCATCGCATCCGCGATATCGGTGACCTGGAACTCGTCGAAGCAGATCAGCCGCGCGGCCTCGGCCACGCGGTCGGCGACGGGTACGATCGGGTCATCGCCCTTGTGCTGGCCGAAGCGAGCCTTGCGCTGCGCCGCGTCGCCCGCGCGCCACTCGCCGATGGCCCGGTGGACCTCGCCCATGAAAACGTGGAAGTGGGTGCGGCGCCTGCTCGCGAGCGGCACTGTCTCGTAGAAGAGGTCCATGAGCATCGACTTGCCGCGCCCGACGGGCCCCCAAAGGTAGACGCCGCGCTGCGCCTCCGGCTTGCGGAACAGTCCCTTCAGCCCGCCGTTGGCCGGCGCCTCAGCGAAGTCGGCCTCAAGGCGCAGCAGCGCCGCCAAGCCCGCCGCCTGGGCCGGGTCGGGTCGGATTTCACCCGCGGCGATCCGGGCGTCGTAGGCGGCTTGCAGGGCTGAGGCCATGGCCCCGCCTAGCGGGCGGCGGGTCCCCGCGCAAGGAATGGGCGCGAGGAATGGGCGCAAGGAA
>NZ_SSMZ01000300.1 GCF_004799395.1 Phenylobacterium sp.
GACCAACACCGCCTGGCAGCCCAATGCGGTGCTGGTCAGCGGCACGATCGGATCGGCGACCTACAGCAACGGCGCCTATTCGAATATCGACGCCCTCAACCACGTGAAGCTGTTCGCCACCCAGGACATCATCATCGGCTCGCAGCGCTTCATCGGCCTGGTTCAGCCGACCTCCGACGCCGGCATCGAGATCGGCAAGAACACGCCAACGGGGGTCGCCGCGACGCCCGCCGAGCAGAACCGGGTGCTGGTGACGGCGGGCGACCTGGAGCTGTCCGCAGCCAACCGGGTGGTGTCGCAGAACACCGCGCCAACCACCGACCAATCGGTGGGCCTGTTCATCACCGGCAAGACATCGCCGAACCTCACGCTCGATCCGCCGCAGCTCGTTGACCTCTATGGCTCCTTCCTGGACGGGTCGGGCGCCGTGGTCTCCAGCTTCTCCGCCGGCGGCGGCGTCAAGGTGGCCATTGTCGACGCCGCCGGAAATCCAGCCAGTCCGCCGCCCGGAGCCGTCTATCGCTTCAACAGCTGTGCAGTGGACACCAATCAATGCTCGGCCGCCGCGGCGGTCACCAGCAACCTGCAGCAGAACACGCCGACCCTCACCGTTTCGTTGAACCCTGGATCCGGCGCCCCGGGCGGCGATGACGCCCAGGCCGGCGCGCGGGCCGCCAACGACCGCAACGCCGGCACGACGCTGCTGCCGATTGCCCCGGTCGAGGCCGATGAGTTGCTCTTCGAGCCAGTGGTCACCGGGTCGGGCAGCGAAGAGATCTGGCGAAAGCGCCTGCCGGAGCCGGACAAGAAGCCGGAGGCCAAGCCATGAGCGGCGCTCGGGTCCTGGCGTCGCTGAGCGGCGCGGCCATCCTTCTGGGACTTGCGGGAGCCGGGCACGCCCAGACCCGCGCCGACCTGATCCCGCTGGGCCGCAGCGCCGTCAGCGGCGCGGTCTGCGAGGCTGTGCGCGACTACGACGACCCGGTGGTGCAGGCCCAGGGCCGACGCGGCTGGAACATCCATTGCCGCGGCTGGGACGTGAGCCTTGGCCGCCTCTATGTCCTGCCCACCAGCGCCGGCGAGACGGCGTGGAGCCAGGCGCTGGCCCAGCGTGCGGCCTGCGCCGAGCCCAAGTCCGAAACCCTGGCTGGTCTGGGCGCGGTCAGCCGGCGCGCCTGCCATGCGACCGGCAGCAACGCCACCTACCTGAGCTACGGCGCCAAGCACGGCCAGACGGTATTCGCCGCCGAGGGCGCGAGCCAGATCGCCGACGTGCTGGAGACCGGCCTGCGGGTGGTCGCCGGCGCCGCCAAGCCGCCGCAGATGGCCGACGTCCAGGTCTCGGCCGCCAGCGCCGAGATCGCCTCGGACTTCGGCGGCTCGGCCGGCGGGCTCGCCCGCGCCCAGGCGGCTGCGGCGACCGACCCGGCCAGATTGCGCGCCCACGCCTACGTCCAGAACAACGAGTGGCGCTTCGACCAGGCCGAGACCGATTTCCAGGCCCTGGCCGCCGATGCGCAAAGCCGCAACGCCCCGCCGCGCGAGCTGGGCGAGGCGAGGCTGAACCTGGCGCTGAACATCTCCAACAATGGCCGCTTCGCCGAGGCCGACCGCGAGTTCGCCCTGGCCGACGCCCAGGTGGCCCGGGCGAACGACCCGGTGCTGGCCGCCGAGGCCATGGGCTACCACGCGCTTCATCTGCGCAATCAAGGCAAATTCGCCGAGGCCGTGCAGGCCGGGCGCGCCACCCTGCAGGCCCGCCAGCAGGCGCGCGCCGCAGCGGGCGTCACCGACAAGGGCCCTACCGTTCTCGCCGTCTCCACCGGCGAGGTGGCGATTGGCGCGGAGCTTTCCCACGCACTCAACAGCCGTCCCGGCGGCGGCGCCCTGATCGGTCGCGGCGGCGAGGTCTCGGTCTCCGACCAACTGCTGGTGCAGGACGCCCAGGCCTGGGAGGTGATCGGCTCCTCCCTCGCCGCCCAGGGCGATACGGCCGGCGCGCGCGAAGCGCTCGCCCAGGCGGGTCGCGCGCTGAGCGCCAGCGAGGCGAATGGGGCGCTCAACGTGCTGCTGCAGTCACGGGTGGAAGCGGACTTCGCCGACCTCGACATGGCCGCTGGACAGCCCGCCGCGGCGGCCGACCGCCTGGCGACCTCGATCCTGATCCTGCGCGCCCGCCACGCCGGCACGGCGACGGAAGGCGGTCTGCTGCTGCAGCTCGGCCGCGCCCAGATGGCGGCCGGCCGCGACGACGCGGCCCTGGCCAGCTTCGGACGCGCCTTCGCCCTCTTCCAGAGCCAGCGCGGATCGCTGGGCGCCTCCGCCGACGCCGCGGCGCCCTACTTCGACCTGCTGCTGGCGAAAATCGCCAGCGACCCGACCAAGGCCGACGACTACCGCGGCAGGTTCTTCTCAGCGGCCGAGAGCGTGGTCTCCAACTCGACCGCCCAGACGGTGTCCAAGCTGGCCGCCCGGGTGGCCTCCGGCGATGGAGCGATCACCGGCCTGGTCCGCGCCCTGGACGACACCAAGCGCGAACTGCGCGCCACCGAAGCCCGGATCGCCAACGCCCAGACGCAGAACAGCTATGCCGGCGAGGCCAAAACCGACCTCGACGCCCAACTGAAGACCCTGCAGCAGCAGTCCGACACCCTGGAAGCCCAACTTCTGGCGGCCAATCCGCGCTACGCCCAGCTGGTCGCGGCCACCGCCAGTCTGCCCGAGCTGCAGAAGGCCCTGCACAAGGACGAGGTCTATCTGAAGATCGCCCTACTGGGCGGCCGCGGCTATGGCGTCCTGGTCTCGCAGGCCGCGGCCAAGCCCTACCGCTTCGACCTGTCGCGTGAACAGGCCGCCTCGGCGGTCCGCGCGCTTCGCGCCCCGTTCGAGGCCGAGGACGGGCTGCCGGCCTTCGACGTGGTGCGCGCCTACGCCCTCTTCCAGCAGATGGCCGGTCCGGTGAAGAGCGAGATCCTGGCCGCCAAGCATCTGATCTACGAGCCGGACGGCGCGCTGATCTCGCTTCCGGTCGGCGCCCTGGTCACCGAGGACCCGGCGCCGCTGCTGGCCGGCCTGGCCCCCGGCAAGGACCCCGATTACCGCAAAGTCGCCTGGCTGGGCGCCCGGCTCGATTCCTCGCTGGTGCTCTCGGCGCCGAGCTTCATGCAGTCGCGGGCGTTCAGCCCGTCGCGCGCCAAACAGACCTTCCTGGCCTTCGCCGACCCGGTCAGCGCCAAGGCCGAGCCGCGGGCCTACGCTTCGGTGCTGAAGCGTTCGGGGACGATCAACGGCGGCGGCGGGGCCAACATCTGCGAAGGCACCCGCCAGGCCCTGCTGCGCCTGCCCGAACTGCCCGACACCGCCGACGAGGTCCGCAAGGTGGGCGCAAGCTTCAAGAACGCCTCCGGCGAAGACCTGCTGATCGGCAAGGCCTTTACCGACGACGCCGTGAAGACCCGCACCGACCTTGGCGACTTCAAGGTGCTCTACTTCGCCACCCACGGCCTGTTGCCGCAGCCTTCAGCCTGTCTGCCGGAGCCGGCGCTGGTCACCTCCGTCGGCGCCAGCGACGACAGCGACGGCCTGCTGGACGCCAGTGAGATCCTCGACCTCAAGCTCGACGCCGATCTGGTCGTGCTGTCGGCCTGCGACACTGGCGGCGCGGGCTCCGAGGCCACCGACCTGACCGGCCTGCAGGGCGGCGGCGAGGCGCTCGGCGGCCTGACCCGGGCGGTGATCTACGCCGGCGGCCGTGCGCTGGTGGTCTCCCACTGGTCGGTGGACTCCGCGGCCACGGTGCGGCTGATGACCGGCCTGTTCTCGGCTCCCGCTGTCAGTGAGGCCGAGGCCCTGCAACAGGCGCAGCTCAGCCTGCAACAGAGCGCCGACTGGTCGCACCCCTACTTCTGGGCGCCCTTCACCATCGTTGGCGACGGGGCCCGCGCCATGCCGACCGCCGGCGCGGCCGGCGCCGCAGCGCACTAGGCCGGGGCGCGCCATCGCCGCGCCTCGCCCCGGCAACGCTGCGATCCACTTCGATCGCGAGCCCTATGACGCCGCCCTGCCCCGTCCCATGGGCCGCAACTCCGCGGGCGAGGGCTTCCTGCGTGGCTTCCTGCGCTACGCCGAGGTCGAGCAGTTCTACCTCTGGAACGTCCACGACGACCCGCTGGACGCCTTCCAGCCCCTGCTCGACCGGCTGGGCCCGCCCCGCTCGCCCATCGCCTGGATCGAGGCCGGCGACCGTGCGGCCCTGGCCACGCCGGGCGCCTTGCACATCCCGAGCCCGGAGCTGCAGCGCGAGGCCTGGGCGCGACGCAGCGCGGGCGCCGCGGCCTACTCCCTGACCGGCGTCACCCACACCATCGCCGAGACCTACATCATGGGCGAGATCGCCGGCATGCTGATCGCCCCGGTCGAGCCATGGGACGCGCTGGTCTGCACCTCACCTGCCGTGCAGAGCGCGGTGCAGACCCAGCTTGAGGCGGTCGCCGACTATCTGCAGGACCGGTTCGGCGTCACGCGCGTCCCGCCCGCCCAGCTGGTGACCATCCCGCTGGGGGTCCACGCCGAGGATTTCACCTTCGACCCGCAGGCGCGCCGGCGCTGGCGCGAGGCGCTGGACGTGCCGCACGACGCCGCCGCGGCGCTGTTCTTCGGCCGCTTCAGCGTCGCCACCAAGATGAACCCGGCGCCCATGGGCCTGGCCCTGCAGCAGGCGGCGCAACGCACCGGCCAGCCGGTCTACTGGATCCTCTACGGCGGGGCGCGCGACCCGAAGGAGGACCAGGATTTCCGGGACGCGGCGGCGGCCTTCTGTCCCGACGTGCAGCTGCGTTTCGTGGGCGAAGCCGCGCCGGACGCCCACGGCCCGATCTGGTCGGCGGCCGACGTCTTCATCTCGTTCTCCGACAATGTGCAGGAGAGTTTCGGCCTGACCGTGCCAGAGGCCATGGCCGCCGGCCTGCCCTCGGTGGTTTCCGACTGGGACGGCTATCGCTTCAGCCTGCGCCATCAGACCGACGGCTTCCTGATCCGCACCACGACGCCCAGGCCTGGGCTGGGGACCGACCTCGCCTACCGCTACGCGCATGGCCTGGGCGGTTACATGGACTATTTCACCGCCCAGTCGCAATTCACCGCCGTCGATGTGGAGCAGGCCGCCCAGGCGTTGGCGGCGCTGTTC
>NZ_SSMZ01000301.1 GCF_004799395.1 Phenylobacterium sp.
GCCTCCAGCGCCAGCTCCTGCAGCCGCTGCTGGATCTCGGTGCCCTTGATCTTGAGGATCGAGCTTTCCGGACCCGGCCCCTTGCCGCTCGACTCGCCGGCCAGGGTGCGGAGTTCCGTGAATTCCAGCGCCGTCAGGTCGATTTCAAGCTCCGCCACCTTCCGACGGAAGAAGGCGTCGCCCAAGAGCGGACCGCCGGCGTCCGAGCGTTCGGTAGTGGCGATGGCGCGGAGCTTCTCGAGGTTGCGCTTGGACCGCGCGACGCCGGCGATGCCTGATCGCTCATGGGCCAGGAGCGCCTTGGCGCAGGTCCAGCCCTGGTTCTCGTGGAAGATGCGGTTCTCCACCGGCACCTTCACATTGTCGAGGAAGACGTCGTTGACCTCGTGGCCGCCTTCCAGGGTGATGATCGGGCGCACGGTGACGCCTGGGCTCTTCATGTCGATCAGCAGGAAGGAGATGCCGGCCTGCGGCTTGGCGTTGGGGTCGGTGCGGACCAGGAAGAAGCCCCAGTCAGCGAACTGGCCGAGCGTCGTCCACGTCTTCTGGCCGTTGACGAGGTAGTAGTCCTTGCCGTCGTCGCCGGTGATGTGTTCGGCCTTGGTCTTCAGGCTCGCGAGGTCGGAGCCCGCGCCGGGCTCGGAGTAGCCCTGACACCACCAGACCTCGCCGTTGTAGATCCCCGGCAGGAACTTCTTTTTCTGCTCCTCGGTTCCGAAGGTGTAGATCACCGGCGCCAGCATGGAGACGCCGAACGGCAACGGCGGCAGGGTCTCGGCGCGGGCGGATTCCTCGGACCAGATGTACTTCTGCGTCGGCGTCCAGTCCGTCCCGCCAAACTCTTTCGGCCACGACGGGGCGACCCAGCCCTTCTTGGCCAGCACCTTGTGCCAGGCGAGGTACAGTTCCTTGGTCAGCGGCTGGCCGCTCTCCTGAGCCGCGCGCAGATCGGCCGGATAGTTCTCCTTGATGAAGGCCCGGACTTCCGCGCGGAAGGCGTTCTCTTCGGGTGAGAAATCAAGGTTCATATCAGGCTCCGTGGACCGTCCGCTCCGCCGCCGATTTACGGCGTATCCGGGCGGCGGCGACCATAGGCCAGAAGCCTGCCGCCTGGGAAGATGACGCTTACGTCAACGGCATGATCAGCCCGGATGGGGAAGATTGAATCGGATGCCAATCCTGATTGGGCGGCCGGTGCTGGCCGTCCCATCCAGTGCCTTGTCCGAGGTCTCGAACAGCTTGCTGAGCTTGAGCGCTGCAGCTCCAAAGCCGGTCGCTGCTGGCGTTTCTTCGAGAACCGAACAGGTCTCCAGCCGATGTTGATCGCTGATGACGCATTGCAGAATGACGTGACCCTCAATGCCGCGGCGCGCGCCCTCCAGCGGGAAGAGGCGAGAATAGTCGACTGGCCCTGGCTTCTTCATCATCTGCACCGTGCGCGAATCGAGACTTCCGGGCGGCGGTGGCGGCAAACCAGCCGGCGGCGCAGGTGGTGGCAGAGAAAATCGGATCGGGATGTTCACGACGCCGCTGGACACCGGAACGCCGTCCTTGGTCTGCGGCCGCATGCGGAAGAGCGCCGACATCCTCAGAGCGGCATCGCCAAAGCCCGCTCCCGCAGGATCCTCCCGGATCACTGCACAGTCCATCAATAACCCCCTGGCGCTTACGCCACATTGGATGACAGCGCGACCCTCAACCCTGTTGGCCTGAGCCTCCTTTGGATAGAGCGCCATCAGCTCGTCGCCGGTTGGCTTCATGAACCAATCGGGATTGGTGATGATGCTCGGACGCGGCGGCGCGGGTGCGACCACGGCGGGCGGCGACATCGCGACCTGAGCTAAAACTATCGGCATGGCGCTCCCCCCGGACACGAAGCGCTACTTAACCGCGAACCACAGTCCCGCTCCAGCCGTTCCCTCGGCCTTGCCGCCGCCGCAGAAGCGATGCACGCCTGAGCCATGCCCCGGATCGTCACCTACAACGTGCACCGCTGCGTCGGGAACGATCGGCGGCTGGACGTCGCCCGCGTGGCGGATGTGCTGGCGGCGCTGGAGCCGGACATCGTGGCGCTGCAGGAGCTCGACGTCGGGCGCGCCCGCACCGGCCACGTGGACCAGGCCCACGAGATCGCGCGGCGGCTCGATATGGCCTGCCACTTCCACGCCGCCGTCACGGTGGAGGAGGAACGCTACGGCGACGCCATCCTGACCGTCTTCCCCGAGCGGGTGGTGAAGGTGGGGCCCCTGCCCGGCTATCGGCCGATCCCGCAGCTCGAGCCGCGCGGCGCGCTCTGGGTCGAGGTCGATGTCGACGGCGCGCCGGTGCAGATCATCAACACCCACCTGGGCCTCGTGCCGAAGGAGCAGCAGCTGCAGGCTGCCTATCTGGCCGGATCGGGTTGGCTGCAGCATCCGAAGTGCCAGGGGCCGAAGATCCTGCTGGGCGACTTCAACGCCACGGCGACCTCGGTGGTCTACCGCACCTTCCTTAAGGGCCTCTCGCCGGCCCGCGGGCTGGCCCCGACCAAGACGCCCACGGCCACCTTCCCTTCGCCCCTGCCGGTGCTGCGGATCGACCACCTGTTCGTCAGCCCGGAGATCCGGGTCACCGACGTCTTCGCGCCGTTCTCGCCGAAAACCCGGGTGGCCTCGGACCACCTGCCGCTGGTCATGGACTTCGAGGTGGTGAGCTAACAAATTCCCGCTCATCGGCCTTCGCGGGGATGAGTGGCATCGGGGCGCCTAGCTACTTATCCAGCGACGCGATCGCCGCCGGCCCGCCCAGCATCTGCATGTCGCGGACCGCGGCGTAGAGCCGTTCGCGCCGCCGCGCGGGATTCCAGGAGTCACGCGGATCCTGCGGATCGCCCAGGTGGTATTGGGCCACGAACTCGCCGAAGGCGGTGACCTTGGGCGGCTCGATGGGGCGCAGGCGACCGTCGCGGTTGAGCGCGTCGATGGCGCCGATCAGGCCGCCGAAGTCGGCGCGGGCCTTGGCAACCGCATCGCCGGTAACGCCCATGAAGTGGCCCGCCAGGCGGTCGCGAAAGGCGCCGATGGCCGCACGGACCTCGGTGTCATCACTTTCCACCGCCAGCTCGCACTCGGTGTCGAAACCGCCGGAGCGGTTGTTAAGGTTGGCCGAGCCCACGCGCACCACCCGGTCGTCGATCACGCTGGTCTTGGAGTGGACGATGATCGTCTCGCCCTTGTGGGTGGCCGGCCAGAAGGCGCGGAAACGCCCGAAGATGTCGGCCGACCGCAGGCGCCAGATCATCGCGCCCCGCGCCCGGTCCATGGTCAGGTGGTCGAACCAGCTCGGCGCGTGGCCGGTGGAGATCAGAACCACCTGCGGCCCGTCCGGCTCGGCCAGGCGCGCCGCCAGGGCCTCGGTGATCAGTGGCGAGGTGAAGTACTGGTTCTCCAGATAGATCGTCTCCTTGGCGGCGGCGATCGAGGCCAGGGTGAGCTGGCGGATCTCGTCCACCTCCGGCTGGGCCTTCCACATGGGCACGGTGCGGGCGATGGCCACGTCCACGCCGAACAGGGCCGGCGGCACGTGCTCGGGCCAGGGATCGCCGCCGGCGTCGATGGGCTCAGGCAGGACCTCGCCGGTGGATTTCGCCCAACGCGCGCGGGCCAGATCGCCCAAGGCCTTCGCCGCCGGCCCGTCGACCAGCATCATCACCTCGTGCCGGGGCGCATGGTATTCCTGGTCAGGCATGATCCGCCGCGGATCGTCGTCGCGGTGGCCGGGCGTGTCCCAGCGGTCGACCGAGATGTCGCCGCCTCCGCAGAAGGCTACGCGGTCGTCGATCACCAGCACCTTCTGGTGGTGGCAGGCGCCGAACGGGACCTGGTCGTCCAGGCGGAACTTCACCGGCGTGTTCTTGAAGAACTTCCGCGCCTTGTGCGGGAAGAACTCCTGCTGGGCGGCGATGGGCAGCGCCGAACGCCAGATCAGCAGCCGCACGTCGAGCTCGGGCCGCGCACAGGCCAGTTCCACCAGGATGCGGCCGACCTCGTCCGGATCGTCAGGGCCATCGTAGCCGTCGGGGAACAGGCGCGTGCGCGGATCGAACCCCCAGCCCAGCAACAGCACCGAACGACGCGCCTTCTGCAGGGCGTCGAAGACGGCGGTGAAATAGGCCTCGGTGTCGACCAGGAAGGCCGCCCGGTCCGCCCGCGCCATGCGCCAGCAGGTCTCGCCCGCGCGAAGCAGCTTCTCCGAATTCAAATCGTCACGGACCCTTCGCTCGCCCACCGCCCCGCCCTGTCGTCGAGGGTCAAAGGCCCGCGGTCAAGGTTGGGTTCCCGCCGGCGCGACTTCAAGGACCGGCTTGCCTCAAAAGAAAAAGCGCGCCGGCTGGGGGGCCAGCGCGCCGGCCTCAAATCGGCCAAGGCAGGGTCATTCAGGGCCGTCGCTAGCGCGTCGAGGCTGCGTCCCGCGCGCCCAGGAAGGCGGTGCAGTAGCCGTTGAGTTCTGCCTCGTAGCGCTCCTTGCCGTCGGTCTTGGCGGCGTCGCGTTTGCCGCGCGCCAGTTCCTCCTGGCCCTTGGCGTAGACGATATCCAGACGGTTGCGGCCCTCGGTCTTGATCAGGCTGTCGAGGCTGCTGGCGCTGCTGACGCCGAAGCCTTCGGCGAGGCCGCGGCAACGGTTGGCCTTCAGATAATCGACGTCGGTCAGGTGATCGGACGTGGCCGCGGCGCTGGCTTGGCCGGCGACGGCCAGACTCAGCGCCACGAGAAGAACTGCGGTCGATCTCATCGTTATTTCTCCCTCATGACAGTCCCCGAGGCAGAAAATGATCGATGTGATCCGAACTAACAAATTAATTGGATGCAATGAACAGTATTTAATGATCGTCACACGTTACAGATACAATAACTCCAAGTCTGACTATAATTTACTTGTCCCAGAGCTGCTCAGGTTGCATGAGGGGCCATGGCCGCGCTGACCCCTGTGCTGGACGCCGCCGGCGTCAACGCCCTGCTGCGCAAGGCCTTCCCGGACGCCACGCCGGTGGCCTTCCCGAAGGTGACCGCGGTCTCGCCCGGGCGGGTCGAGGTGGTCGCCGCCTACCGCGAAGGGCTGCTACGGCCGGGCGGCGTGATCTCGGGGCCCACGCTGATGTCGCTCTCGGATACGGCGGCCTACGCCCTTGTGCTGGCGCACATCGGCGACCAGTTGATGGCGGTGACCTCGTCCCTGACCATGAACTTCCTGCGCGGCGCCGCGCCCGGCGACATCCACGCCACCGCCGAGATGCTCAGGCTCGGCCGCCGCAACGCCGTCTGCGACGTGCGTATCTGGACCGAGGCGCCCGACCGGCTGGCGGCGCAGGCGGTGGTCACCTACGCTATCCCGCAATGAGCGAACGCGCTTCACCTCCGCCCGGCGGCCCGCCCAAGGCCATCGCCACGCCCTGCATCAAGGTCTGCGTGGTGGATGGCGAGAGCGGGCTCTGCATGGGCTGTTACCGCCAGCTCTCCGAGGTCGCCGGCTGGTCGCGGCTAACCGACGGCGAGCGCGCGGCGATCATGGCCGACCTGCCCGGCCGCCGCAGCCGCATCCGGCCCGAAAAGCTGGCCATGTTCGGTTAAGCCTACCCGTTCACGCCTTCAAAACCCCCAAGCGCCTAGTCTCCGCCCGCAGATCCCGGCCCCCGGGACGTCTAGGCAAGGTGGCCCAGCGCGTGTCCGACGCCCTGAAATTCGCAGCCGTGGCGGCGCTCGCCGGCCTCTCGGCCGTGGTCAGCGCCGAGACCATCGTGACGGTCTCCAACCGCCTGCCGCCGCTGCGCGCCGCCAATGCCGAGACCGCCACCGCGACGCCGGCCGTCTCCGCCGCGCCGTTGCCGGCGCCCTTGTCCATCGCCAAGGCCAGCGACGGCCACTTCTGGGCCGAGGGCCTGGTGAACGGTTCGCACATCCGCTTCCTGGTGGACACCGGCGCCACCGCCGTGGCCCTGACGCCGGCTGACGCCGAGCGGCTGGGCTTCAACCTGGCCGAGCTCAAGTACACCTATCGGGTGACCACCGCGGCCGGCGAGACCCGCGCCGCGGCCGTCAAGCTGGCGGAGGTGAACGTCGCCGGCGCGCGGCTGGAGAACGTCGACGCCCTGGTGATCGAAAAGGGCCTGGACGCCTCGCTGCTCGGGATGAGCTACCTAGGCCGCCTCGCCAGCTTCCAGGCGACGCGCGAGGCGCTGATCCTGCAGCCCTGAGACGGCGGCGAGCGCGGCGTCCACGACCTCCAGGCCCGCGCCAGGCTTCACGCTTTCCACCGTCAGGATCCGCCGCCAGGTTCTGGCGCCAGGCGCCCCGTGGAAGAGACCCAGCATGTGCCGTGTCATGGCCGCCAGGTGCGTCCCCGCCGCCAACTCACGGGCGATATAGGGCCGGTAGCGTTCGACCGCCTCAGCCGGCGTCACCGTATCGCCGTCCCCGAACAGCCGCGCGTCGGCTTCGCCCAGCAAGCCCGGCGTGTGATAGGCCGCGCGGCCCAGCATCACCCCGTCCACATGGGCCAGATGCGCCTGCGCCTCGTCCAGCGTGCCGACCCCGCCATTGATCACGATCGTCAGCTCCGGCCGCTCGGCTTTCAGCCGGTAGACCAGCGGATAGTCGAGCGGCGGCACGTCGCGGTTCTCCTTTGGCGACAGGCCCTTCAACAGGGCCTTGCGCGCATGGACCACGAAATGGCGCACGCCAGCGGCGGCGCAGAGGTCAACCAGGCCGAACAGGCTCTCCTCGGGATCCTGATCATCGACTCCGATACGGCATTTCACGGTCACCGGAACCTTCACCACAGCCGCCATCGCGGCCATGCCCTCGGCCACCAGCTCCGGCTCACGCATCAGGCAGGCGCCGAAGCGGCCCGACTGCACTCGGTCCGACGGGCAGCCGACATTCAGGTTGATCTCGTCATAGCCCCAGGCCTCGCCGATCCGCGCGGCCTCAGCCAGGTCCGCCGGCTCCGACCCGCCCAGCTGCAGCGCCACCGGATGCTCGCCCGCGTCGAAGTCCAGGAGCCGCGCCCGATCCCCATGCAGGATGGCGCCCGTCGTCAGCATCTCGGTGTAGAGCACCGCCCGCGACGTCAGCGTCCGGTGCAGGCTTCGGCAATGCCGGTCCGTCCAGTCCATCATGGGTGCTATACTAAGTAAATGATGTTGCATTTTCAGTCAGTTAGTCTTATTGTTCAATTGGTTGGATGAGCGATTGGGTACGCCGTCCTACGACGTTCTACGACCCAATTCGCTAGGTTTCGACAACTCAGTGCACGGGAATTGCACGCTCAAATGGCCTCGATCCTCAAAGAAAAATCCGGAACCTGGCGCGTACAGGTCCGCCGTAAGGGCCGCTCGATCAGCGAGACCTTTGTCCGGTACGACGACGCCAAGAGATGGGGCGTCGACGCCGAGCGCCAAATCGACCGCGGCGAGACCCCTACCCTCTCCAAGGTCGCCAAGCTTCAGACGTTCGGTGACCTGATCGATCTGCACATCAGCGACATGAGCGAAGTCGGCAAGGCGCCCGGGCGATCCAAGCAGGCGACACTGGAAATGCTCAAGCGCCGACTTGGCCGCAAGAAGATGGTCGAGATCGACCGGGAGTGCGTCATCAAGTTCGGCCGCGAACGGTCGAAGGAGGGCGCGGGGCCAACCACCATCGGCATCGATGTGGGCGTCATCAAGCTGGTGGTGCAGCACTCTGCGGCAGTCCACGGGCTGCCGGTGCTGATCGAGCCGATCGACCTGGGCCGGATCGCGTTGAAGCGGCTGGGTCTGGTCGCGCACAGCAATGAGCGCGACCGCCGGCCGACCGAAGAAGAGCTGGCCAAGCTCATCCACTACTTCGACTCCAATCCGCGCCAGATCATCCCGATGGGGCGGATCATCAAGTTCGCGGTTGCGGGCGCCATGCGCCAGGAGGAGATCTGCCGGGTGGTCTGGTCCGACCACAATGGGCGAACGAAGATGTTGGCCATCCGAGACCGCAAGGACCCAAGGGCCAAGAAGGGCAACGACCAGTCCATCCCTTTGCTGGCGGTGTCCGGCTATGACGCCAACGCTTTGATCGAGGAACAGCGGGCGTTTCGGGCCAACGATGACGACCGGATCTTCCCCTACAACCATAAGTCCGTGAGCAACGTCTTTACCCGGGCCTGCCGGATCTTGGGCATCCAGGACCTACATTTCCACGACCTGCGGCACGAGGGCGCTAGCCGGCTGTTCGAGGCGGGGTTGCAAATCCATCAGGTCGCTCTGGTCACCGGGCACAAGGATTGGAAGATGCTGCGTCGCTACACGCATCTGCGACCGGAATCCTTGCACGACTTTGTCGCCCGTCGTGCGGCATGACGTCGATCTTGCTAAGTCTAGTCCTTAGAGCTATATGCTTTGCTGGCGCTCGGGTCTGATGAGCGTCTACAAGACGAAGGATTTTGCGAGGTTCGCGCGAAGGTCCGGGTTGGCTGACGATGATTTGCTCGGGGCCGCCACCGCTGTCTCCAACGGACGCTGGGACGCCGATCTCGGCGGAGGGGTCTTCAAGCAGCGGGTCGCCAGGGCGGGCGGCGGCAAATCGGGCGGCTTCCGGACGATCATCGTCTTCCGAGCCGGCGGACACAGTTTCTTCGTCTTCGGCTTTGCGAAGAGCGAAAAGGCCAATGTGTCGACGATGGAACTGGGTGCGCTGAAGAAGTTGGCGCGAGACCTGTTGGGATTGGATGCAAAGACGCTGGCGGCGATGAGCGCCGCCGGCGAGTTGGTGGAGATCGAAGATCGTGGCGAGGACATCGACCAAGGGTGAGAGCCGGATTCTCCGGTCCGTCCACGAGACCGCCAAGGGCCTCTATCGCGTGGGAGCGATCGACAAGGCGACGATGCGCGAATTCGATGGTCTGTGCCTGACGCCGGTGGCCGCGATGGCGCCGGAGGAGATCAAAGCGCTGCGGGAACGCGAGCAGGTCTCTCAGCCGGTTTTCGCGCGCTATCTAAACGTCCGCCGCGACGCGGTCAGCAAATGGGAGCGCGGTGAGAAGCGACCGAACGGCCCGTCGCTGAAACTGTTGAACTTGGTGAAGGCCAAGGGTTTGCAGGCGATCGCCTAAGGTAGCCGCTTGCGGCCGTCGGGGTGACCTCTCGCTCAACACCTTCGGCGTCAGCGTGCCCTGTGACTGCGCCCCGACTTGGGAGACTCCGACCGCGAAGGCTATAGGTCTCGATCTCAGGTCTCGTACCAACGAATGCACCAACACGCCGGTACCAAAATCACACCTTTTATTATGATATTCCGATACTTAGCGCGCAAATTCTCCGAATCTGCCGCTAGGAATATCAAGCGCTTACGCGATACCGGCAAACTAGGTGGACTGGCCTCTGCCCTCTCGTGACGTCCGCAATGCGCCCCAACAGCGGTCGTTGGCTTAGGTCCGGTGAGTGGAAATTCGCGTGCGGTTAGGACGAGCTGTGTAGCGGCGCCCCTGCAATGTACGTATGTAGTTTGCGCAACCGAGCTAAGGCGTCGCATGCCACGCAAAATCAAGACTGACGTAGGCCTTAGCGCGCTCTGCGCAATACTGTGGAGCGGCTACGCGCACGCCGCCCCGGCAACCCTTCTGCCACCCGGCCCCATCGGCTCCCATCTTCAGACCTATGTCGACGCCGTGAACGGGCGGTCCGGTGCTGTAGAGGCATTTTCGACCGAACTTTCTGCATCTTTCGAAGAGCCACATTCTCTGGGTGCATTACAGCGCTACTTTGACGGCCAACATCGCGTCACCGGCGGGATCACAGCGGTCGGTTTTCGCCTCGCCCCAGGGTCAATGACGAAGGGCCAGCTAGTCTTCCGCGACACGATTTATGGGGGCTTGCGTGCGCTCGCTGTCACGTTCGACGAGACACCAAGCCATCGGATCATCGATATCTCGCCGACGCCCGCGCCCGGATGGGCGATCGCGGTGGCGCGCCCCAAGTCTCCGGCTCAGGTCGCAATGTATGCGGCGACCCTGATTGATCGCGGATGCCAGGCAGACGTCTTCTCCGGTGCATTCCTCGTCGCGCATCAAGGTAAGGTCATCGTCGAGCGGGCCTGCGGGGAAGCCGACAAACGCGGCCATGTCGCCAACAACCTCGACACGCGCATCAATTTGGGTTCGATAAACAAGGCGTTCACGGCCGTAGCGGTCGCTCAGTTGGCCGAGACCCAGAGGTTGTCACTGAGTGAGCCGCTCAGTGACTTCGTCGACGACAGCTGGCTGCCACAGGACATCGCGCGCCGGATCACAGTGGCGCAGCTGCTCGCCATGACCAGCGGCCTTGGCAGCTACTTCGACGACAATCCAATGAGCCGCCTCAGAGAAAATCGGACCTTGGACGATTATAAGCCCTTGATCCGGGCGCAGACCCTACAGGCCGCGCCGGGTCAGAAATTCATCTACAGCGACACCGGCTATTTTCTGCTCGGCCTCGTGGTGCAGAAGGCCTCCGGCGAAAACTATTACGAGTACGTCCGCAAACACATCTATCGGCCAGCCGGCATGACGGACACCGACAGCTTTGACACTGAGGATCCGTCGCAGCGTCTTGCGGTCGGCTATCTTAGATCTGGCGACCACTCTGGGTGGCGCGAGAACCGGCTTCAGATTCCGCGAAAGGGCGTGCCGGACGGCGGCGGCTATTCGACAGCCCACGACCTGTTGCGCTTCGCCGAGGCCCTAAAGCAAGGGCAGTTGGT
>NZ_SSMZ01000302.1 GCF_004799395.1 Phenylobacterium sp.
CCGATCACGGCGCGGCCGAGCGGCGCGTTCTGCTCGCCGCCTTCGCCGAGGCCGAGCGCCATTGGCGACATGCCGATGATCATGGCGAGCGCGGTCATCAGCACCGGCCGAAAGCGGGTGAAGCCGGCCTCCAACGCTGCGGTCATCGCGTCGCCGGTCGCCGCCAGCCGTTCGCGGGCGAAGGTGACCACCAGGATGGAGTTCGCCGTGGCGACGCCCATGCACATAATCGCGCCGGTGAGCGCCGGCACCGAAAGCGGCGTGCTGGTGGCGAACAGCATCCAGACGATCCCGGCTAGCGCAGCAGGCAGCGCCGTGATGATCACGAACGGGTCGGACCAGCTTTGGAAGTTCACCACGATCAGCAGATAGATCAGCACGATCGCGCCAACCAAGCCGACCGACAGGCCCGAGAAGGCGCTGTTCATCGTGGTCACCTGGCCGCGGAGGGTGACGGTGGCGCCCTTCGGCAGGTCTTTCTGGGTGCCCTTGAGGATCTTGCCGATGTCGCGAGAGACCCCGCCCAGGTCGCGGCCCTGCGTCGCGGCGTAGACGTCGAAGGCCGGCTGGATCGCATAGTGGGTGACCACCGCATCGGCGTCGACGCGCTGCACCTGCGCCACGCCGCCCAGGATTTGCGGGTCGCCGGACTTGCCGGGATTGAGCGGGATGTTCTCCAGCTTGGAGAGGGTGTTCTCGTCCTGCTGCGGCGTTTGGATGGCGATCGGATAGGAGACTCCGTTTTTGGGGTTAAGCCAGTAAGCGGGCGCGGTCTGCAGGCTGCCGGCGAGCGAGGTGACCATGGCGCCGGTGACGTCGTTCTCGGTCAGGCCCAAGCGGTCGGCTTCCGAGCGGTCGACGTTGACGTTGAGCTGGGGATAGTGGCTCGACTGCTGCAAGCGCACGTCGGCGAGGCCCGGCACGGCCTTCAATCGCAACAGCAGTTCGTTGGCGTAGCGCTCATTGGCCACGCCGTCTGGCCCGGCCACCTGCACGTCGATCGGCGCCGGCGCCCCGAAGTTGAGAATCTGGCTGATGATGTCGGCCGGCAGGAACGAGAAGGTCGAGCCCGGGAATTGCGCCGGCAACTGCTTGCGCAGCTCGGCAACATAGCGGGCAGTCGGCTTATGCTTCTCGGTCAGCGTGACGTAGATGTCGCCGTCCTGCGGGCCAATGCCCCCGGTGTTGGAATAGGCCAGGTTGATGCCGCTCACCGGTGGGCCGATGTTGTCGACGATGGTGGCCAGTTCGTCGCGCGGAATAGCCAGGCGGATCGCGGCCTCGACCCGGTCGAACAGGGCCGCGGCGTCCTCCAGGCGCGTGCCGATCGGGGCGCGGACGTGCAGCACCATCGCCCCGGAATCGACGCTCGGGAAGAAGTTGCTGCCAAGAGCCGGGGCGAGCAGGAACGAGGCCAGCACCAGGGCCATGAAACCCATGAGAAAACGTGGCCGGTGGCTGAGCGCCATCGCCAGCAGGCCGCGATAACTCTCGCGCAGCTTGGCGAAGCGCGCCTCGAAACCGTGCTGGAAGCGCACAAGGGCGTGGGTCGACCGTTGCGGCGCCGCGCCCCCATGCGACTCCATCACATAGTCAGCGTGCCCGCCCTGATGCGGTTTCAGCAGGTACATGGCCATGGTCGGGACGAGCGTCCGCGACAGGATGAAGGAGGCGATCATGGCGAAGACCACCGCCTCGGCCATGGGCACGAACAGGAAGCCCGCCACGCCCTGCAAGAAGAACATCGGCACGAAGACGATGCAGATGCAGAGCAGTGACACGAATGCCGGCGTCACGATCTGAGCGGCCCCGTCCAGGATGGAGGAGCGGACGTCCTTGCCTTGCTCCAGGTGCCAGTTGATATTCTCGATCGTCACCGTCGCGTCGTCCACCAGGATCCCCACCGCCAGGGACAGCCCGCCGAGCGTCATGATGTTCAGCGTCTGGCCCATGGCCGAAAGCGCGGCGATCGAGGAGAGCACCGCCAGCGGGATCGAGGTCGCGATGATCACCGTCGAGCGCCAGCTGCCCAGGAACAGAAGGATCATCAGGCTGGTCAGCGCCGCGGCGATGACGCCTTCCTTCACCACCCCGGAGATCGCGCCCTTCACGAACAGCGACTGGTCGTTGAGCAGGGCGATGTGCAGCGAGGCCGGAAGGCTGGCCTGCAAGCGCGGCAGGACGTCCTTGACGCCCGAGATGATCGCCAGCGTCGAGGCCGACCCGCTCTTCAGCACGCTCATCAGCACTGAGCGGCGACCGTCAACCCTCACCTCATTGCGCTGCGGCGGATAGCCGTCGCGGACGTGGGCGACGTCGCGGATGTAGATGGTTGTCCCGTCCACCGTCTTGATCGGCAGGTCGTTCAGCGCCTCCAGCGCCACAGGGCTGTTGTTCAGCTTCACGAAATATTCGAACGAGCCGATCTTCGCCGTGCCCGCCGGGATGATCTGGTTCTGGGCGGCGAGCGCGTTTGCCACGTCCATTGGCGAGAGGCCCTTGGACTGCAGGGCCACCGGATCGAGGTCGATCTGGATCTGGCGCACCTTGCCGCCGTAGGGGGACGGGATCGTCGCCCCCGCGACCGAGGCCAGCGCCGGGCGGATGAAGTTCTGGCCCGCGTCGAACAGCGCCTGCTCGCCCATCTTCGGGCTCGCCAGCGCCAGTTGCAGGATCGGCACTGTCGAAGCGTTGTAGTTGAGGATCTGCGGCGGGGTGATGCCGGGAGGAAGTTGCTTCAGCACGGTCTGCGAGGCGGCCGTGACCTGGGCGGTGGCGGTGCGGATGTCGACGGTGGGCTGGAAGAAGATTTTCACCACGCCCACGCCGGGCAGGGACTGGCTCTCGATGTGCTCGATGTCGTTCACCGACGAGGAGAGCTGGCGCTCGTAGTAGTAGATCACCCGGCCCGACATGTCGTCGGGCGACAGGCCATTGTAGGTCCAGACCGCCGCGATCACCGGGATCCTGATTTCCGGGAAGATGTCCGTCGGCGTCCGCAGCGCCGCCAGCGGCCCCAGCAGCAGGATGAGGATGGCCAGGACGACGAAGGTGTATGGACGCCGCAAAGCGAGCCGCACAATCGCCAGCATCCAGGGAACTCCGTGTTAGAGGCGCCGCACCTGCGCCGCCGGGATTCTCAAACGGACAGGCGATGGTGCGGTGCGGAACCTAATGGCGCCGACGCCCCAGGCCAGTGAATAAAATTTTACTGCCAGACGGGGTAAATAGCCAACTTATATCAGATATTTACATCGACAGGATGGCACTCGATGACGACACGAAGTCCCGGACCTGAGTCCTGCAGTTCAAGCCCAAAGCGATGCAGACGCACGATCGCGGCGACGATGCTGAGGCCCAGTCCCGAGCCGGGCGTCAGCTTGTCGCGCTCGCTGCGGTAGAATCGCTGCAACACGGCGGTGCGCTCCTCGGCCGGCACGCCCGGGCCGTCGTCCTGTACAATCAGGCGAGGTCCCTCCGGGCGGCCGTCGAGCTGCAGGCGTACTTCGCCGCCCTTGCCGGAGAATTTGATCGCATTGTCGACCAGGTTGCTGACCGCCTCGAACAGCAGCTTGGCGTCGGCGTCGACGATCATCCCGGGCGTGGCGGAGACCGTCAGCTGCACGCCGGCCTCTTCGGCGAGCGGCTGATAGAGGTCGCCGGCCTGTTGCAGCAGCCGGCTGAGGTCGGTGGCCGCGAAGCCGGCGCTGCGCGCGCGGGTTTCCAGCTCGGAGATGCGAAGAATGGCGATGAACCGCTCCAGCACCTCGTCGAGCTCGGCGGTGACGCGGGCGATGTCGGCAGGATCGACCGCGGCGCCCAGGCCCAGGCGGTGGAGTTGGGCGCGCACGCGGGTCAGCGGGGTGCGCAGGTCGTGGGCGATTGTGTCGCTGGAGGTCTTCACCTCGCCCATCAGCCGCTCCACCTCGCCCAGCATGTAGTTCACGGTGAGGGCGAACATGTCGAGTTCGTCGCCGCGACTGGACACCGGCATTCGCCGCCTAAGGTCGCCCGCGGCGATGTGGTGAGCCGCCGCCTGCAGCTTGCGTAGCCGCCGCAGCGGCCCCACGCTGAGCGCGACGCCGCAGGCGAGCCCGGCGACGATCGTCAGGACGCCGCTCCAGATCAGCGCCGAAGCGATGATGCGACGGATCTCCCGCAGCTGGTCGATGGCGCGTCCGACCACCAGGATGTCGCCCGACGGCAGGCGCCGGGCCACGAGCCTGGCGCTGGCCGGGAAGTCCGCTGTCGGGGCCATCTCCACGGGGTGTCCGCCCGGCTGGAGGCCCTCGGGCAAGCGGCGCAGGTTGCCGGTCAGCCGCGTCCCGTCGGCCGCGAACAGGGCGAAGAGGCTGTTGCGGCTGTTCACGATCAGGGCGTCGTCGATGGTTTGGCGCAGCGCCGAGCGGGGCAGCGTCATCTCCGCGCTGGCCTCCGCGGCCAGGATGCGATCGACCCGTTGGGTCAGGTAGACGGCCGAGCGGACGTAGACCAAAGCGAGGAGGGCGACGGCGCCGAGCGCGAACAGCAGGAAGTACAGCAGCGAGAGCCGGAAGGTGGTCGTCCGCCAGATCTCGCTAAGGCGCATACAGCATATAGCCCTGGCCCCGCTCGGTGCGGATCAAAGGCAGGAGGCCGGGGCCATCGATCTTCCTGCGCAGCTTGCCGACGTGGACGTTGATCAGGTTGGTGCCGGGGTCGAAATAGTACTCCCAGACCTTCTCGAAGATCATCCGTCTTGTGAGCAAGTGGCCAGCATTGCGCATCATGAATTCCAGGAGTTGGAATTCCATCGGCAGGAGCTCGATGCGCCTCCCGTCCCGCACCGCTTCATGCTTCACCAAGTCCAGCTCCAGGTCCGCCACCCGCAGCCGAACCTCCGCGCCCGACGTCTGGTGGCGGCGCAACAGCACCTCCAGCCGCGCGATCAGTTCCTTGGGCGCGAAGGGCTTGATCAGATAGTCGTCGCCGCCGGCGCGCAGCCCGTCAACGCGGTCGTCCACATCGCTGAGCGCGCTGACCATCAGCACCGGGGCGTCGGAGCCTGCGTCCCGCAGGGCTTTGACGAGCGCAAGGCCGTCGAGGCCCGGGAGCATCCGGTCGAGCGTGATCGCGTCGAACTGCTCGTTCATGGCCGCTTCAAGCCCGGTCGGTCCGTCGAAACACCTCGACGACTCGAAGCCGCTGGCGGTCAGGCAGGCGGCGATCTCCTCGGCGGTCTCTGGGTCGTCCTCGATGACCAGGATCCTAGGCACGGGACCACCGGTTCCAACACTGGCGAGGTTGAGCACACCCATGGCGTAGCGGTCGCCTCCCACCCCGTGCGCGGTCGCCAGGGCTCATTGCATGACATGTTGCGATGCGAAGAGGGCCGAATCCAGACTGGTCACACATTTCGCGAAGCTGCCGTTGATCGGGTCATACCCCAGGCGCGCACAAGCCATCTGCTCGCGCCGGCGGACCTCATCGAATGAGGCGTTGAAATAGGACTTGGCGGGCGGCGTCAGACCCGAGATGTCGAT
This sequence comes from Phenylobacterium sp., assembly GCF_004799395.1. Lineage (GTDB taxonomy): Bacteria > Pseudomonadota > Alphaproteobacteria > Caulobacterales > Caulobacteraceae > Phenylobacterium. The sequence continues at coordinate 5,523 of NZ_SSMZ01000302.1, forward strand.
CTGCACGGCTGCGGCGTCGGCCGCCGGCGCTCCATGGTCGGAGGTTGACGACAGCTCGCACACCGGAAGGGCCGGGTCGCCGGCGGCTAGCCCCTTGCCGAGGCACGTGCGACGGGCCTCGTCCAGCGCCACGCCGTGGGTTCGAGCCTGGATCAGCGCCGCCGCGGAGCCGGACAGGTTGGCGACGCAATCGGTCGAGAGTCCGATTCCCACAGGAATTCCGATGACCGAATGGCAGATCTGCTGCACCTGGGCGAGCTGCGCCGGAGCCAGGTTCGAGGGATTGTAGGGTCCGGCCGTGGCGCAGCTCGCGATGCCGGCGATGGAGAAAGCGCCGATGAGTAGGCCGGCCAAGGCGCTATAGCCCCTGCGAACGTGGCCGTGGGCGCCTGGACAAGACTGGGGGTGAATGCAGTGCGAAGACTGGGAAGGTTTGAACATTTTTCGCCGCCGATTTGAAGCGGCCCAATCGGCAAACGCGGCCGTCGAGCGGCCTGAAAACTATTCCCCAATGCGAGGCGAGCCAGTGAAATAAGTTTCACCGGCGCCGAGCGCTGTTCGGCCACGCCGGCTGGCGAAGGTCTTCTCACCGTCGACGTCGGCGCCCTCGCCGTGGCGCCGCCCGAACTCCAGCGTCGGCGCCCATGCTGGCTCGGCCGTCGATGAGTGGTCCACACATGAAGGGGCAATCAGCGCATAGTTATCTCGTCCACTGTTTAGGAGCGCGCCCAGATGGACTGGTTGTTCGAGGTGGGCATTGAGAGGCCTGAAAAGGGTGCACGCGATGCGACGCGGCGCATCGACGCCCAGCTTCGGGCCGCCATCGCCGATGGACGGCTGGCGCCCGGCGTTCGCCTCCCCGCGACGCGTCAGGCCGCGGCCGCCTTCGGCGTGTCCCGCAACACTGCGGTCGAAGTCTACGATCGGCTGCTGCACGACGGATATGTGGTGGCGCGCCAGGGCGCCGGCACCTTCGTCGCCGAGCGGCCGCCCGCCGCCGGCGCGGTGATTGACGAGGGGGCGCCCGCAGCCGAGCGGCCGCTCAATCCCTTCTGGCTAAGGCCCGAGGTGTCGGACGCCATCGGCTTCTGGCGGAGCAGCGGGGATGATCCGCACGCCGATGCGCCGGCCGTCGAGCTCCGTCCCGCGCTGGTCGACGGACGGCTGTTTCCGCACGACGTGTTCCGCCGCATCATGGCCCAACAGCTCCGCGCGCTCGAGCGTTCGCCGCCGAGCTATCGCGGTCCGCAAGGCAACCAAGGCAACGGACGGCTGCGCGCCGCCATCACCCGACACATCGCAGTCACTCGCGCCGTGGCCTGCCAGCCCGAGGATGTGATCGTTGTCGCCGGCGCCCAACAGGCCTTTGACCTCCTGGCGCGCAGCCTGATCGACCGGCCTGGCGCGGTGGTGGCGTTCGAGGACCCGGGCTATCCGCCGATGCGCGCCGCCTTCGCCGCCGCGGGCGCTGTGCTGCATCCCACGCCGGTGGATGCAGAGGGTCTGATCGTCGAGTGCCTGCCGGACGCCGCGCGGATCGTCTGCCTCTGCCCCTCCCATCAGTTCCCGCTGGGCGTCTCGCTGTCGCCGGCGCGCCGACGCGCGCTGCTGGCCTGGGCTCGGCGCCGCGGCGCTGTGATCGTCGAGGACGATTACGATGGGGAGTTCCGTTACGCCGGCAGCCCTTTAGAAGCGCTGCGTGCCGGCGGGACCGACATCGTCTTCTACGTCGGCACCTTCTCCAAGTGCATGCTGCCCTCGCTGCGGCTGGGATTCCTGGTGGCGCCGGAGTGGGCGCGGCCCACCCTGGTCGCGGCCAAGAATGCGCTCGACTGGCATTGCCCGATCCTGCTGCAGACGGCGGTCGCCGCCTTCATCGCGGAGGGCCGGTTGACCCGGCATGTGCGTCGCATGCGCCAGGTCTATCGCCGCCGACGCGACCTCCTGCTCGAGCGCCTGTCGGGCGACCTCAGCCCCTGGCTTGAGCCGATCCCGTCCAGCTACGGCATGCATCTGGCGGCGCTCGCGCGTCCGGGCGTGGACGCGGACGCGGCGGCCGACGTCCTGGCGCGCCGAGGCGTGCGCTTGCACAGCCTGGAGCGATACCACCTGGGCCCGCCGACATCCCGGGGCCTGGTGTTCGGCTTCGGCGCGGCGGATGAGGCGCAGATCGAGCGCGGTCTCGATCTGCTCCATGAAACACTGAGACGGTGACCGCGGACTACTTCACGCGCGTCAGATAGGCCTTGAAGACCGCGGCCCACGTGCGGCCCCCGTCCTGCGAGAAGTCGATTTCGTAGCGGTGGGAATTGGCGGTGATGTCCGACCAGACGCCGCGCACGAGGACGTTCCGGTCCTTGTATTTTTCGGTCGCGTAGAATTCGGCTCGGCCGTCCTTGAACTCGCCGATCTCGGGCGTCTCAACCTCGGCCCCGTCGCTATCGATGTAGGCCTGGCTCCATTGGCCGGACTTCGAATTGTAGAGGAAGAGGGTGGCCCCCTGCCAGTGGCCGTCCGGGCTGTCGGCCTCGATCTCCTCAATCCAGCCGCGTCCGCCCCAGATCGGCGTCGCGGTCTTCGTGCCTTCGGACGTGGACGTATGGGTTCCACCGGCGAACGGATCGAGCACGCGGGTGATATGCGTGCGCCAGACCCCGCGGGCGAAGTCGAAGTCATGCGATCCGTCACGCGTCGGCTGTGCATTCGCCGAAATGGGAAAAAGGGCCAGAACCCCCGCGAACGCCAAGGCGCGCCGCAGCTGCAACAGTTTCATGATCGTCTCCGCATTCCTTACGCGGCTCAGCATCGGGCCTGCCCGAGCGGGCTGAAAGGACCACTCCGGGGAATATGTACTGGGCCACTCCACGGCGGTGGATGTTCAAGGGGCCTCCAGCGTCATCGGCTGCTAACAAAGGCAGATGATCGACCCACAAGCTTCAAGTGGTCCGGGGGACGGCCTTCGCCACACGCTGAGACGACGGCACATGACGATGATCGCCCTGGGTGGGGTCATCGGGGCGGGACTGTTCGTCGGCAGCCGGGTGGTGATCCAGTCCGCCGGGCCCGCGGCGGCGATCTCCTTCCTGATCACCGGTGGGCTGGTCATCCTGGTGATGCGCATGCTGGGCGAGATGGCGGTCGCCCAACCGACCGCCGGCTCGTTCTACGAGTACGCGCGTCGTGCGCTCGGCCCCTTTGCCGGCTTTCTGACCGGCTGGATGTACTGGTACTTCTGGGTGATCGTCGTGGCGATCGAGGCCATCGCCGGGGCGGACCTCATCCGGTTCTGGCTGCCGCAGGCGCCGCAGTGGCTGCTGGCGGGCCTGCTGCTGATGGCGATGACCGTGAGCAACCTGATTTCCGTCCGCGCCTACGGCGAGTTCGAGTTCTGGCTGGCGTCGATCAAGATCGCCGCGATCACCTTGTTCCTGGTCGGAGGATCCCTGTTCGTCGCGGGGATCTGGCCGGGGTGGACGCCGCAGGTGGCCAACCTGACCGCGCGCGGCGGTTTCATGCCCCACGGCCTGCTGCCGGTATTGACCGGAGCGGTGGCGGCCACGGGATTCTATTTCGGCGCCGAGATCGTCACCATCGCCGCGGCGGAGGCTCGCGAGCCGGCGATCGCCGTGGCGCGCGCCACAAATTCGGTGATCGGCCGCGTCCTTGTGTTCTACGTAGGATCCATCCTGCTGGTGGTCGCTATCGTTCCCTGGAACTCGACCGCCATCGCGACTCCGTATGTGAGCGCGCTAAGGCTCATGGGCCTGCCCGCGGCGGCGCACCTGATGAACGCGGTCATCCTGACCGCCGTCCTTTCGGCGCTGAACTCGGGTCTATACGCCTCGTCGCGGATTCTGTTTTCCCTGACCCGCAACGGTGACGCGCCGCAGGCGCTTGCGCGGGTCAGCGGGCGCGGCGTGCCCACCCAGGCCATCCTCGTCGGGACGGTCTTTGGATTCGGCGCGGTGGTCGCGTCCTACGTCTCGCCGGGCCTGGTGTTCGCCTTCCTGATCAAATCCTATGGAACGGTCGCGATCTTCGTCTACCTGCTGATCGCGCTCTCGGAACTGCGCCTTCGCCGACAGCTGGAGCGCGAAGCGCCCGAGAAACTCACTCTGCGAATGTGGGGCTTTCCCTACCTGACCTACCTCGCCATCGCCGGCATGGTCGCGATCCTTGGCGCGATGGCCTTCATTCCCGATCAGCGCTGGCCGCTGGCATTGGGCGTCGTAAGCCTCATGGCCCTGATGGTCCTCTTCGTCCTGCGCCAGGCGTTCGGTCCAAGGGCGCCTTCCGCTTCCTGAACGCGAGCGCCCAAGAAATTCTCATCGGGCGCAAAGAAGCTTTCGGTTTCAAATCATACTATCGTAGTAGGGTATACGCGCTGCGCCCGCGACGTCTTTGCCTGTTGGGTTCGTGGGAGGCAGCGCCGTGCAGGAGAGCACGCGTGTTGCGACGGTTGTTTCGATCTTTGGGATTGTGCGGCGGTGGCCTCTACTCCACCGATCTTGAGCAGTACCTCGCCGCCCAACGCAGCCAGATCGGCAGCCGGATCCTGCGCGACGTGGCGACGGCGTCTGCGAGGTAGACATCTCCATGCTTGGTGCCCTACGGCACCGGACCTGGCCTCGGATGGGTGAGGTATCCGCCCTCGCGGCCGCATTTGGATAGGCTCGCGTTCACGTTTTCAAGAGCGATACGGCGGCTACCGCAAAGCAACTCCATATGAATCGCACACGAGGCAAGCCGTCGCCTCTGGCGACCGCTGTATCTAGGAACAAGAGGATGAAAGCCCTAACCATTGGTAGTGCTCTAGCGTCTCTCTCACTTGCGGCCCCCGCGTTTGCCGCACCATCAGGCGCTCCGCCTATGAACAGTTTCAACGAGGCCTATTACACCTGCGACAACGGCGCTGCGTTCGCAGTTTCGTATGACTCAAGTCAGCCGACGAACGTCACCATGACCACCAGCAACGACAACAACCGGCACCTGTTGAAGAGGACGCCGGTTACGACTGGCGCTGAGTTCGCCAGCGGCGGAATCAAATTCTGGACGGATGGCCAGACGGTCGTGGTGGACGGCACCCAGACACCCTTTCGCGACTGCAAGCTGAAGCCGAACTGATCGCAGGCGGCGCCCTGGGGCGCCGCCCCTCTTCGCCGGGCGGTTTAGACCGTCGCGGTTGCGATCCGCCACATCATGATCACGTTGAAGGCGATGACCGCGGCGATCACGATGCCGGCCAGGAGCGTCTCGGCCCAGGGCGGAAGGTCGCGATTCCGATAATGGTGGAGATGAAGGCGCTGCATCTGCTACGTCCTTGCAACTAAGTATCACAGATGTAACAGCTTGGGGCTGTCCCCAGTTGGGGCAATTCTCCGTGATGGCTCTCCGCCTGCCAGCGCGGCGCGTGTAGAGCGACGAATCGCTTGCCTCCAAAATCTGTGAGATTCTTCCATCGACAGCGGGCCATCGCCGCCTTGGCCAAAGCGTGGCGCGCCGCGAAATCCCATTCAGGAGCCCAAGTGGAAGCGGAAATCCCGGACGACAAGAAGGCGACCGAGCATCTCGCCAATGAGCGGACCTTTCTCGCCTGGGTGCGGACCGGCATCGCGATCATGAGCCTGGGCTTCGTCGTCGCTAGGTTTGGGCTGTGGCTGCGCGAACTGGGGGCCGGGCTCTCGCCTCAACTCCAGGGGCATGGGTCCGGAATGTCCGCGCCCATGGGCGCGGGGATGATCGGGCTGGGTGGCGTGCTGGTGGTCCTCGCGGCCTGGCGTTTCCATGTCGTCAATCGCCAGATCGCCGCCGGACACGTCCAGGTGGATCGTGGGCTGGTCGTCCTGATCACGGTGGTGATCGCCGCCCTGGCGGTCGTCATGATGGCCTATATCGGCATGACCACGACGCAGACGCCGTAGCGTTCCTCATGCTCAGCCCTGGAACCGCCGTCCGGCGCCGACGCGATAGAACATCCGCCAAGCTCATCAATAAGATCGCAGGGGACAAAAGACCTCCCGACCCACAACCGAGCTCGGTGAAAAATACTTCACCTTGAGCCCGGCGACCAAAAACGGACGGGCGCATTTCTAAGTCTGAGTTGACGTCCAACGATCCAGGGAGGGTCGGCGAGACGTCGTTCGACCGAAGGCCCATGGCGACCCTCGGCCTCTGATGGAGGTCACGATGAAGACAATTCTCACCACGATAGCCGCCGCGACCCTGTTGCTCGCGCCGCTGGCGGCTGAAGCCCAACATGGCGGTTCTCACGGCGGCGGCGGTTCTCACGGCGGCGGCGGATCGCACGGCGGCGGTGGCTTCCACGGCGGCGGAGGCGGTTTTCATGGCGGCGGCTTCCATGGCGGTGGGTTTCACGGCGGCGGCTTCCGTGGCGGTCACTACGGCGGCTACGGCGGCTACGGCGGTGGCTACGGGTGGGGCCTAGGCGCAGCTGGACTGGGGTTCTTCGCGGGGGCGGCTCTCGCCGACCCTTGGTACGGCGACTACGGGTATGACGGCTACGCTTATGAACCGGCCTACGACTACGCGCCTTATGACTATGGACCGCCGCGGGCCGCTGCGCCGCCGCAAGCTTGCGGGCGGTGGATATGGAACCCTGGCGCGTCGAAATATGACTGGGCGCCTGGCCCTTGTCCGGCGCCGCCTGTCGATTGACGCAGGCCTCTTCGCCCGGCGTCAGGCCAGGCCGACCACAGTTTCTAAGGTGAAATCCTTTTCACTCGTTCACCGAACCGCAGGGGATATGATCAGCAGGTAGGCAGGACACTGCATTTTTTCCGTTCCGCCACCTTCCCTCCGGAGTCGGAAAGCAGCCCGCTTCGGCGACCCCAAACACGCCGGAGCGGGCAACGCTTTGCCCGTCGCCGTCGGATGGCCAAAGGACACGGCTCATGGTGAGCAGGGCTCAACTCCTTGGTCTGGCTTTGGCGATGGCCGCCTCCGGTTCGGCCCTGGCGCAGAACGAGTGGCGAGATCGGAAATTCCTCGAGGCGGCGATCCAGGAAAACAATCTGGAAATAAAACTGGGCCAACTCGCCGAGCAGCGCGGGACGTCGCTTGAGTTGCGGGCTTATGGCCAAGACCTGGCGGATGGCCACTTTCCAGACCGCCTGGAGGCAAATCGCACCGCGGCTCAGCTGCATATGTTCGTTCCCCTCCGAGGGCCCCGGGGCGACCGAGACGTGCGCGCCAGGCTCGACGCGCATTCCGCGCGCGACTTCGATCGAGAATTCGTGCGCTTCATGGCGGAGCGGCAGGCGGAGGATCTCACCGCCTTTCGCGAGGAAGCGGCTGGTGGAGACGCCATCGCAGGCTTGGCGCGTCGAGCCCTCCCCATCCTGCAAAGGCAGCTCGAAACGGCGCGAAGCCTCGATCGGGCATTGAACGGTCACCCGGCGTCAGGCCGGTGACGGCCCCTGCGTCCCACAAGGCGCTGGTCCGATCGCCATGACGACGAGGGGGGCGCGTCTTCCGCGGATCCTGAGGACGATCGAGGACCTGTCCAGTCGGCCGCCGCCCGGTTTGCCGACCGCGATCGCGATCGGATGTGGGTTCGCCATGTTGGGCGTGGGGGCGCGTTTTGCTCTCGACCCGCTGCTGGGCTTGCGGGTCAGCTTCATGACGCTGTTTCCGGCCGTCATCGCCGCCGGAATTGTCGGAGGACGAACCGCCAGCATCGCCTGTCTTCAGCTTGGAGCGCTTGGCAGTTGGTACTTCCTGCTCCCGCCGCGGTTCACCTGGGAAGCCTCGCCAGCCGCCTTCAAGTCCCTGCTGACCTTCGTAGTCCTGGCTAGCCTCACCGCGGCATTGTTGGACTTCGTCAGGGAGCGGCTCGTCCGGGCGAGCCAGGCGCAAGCCTGGGAGGAGACCGTAGCGGGCGAGATGCGCCACCGGGTCAAGAATACGCTCGCGGTGGTGGAGGCGATCGCGCGCCAGACGATCCGGGCTTCGGCCGCCCCGGCGAGCTACCAACTCTTCGTCGACCGGCTCTCAACGCTTGCGCGGGCCCAGGACCTGATCGGATCCGATGAGGTCGATAAGATTGGCCTGCTGGCGTTGATCCACAGCGCCATCGAACCCTTTGAGACCGCCGAGCCCAGCCGGCTATGGCTGCGGGGCGAGGATATCCGTGTCCCGCACGAATATGTAACGCCGCTCGTCCTGGCGTTCAACGAGCTCGCGACCAACGCCTCAAAGTATGGGGCGCTCAGCGGCGCCGGCTGGGTCGAAATCACCTCCGCCGTGGAGGCTCGTGTTGGGGGCAAGCAAGTCGAGCTCGTCTGGACCGAACACGGCGGCCCCAAGGTTGCAGCGCCAGCGCGCCGCGGCTTCGGCTCGGCTCGGCTAGCAAGGCGACTATTTTCCGGCAGTGACGCAGCGAGCGAGCTGACCTTCTCACCGGACGGTGTGAGATGGCGCATATCCTTTCTGGCGCCGTTGGAACCTGACCCGCGCCGTGGGCGGAAGAATCGAACGGCGAGGGCCGCCCGCCCCAACGCCCCCACGCGACCAACGTTTTCCCCGCCCTAGCGGCGCATCGTCCGGTCAGGCAACCAAAGAGGCCAGTCGCCGGTCCCCGCAACCTGTGACGTCAAATAAGTGAGTTGTGAGCAATACGCCTGGCGGGCTGCCGCGAGCGCCGCCACCGCTGGGGGCCAGCCAGTGAAATAAATTTCACCGGCGCGATACATCTTTGAAGCAGAAAATCCTCCCGACCAAGTGTCGAACGCCCGCTTGAGGCGTCGCTGGAACCTGGATGGGGCTTATGCACACCTCGCGCGAACGGATGGACCAGTTGATGACCGAGCTCGACCGCGCGCCTGTGTCCGAGACTGAAGTGGAATCAGACGCCGAGGCAACCACCTACCTGCCACGTCGCATTATGTTCGACCTAAACTTCTCTTCGCAAGAGCAGATGGCCTTGCGCAAGATCTGCCAAGCTGGAGATCTCTCTCCTCAGCAAGCGCTGGCCCACATCGTCCGGGCGCGGTTGCTCGCCCGACCGCAGTTCGAGCGGTTCGATCGCGGTCGCCTGCGGGTGTGTATGGGGTTGCTACGGTTGGTCGAACAGCACATTGGCCGCGCGGTGCGCGCCGCCGCGAAGGGTCAGACCGAGGAGGTCGTCAACTCACGGATCGACGAGCTCCTTGAACTCGCCACCGATTTGCGGCGGGTTGGCTATGGCCTTGGGGAGGCACTGCTCGGCAACCTGCAGTACTGGCAGGCCGGCTCTGCGGAACCTGCGGATGGATCGGACGGTCTCCATCCGGCATCCGCCGGGGTAGACGCCGTGCCGCAATCCTGGTCACCGCCGAAAGGGCGCCAGGACCAGACCGGGCTGGTGTGACCGACAGACGCTAGCCGGATGGCGGTCCCAAAGCTACGGGCGGCGGATGCTCAGTCCGATTGTCCGGTTCCGACGGCTTCCTGCCCTGAGAACAAGGAATCGAGGCGCTCTCGGATTGAACGCTCATAGTCGTCCCTTGACGCAGACCTTGGACGGGTGAGCACGATGTCCTTTGCAATGGCGTCCTTGATGACTGTGACGGCGTGCTCGTCGAGCACACCAACTCGAACGAGTTGCGCACAGAGTTGCAGGAGACCGACGGCCGTAGCCTGGCTGTGCGCCGCATTTGATCCTCTTGTCCCCGAGACTTGGGAAGCGCTGCTGTAGTCGATCCTAACCAAACCTCGACAACAGACAACCCAGGGATAAGCCAAGGATTTTCACACCCGAATGGCGCGCGCTATCTGCGGCCGAGAAGTCTTGGGCTCTGCTCCCGATGCGCTACGGATCGTCATTCGTCCAGCTTTTGCCAGCCTGTGGCCATTTATCCGGCAGGTCTGGCGTCATGTTTTTGAAGGCGTACCAACGTCCGCTCATGGCGCATCTGAGACATGAGCGGATGACTGGCGCTGACTCAGTGCGGACCTTCAGAAGGGCCGTTTGCGGCTCGCAGTCTCACCTGGGAAGCGCCCCATGCAGAAAGAGGCCGACGCTTTCCCGGGCGATATGAGTGATCTCGGCAGGCGTGACCTTCCCAGGCTGGCTGAAGATCAACCGCATATGAAGGTTTGTCTTGAGCATCGCGATGAGCTGCGACGCGGCCAGTTCGATCTCGTCCAACTCCAGCAAGCCGGCCGCGACCTGCTTCCGTAAATAGGCTTCGAAGATACACTGCGTGTACATGATCGGCCCGTCGAACATGATCTGACCGATTTCCGGAAGGTGACGCGCTTCAGCGACCACCGTCTTGTACAAGTCGATCTGAGGCTTTGTATAGATAGAGGAGAGTAGGGAGGTCGCGAGATTTACAAGTCCAACTTCAAGGCTATCATCTTCGCAAATGACATACTTGTTATTCTGAGCCAAAATTTCATCACATCTCTTGCGAAGAACCGCGGCGAACAAGGTCTGCTTGTTCCTGAAGTTGCTATATACCGTCCGCTTGGAGACCCCCGCGAGTTCAGCCACCCTATCCATGCTGATGGCCGAGTATCCCCATTTGAAGAAGGCTCGCTCTGCCGCGGCGAGAACAATGTCGTCCTTACGCGCGTAAACCCGAGACCCAGCTTTCGCAGGCTTAGCCTTAGCAACCGTACCCTTGAGCGCCTTGACTGCCGACTTCATCAAACGATCCGATTCAAATGGCGATCGACCGTCGCACTCGGCCATTGAACACGCAACGGTGTAGGATCGCCTGCGCGGCAGGATAGGCGTGTCGCCACGGGCGAACCCAATCGGCCGGCGCCTTTGCGGGTCTCAGCGACATGCTTCGGCGATCCAAATGGGGATACCCGTCGGTTTAGTTGAGGATTCTGGGCGCGCGTTGTCTGCCTTCGAGAGTTCAGGCGCCGACCTACACTGCATCTGCTTGAATGTGTCATACGTGATTGAATCTACGATAATATAAATTCCGCATGTGCGCGGTAGCATCTGCTCGAAACGTTTGGATTCCGGTGCGGCGGGCAATGGGAGGGTACACCGACTAGTATATTCTGCTTGACCTAAATGCCGCCCTTCGAAATGTTGCCCCCAAGAAAACCAAAAAAGCGGGGGATGCGGTCATGGGATCACGCGGATTGAATTGCCTTGGGTCGGTCGCGGCAGCGGCGATGGCGTCACTCGCCGTTCCAACCTGGGCAGCCGAGCAGGCTTCAGTTTTGCCGACGACCAATCCCGGCGGCGGCCAGGCGACCTTGGAAGAGGTGGTGGTCACCGCGCGAAAGGTGACGGAGGATCTGCAGGAAGCGCCGGCCAGCATCGTCGCGGTGAGCGGCTCTCAGCTGCAGGCCGCCGGCGTCGTCGATGTGCAGGGACTGGAGAAGTTCGTACCGAGCGCGAACCTGCGGAGCGAAGGCCCGGTCGTGGAGACCTTTATCCGCGGCGTGGGCAGCAACATCGACTCCGCAAATGTCGATGAGGCGGTGAGCTACAACTATAACGGCATCGTCCTCTCTCGCTTTGCCACGGCTGGGCTGCTGTTCGATGTGGCCAATGTCCAGGTGATCGCGGGACCTCAAGGAACCCTCTACGGCGGCACAGCCGCTGGCGGCGCGATCAACGTTACATCGGCAAGGCCGAAGGATGATGCCGCCGGCGCCATCACGCTGGAGGGTGGCAACTACGCCCGGGCGCACTTCAGCGGCTTTCAGGACATCCCGGTAAGCGACATGCTCAGTGTTCGCGGCGCGATCGACTACGACCGCCGCGATGGTTACGAGACCTATGGTTTCGATGCTCAGGATTCCATCCGTGGGCGGCTTTCGGCGCTCATCACGCCGAACGACAGCGCCAGCGTCCTGGTTTTCGCCAGCGGCTCTTATGACGACGGCAAGCCCGCGGTTGCGATCAACAATCCGCTCTACGATTCATCCAATCCGTGGAAAGTCGCGCCAGCGGGCCCGACCTATGCCAACCCGGTTGATCCCAACTATGTTCAGCGCACCATCGAGACCTACGTATTCGGTGCGAATGCCGACATCGCGATGGGTGACAACCATTTCACCTACATTCCGGGCTTCGTTCACAACATCATCGGCTACCAGACCTACATCGGATACTTTCCGCACCCGGTGAAGGAGAGCGAGGCACAGGTCAGCCAGGAGCTGCGCTGGAACCGACGCTTCGACGCGCTCGCGCTCTCGGCCGGGGTATTTTACCTGCACGACTCGGTGGGAATGTACGGCGGGTTCGGCGCGCCGATCCTGCCCAAGCCGCCCTACATCGCGGTGACTCCATCGGGCCAACTGCGCCAGGACGAGACCAGCTATGCGGTGTTCGGCCAGGGCGTCTATTCGGTCACGGACAAGCTGCGCCTGACCT
>NZ_SSMZ01000303.1 GCF_004799395.1 Phenylobacterium sp.
CCGACGGCATGTCGGCGATGTGGACGTAGCCCAGCCGTCCGCCGCTGATCTTGTCGACATAGGCCCGCTGCTGACCGATCCATTGGCGATAGAGCAGGCCGGACGCCACGCTGGAGGCCACGGGCCGCACCACCGCCTGGCGGGTCGCCGCGCCGCCGTCCTTGGCCGGGGCGGCGAACACCTCGCCATGGGCGACAATGGCTACCTTCTTGCCGTCGGGCGACAGCGCCATCTGCTGGAACTCGGTCTCGTGCAGATGCCGATCGCCGGCTGACGCGGGCGCGCCGCGCAGGGTGACGGACACGGGCGCGGCCTGACCGGACTTCAGGTCGAGTTTCCACAGGCCGAAGTCGCGCTCGAAGACGATGGCCGAGCCGTCCAGGGCGATAGAGGGGAACAGCACACGGCCGCTGGTGAAATGGGTGATCTGGGTCGGGGACCCGCCGGCGGCCGGCAGCCGCCAGAGGTTCTCTGCGCCGCTCTGGTCGCTCATGTAGAAGAGGGTCTTCCCATCCGGGCTCCACATCGGCCGCAGGTGCTTGGCGACGGGGCCCAGGAGGCGGCGATAGGGCGCGCCGGCGGCGACGGGCTTCAGCCAGAGCTCCGCCTCGTCGATGTGGGCGTGGCCGTTTCGCCACCACTGGACCCCGGAATTGCCCTTGGCCATCAGGGCCAGGGCCTGGCCATCGGGCGAGGGCGCGGCGTTGAATTCGGACAGGAACCGCTCGCGACTGACCTCCAGCGGCGTGCCGCCGGTCGCGGCCACCCGATAGACGTCGGTTTGGCGGGCGATGTCGTTGGCGCCGGAGGAGAAGTAGATCCACTTGCCGTCGCGCGACCAGGCGTCGAGCTGCTCGGGACTGTCCGACCACGTCAGCCGGCGGAGCTGACCGGTGGCGAACGTCAGGATGTAAATGTTGGCGACGCCGTTGCGGGTCGAGATGAACGCGAGCTGCTTGCCGTCCGGCGAATAGATCGGCCGCTCCTCGGTGGCCGGGTCGGTGACCAAGAGGCGGGCCACCCCGCCGGCCGCCGGCACGGACCAGATATCGCCGCCAGAGGCGAAGGCGATCTCCGACCCGTCGGGTGAAAGGGCGGGCGTTGCGAGGGCCGGTTTGGGCGCCGGCGGTTGGGCCTGAACCGATCCCGCGATCAAGCTCGCAGCCAAGACACTAGCCGCCAACACCGCACGCCACATCGTCATCTGATCCCCGCCTCACGCCTTGGCGCGAATTGGCAGCGGAGGTTCTTTGGCTTGATAAGTCGCGGACGAAAACGGCCCTGCATTTCGCATGTGACGGACGCTCGCTGGAAGCGACGAACGCCGGAAAGCTGGCCTCGAGCGCCGGTAAACCGGGCTGGGAACGCCGCTGTCCTTGCGCCCGGCGGTTGCCCCGTGGCGCGGCGTAAGGACATGATCGCGCCTCACGGAGGCGGCGGCCATGGCGGACGGCTACGCGGCGTCGGATCGGAGGGTGGCGCGCGACGGTTGGCCGGCACTGTCGATCTTCGCCTGGGGCGGCGCCATCGCGCTGGTGATGTCCTCCGAGTTCCTCGCCCAGCCTTTCATCTGGCGCTCCTGGGGGCTCGGCGACATCGCGCTCGGATGGGCCGTGATCCTCGGCGACCGGCTGATCGTGGCGGGCGCCATCGCGGCGTGCATCGTGGCGGCTGGGCGCGCCCCGGCCAGGTCCCCGGCGCTGCGGGCGACGTTGTTCTGCGCGGCCGTCCTGGCGGGCGCCGCGGCCGGCGAGGCGCTGCGGGGTCTGCTGGATCCGCAGGGCGATCGGCCGGACCTCGCGGCCGTGGTTGGCCGGACCCTGGCCTGGAGCCTCGCGGCCACCGCGGTGGGTGGCATCCTGGCGGCCTGGCGCCACAGCGAGGCCGCCGCGGCGAGGGCCGACGCCGCGCAGATTCGCGCCGCCCAGCTACGGCAGTTGACCACGGCGACGCAGCTTGAGGCGCTGCAACGGCAGATCGAGCCGCACTTCCTGTTCAACACTCTGGCTACCATCAAGCGGCTGGGCCTGACTTCGCCGCAAGAAGGGCGGCGGTTGCTGTCGCGGTTCCTGGCCTTCACATCGGCGGCGCTAGCGATGGGCATCGACGCCGAGACGACGCTGGGACAGGAGCTCGACCTGGCCAAGGCCTATCTGGACGTCTGCGCGGCCCGGATGGGGCCGCGGCTGACCGTGGTCTGGGCGGTCGACCCGCAGTGCCGGGACCGGCGGTTCCCGGCGCTGATGCTGGGCACACTTCTCGAGAACGCCTTGAAGCACGGCCTCGCGCCGATGGCGGTTGGAGGGGTGCTCACCATCTCGGCCCGGACAGAGGGGCGGGTGCTTCAGGTTTCGGTCACCGACACCGGCGCGGGTGTCACCGCGCAAGGTGGCGTGGGCATCGGCCTTGCCAACCTGACCGCGCGGCTGCGCCTGCTCTACGGCGCGCGCGCCCGATTCAGCCTTGAGCCGCGGCCAGGCGGCGGGGTCCGCGCCACGATCGGAATTCCCGATGACCTCGCCGCCCGTTGAGATCACGCCCCTGACGCGGCGTGGCTGGTTTGTCATGCTGGTCTGCGGCGCGCTGTGGGGGCTCGCCATGGCCCTGATCGAGGCGTTGCGCGAACCGCCGGTGGGCATGCCGGCCCGTCGCGTGGCCGAATTCCTCGGCGCTATGGTCGTGAGCTGGTCGTTCAACGGCGTCGCCTGGGCCATGACTGCGTGGCTGGCGGGCCGTCGGCCCGCCGCGCCGCGCATGCTCCTCGCCTGGGCCGCCTGCACGATCGGCGTCTCGACGTTCACAGCACTGATGAACGTGAACCACACCGTCCTCACCCTCGGGATCGGAATGTGGGCGGTGTTGGGGCCTCATATCCCCTTCGACGCCATGCTGGCCCACACCCTTTGGTGGAACGGCGTGTTCGGGGGGCTCTATATCGGCGGCTATTGGACCTTCCTCCGAGCCCTGCGATCGCGTCGCCAGCTGGCCCGCGTGCAGTTGGCGCTGAGCGACGAGGCGACGCTGCTGCAGGAAGCGCGCCTGATCTCGCTGCGGGGCGGCCTGCAGCCCCAGGTGCTGATCGACACCGTCAGCGTGCTGCGGACCCGCTATGACGCTGACGCGGCGGCGGCCGACGCCCTGCTGGACCGGCTGGTGACCTACCTGCGCGCTGCGATCGGCGACCGGGCCGGGTCGGCCAGCGCCACCGAGGCCTATCGCGACCTCCAGGCCGCGCTCGCCGATCCTTCCGCCGTCCCCCAACCCTTGATTCCCGGAGCCTTGCCATGAGCCTTCGATCGCGTTCGATCCTCGCCTCCCTGATCGCGGGGCTGAGCGTCCTTGCGCTGCCCGCCCTCGGCCAGGACGCCGTCAAGGTGCAGCCGTCGAGCTACCGGGTCGTTCTCGACAACGAG
>NZ_SSMZ01000304.1 GCF_004799395.1 Phenylobacterium sp.
GTCGTATAGACCTGGGTGTCCACGGCGCGTTTGCCGCCGTCCGGCAGGTCCTCGATGAACCGCGGCTGGCCGAAATAGACCCCACCGGTCAGCTCGCGAACGATCATCATGTCCAGGCCTTCGACCAGTTCGCGCTTCAAAGACGAGGCGTCGGCCAGCGGCTGGAAGCAGATGGCGGGACGCAGGTTCGCGAACACACCCATGCCGGCGCGCAGGCCGAGCAGGCCGGCCTCCGGCCGCTTGTCGCGCGGGGCATTGGCCCACTTGGGGCCGCCCACCGCGCCCATCAACACAGCGCGGGCGTCCTGGGCCATCGCCAGGGTCTCGTCCGCGAGCGGCGTGCCGAGCTGATCGAAGCTGGTCCCGCCGAACGGGCGCTCGTCGATCGTCAGGTCGTTGGCCAGCCGGTTGGCCACCCGGCGCACCTGGGCGGTCACCTCGGGCCCGATCCCGTCGCCGGGCAGGAGCAGCAGGTCGGTCATCAAGGGCCTCGAAGATTAAAGCGCGCGTTCCGAGGCGGTTTCGTAGGCGAAGAGCTTGCGATCGGAAACCCCATGCTCGGCGCAGGCCGCCCGCCAGGTGGCCATGTGCGGCGCCTTGAAGTGGGCGTCGATGGCGGCCTGGTCGCGCCAGACCTCGAACACCCGGATCAGGCCGGGTTCGGCTATGTCCTCGCCGTAGCTGTAGGTAATGCAGCCATCCTCGGCGCGGCTCGCCGCAAGCATGGCGAGCTGATGGGGGCGAAGGGCGGCCAGGTTCTGCGGCGGCACGCGGACCGTCCCGGCGATGATCAGGCTCATGCGTCCTCCAGCCACGGGCGGTCGAGCGCCCGTCTCATCTCGTAGGTGTCGATGTCGGCGGCCATCTGAAGGGTCTCGCCGATGGCGTCGAGGCCCTTCAGCATCTTCTCCTTACGGACCGGATCGATCTCGAAGTGGAAGGTCTCGCCCGCAGGGGACAGCACGGTCTGCGCCTCCAGGTCGACGGTGACGAGGTGGTTGCCGCCCTTGGCCTCCTCCATCAGCGCCTGCACCTGCTCGGCCGGCAGGACGACGGGCAGGAGGCCGTTCTGGAAGCAGTTGTTGTAGAAGATGTCCGCAAAGCTGGTGGACACCACGCAGCGGATTCCGAAGTCCATCAGCGCCCAGGGCGCGTGCTCTCGGCTCGACCCGCAGCCGAAATTGTCGCCGGCCACCAGGACGCCTGCGCCCTTGTACTCAGGCCTGTTCAGCACGAAGCCGGGCCGCTCCTTGCCCTCGCCGTCGAAGCGCAGGTCGTAAAACAGCCCCTTGGCCAGGCCTTCGCGCTCCACGGTCTTGAGGAACTGCTTGGGGATGATCTGGTCGGTGTCGATGTTGGCCAGCGGCAACGGCGCGATCTTGGCGTCAAGGCGGGTGAAGGCGTCCATCAGGCGGCTTCCAGTTCGGGTGACGGCATCAGCATCAGGGTCGGCGCGCCGCCCGGCGCGTCGCGCACGGTGAAGACCTTGGTGCCGGTTTTGCGGCCCGCCCGGACCTCGGAAACGTCGAAGCCGGCCGCGGCGATGCGGGCCTGGGCAGCGTTGGGATCGGTGACCCGCCAGGCCAGGCCGCCGAAGCGGTCCGGCGCATCGGTGACCGGCGCTTTCAGGCTCGCGCCCACTTCGAACAGCGTCCCCCCGCAGCGGAAGAACAGCTGGCGGGCGCCCCACTGCTCGTTGGCGCGGTCGAGCCGCAGGTCGAGCCCGAACCTGGCGCCGTAGAGGCCCAGCGCGCGGTCGGGGTTCGAGGTGTGGACGACGATGTGGTCCAGCGCCGGGACGGCGGCGTCCTCCGCCCCGATGACGGGCGAGGGCCGTGCGCCAATGCGGCCGGGGGTGAGCACGAAGTCCAGGCCGGCGGCGCGCACGCGAGCAACCGATCCAACCGTCTCGACGTCGAGACCCCGACGGCTCAGCAGGCGCGCGGCGTCCGCGACATCGTCGACCTGGAACGCCGCGATCCACAGGCCTTCGCCGGCGTCGTCCAGCCGCGCGCGCACCCGGTCGCCGGCGGGGCCGTCGCCGCTCGGCGCGATGACCTCCAGAGCCATATTGGCCAGGTGGAACCAGGCGCGGTCGGCGCCGTCTCGCGGCTCCAGTTCCGGCTCCCGGCCGAGCAGGCGGCGGTAGCCGTCGACGCCCGCGTCGAAGTCGCGGACCGCGATGGCGACGTGGTCGAGGCCCCCGATCAAGAGCGCGTCCTCACAGGTAGTCCCGCACGTCGGTGATGTGGCCAGCGATGGCGGCGGCGGCGGCCATTACCGGGCTCATCAGATGGGTGCGGCCGGCGCGGCCCTGGCGACCTTCGAAGTTGCGGTTGGAGGTGGACGCGCAGCGCTGGCCCGGGGGCACCTTGTCGGGGTTCATGGCCAGGCACATGGAGCAGCCCGGCTCGCGCCATTCGAAGCCGGCGGCCAGGAAGATTTCATCCAGACCCTCGTCCTCGGCCTGAGCGCGCACCAGGCCAGAGCCGGGCACGACCATCGCGCGGACACTGGGCGAGACCTTGCGGCCCTCAACGACCTTGGCGGCGGCGCGCAGGTCCTCGATGCGGCTGTTGGTGCAGGAGCCGATGAACACCACGTCGACCCTGGCCTCGGTGATCGGCTGGCCGGCGTCCAGGCCCATGTATTCCAGCGCGCGGACGGCGGAGGCCCGCTTGTCGGGGCTGGCGAAATCCTCAGGGGCCGGCACTCGGTCGCTCACCGCGATCACATCCTCCGGGCTCGTGCCCCAGGTGACCAGGGGCGCGATCTCGGCTGCGTCGAGGGTGATCTCCCGGTCGAACTGAGCGTCGGGATCGGTGGAGAAGCCCTTCCAATAGCTGAGCGCCATCTCCCATGCGCCGCCCTTGGGCGCCGAGGGGCGACCCATGAGATAGGCGAAGGTGGTCTCGTCTGGCGCCACCAGCCCCGCCCGCGCGCCGGCCTCGATGGTCAGGTTGCAGAGGGTCATGCGCCCTTCCATGGAGAGCGCGCGCACCGCGGAGCCGGCGTATTCGATGACGTAGCCCGTGCCGCCGGCGGTGCCGATGGCGCCGATCACGGCCAGGGCGAAGTCCTTGGCGCCGACGCCGGGGATCGGCTCGCCCTCGATGTTGACGCGGAAGTTCTTGGCCTTGGTCTGGCGCAGTGTCTGGGTGGCCAGGACGTGTTCGACCTCGGAGGTGCCGATGCCGTGAGCCAGGGCCCCGAAGGCGCCGTGGGTCGAGGTGTGGCTATCGCCGCAGACGATGGTCATGCCGGGCTGGGTGCGGCCCTGCTCGGGGCCCACCACATGGACGATGCCGTTGCGCACGTCGCCCATCGGGAAGAATTCGATGCCGTAGTCCTTGACGTTGCGCTCCAGGGTCTGGAGCTGCAGGCGCGCCTCCTCGTCGGCGACGGCGCCGACGCCGAGCGCCTGGCCCTCCGTTGGGACATTGTGGTCGGCGACCGCAAGGGTGCGGTCCGGCCGGCGCACCGGGCGCTTGGCGAGCCGAAGGCCGGCGAACGCCTGCGGCGTGGTCACCTCGTGGATCAGGTGCAGGTCGATGTAGAGGATCGCCTCGCCGTCCTGCAGGGTGACGACGTGAGCGTCCCAAATCTTGTCGTAGAGGGTCTTGCCGGGCATGGGGCGCATGTAGGTCCGCACCCCCGCGCACGTCTAGTGCCGCAGCGACGCATTCCACCGGTCCGCAGCGCAATTTCCTGCCTCAGGCGGCCATTTGGCCCACAGGCTGTGGCAGCACGCGCAGGCCAACCAGGGCTTGGCGCAGGGCCTCGTCGATCGGAGTGTGCGGTTCGGCGCCGAGCCGCGTGACGAGCCGCGCGTTGTCCAGCAGCACCGGCGTCTCCCAGAGATAACGCATCTCCAGCATCTCGCGCATCGTCTCGTTGAACGGCGCCATGGCGCGAACGGCGAACCATGGGAGCCGGCTGACGGAGAGCTTGCGCCCGGCCACCCGCGAAAGGGCGGCGACCAGCTCATCGCCGGTGACGGTGTGCCCGCACATGTGGAAGACTTCGAACGTGGAAAGGTCGTCGCGTTCCGCCAGCCGCACCATGGTTTCGGCCACGTCCGGCAGATAGCCCCAGCTGTGGCCGACCGACAGCGGACCCGGATAGGTGACGCTGGCCAGCGGCTTGCCGACCTTTACCAAGCCAGCTGCGAGCCAGCTGTTGGCCGTGGTCTTCGGGCCGAAGAAGTCGCCGGCGCGGACGATCAGCACCTTCAGGCCCTCGTCGGAGGCCGCCTTCAGCGCGGCTTCCATCTGCACCCGGATCGCGCCCTTGCGGGTGACCGGGTTCTGCGGACTGTCCTCAGTGAGATTCGGGAAGGCGTCGGGGCCGAAATTGTAGACCGTGCCCGGGAAGATCAGCCGCGCGTCCGCCGCTCTTGCCGCAGCGATAGCCGAGGCCAGCATGGGCATCTGCAGGCCGGCCCAGTTGCGATAGCCGGCAGGATTGGCGCCGTGCGCCACGAGGCTGACGCCCTCGGCGGCGGCCACCACCTCGGCCTCGACCATAGCGTCGCCCTTAACCCAGTCCAGGCCGGGCCGGCCGGAGGTCCGCCGCGCGGTGTCCGGATTGCGATGCAAGGCCCGCACGCGCCAGCCGCCCGCCAGCAGCCGCTCGGCGACCGCGCCGCCAATTCCGCCGGTCGCGCCGATCACCAGCGCCAGCTTCTGTTGGGTCTTGAGAGTCATTTCCGTATCTCCGTGTTCCTTGAACAAGAGATGCGCCACGCCCATCTGCAACAGAATTGCCGAATCCTCTGGAACAGCTATTCATCCGCGCATGCCTGGGCCGAACGACTGGGACCTGTTCCAAAGCCTGCATGCGGTGCTGGAAGCCGGCACCCTGTCGGCGGCGGCGCGTCTCCGGGGCCTGACCCAGCCGACCCTGGGCCGCCACATCGAGACCCTGGAGCAGCGCCTGGGCTCGCCGCTGTTCCTGCGCAGCCCGCGGGGCCTGCAGCCCACCGACCTGGCGCTGGAGCTCAAGCCGCACCTGCACGACATGTCGGCCGCCGCCTCCGCCGCCGTGCGCGACGCCTCGGGCGCGGCCAATTCGCTCTCCGGCTCGATCCGCATCACCGCCAGCGAGATCGTCGGCGCCGAGGTGCTGCCGCCCATGCTGACCAGCTTCCGCGAAGAGCATCCGGGGGTGGTGATCGAGCTGATGCTCTCCAACATCAACGACGACCTGTCGCGCCGCGAGGCCGATATCGCCGTGCGGATGAGCCCGCCCAGCCAGAGCGCCCTGGTGGCCAAGAAGGTGGGCGAGATCTCGATCAATTTCTACGCAACGGCGGAATACCTGGAACGCCACGGCGCGCCGCAGAGCCTGGCCGAGTTCGAGGATCACGCCATCATCGGCTTCGACAGCCCGGGGCGTGGAATCCGTGACGTGCCGGGCCTGAACATGCCGGTAAGCCGTGAGACCTTCACCTTCCGCTCTGACAGCGACCTGGCCCAGCTCGCCGCCACCCGCGCAGGGTTCGGGATCGGGGTGATGCAGGACGGACTCGCGCGCCGCCACGGCCTCATCCGGGTGCTGCCGAACTTCACCCTCTTCGTGCTGCCGGCCTATGTGGTGATGCACGAGAACCTGCGCGGCAGCCGGCGCATGCGGTTGATGTTCGACCACCTGGTCGAGGGCACGACCGCCTATGTGCGGGAGAGCCGGGCCGCGTGAGCGGGCCTTATGAAGGCGGCTGCCTGTGCGGCCAGATACGCTGGCGGGCGTCCGCCGAGCCGATCAATGTTCGCTTCTGCCATTGTCGCAACTGCCAGCGGGCCACCGGCGGCCCCTATTTCGCCCGCGCCCTGTTCAACGACGCTGACGTCGAGCGCACCGGCGATACGACCAGCTGGGCCTCGTCGCAGAGGCTGCACCGGCTCTCCTGTGTGCGCTGCGGGACGCCGGTCTTCGCCGAGCCGCAGGACGGGCCGTGGATCGCCGTGTCGCTGACCACCCTGGACGATCCGGCGGCGCTCGCCCCCGGCTCGCACATCTGGATCAGCGAGAAGCTCGACTGGGTGCGGATCGACGACGGCCTGCCGCAACACCTTCGAGGGAATTGAGCCCTACTGCCGCGCCATTTCAGCCTCGCCGATCGCGTCGCCGTCCAAGATCTGGTCGTCATCCATGGTGACGGTGACGCGGCGCAGGGTCCCGGCGTAGGCGAACGGGGCCTCATAAGGCGCGACAGGGCTGCCGCGATCGCGGCCGATATCTAGGCCGGACCAGGAGATCAGGGTCGCAAATCCGAGCGTCGTGGACATCGAGGCGGCGCGGCGGCCGTCGACCGTCAGGGTGAAGTCCCGGCCATCGGGGCCCTGGCGGACAGCGACGCCCAGGATGTGCGGCCCCTCAGGCGTCGGCCGATCGGCCGCCAGCGTCTCGAGTTTGCCGCCGATATTCAGCGTGTAGTGCAGCCGCCCGCCCTTGACGTAGAGGCTGTAGCCGCTGGTGGCGTCGCCGTGGGCGATCAGAACGCCGTCCGCGCCGCCGGGCGGGACGATCAATTCCGCCTCGATCCGGTAGGAGCGGCTGCGCACGTCCGGCGCGACGTCGGAAGGCAGGTGGCCCATGCCGGCATGGAAGACGTAGCGTTTGCGCAGGCCTGCGAAGCGGGCCGAGTTCTCGGCGAAGCGCGGCGCGAAGCGGTCGTCCAGCGGCAGCACCTGATGCGCCTCGGCTTCTGACCACCATACGTCCTGCAGGGCCTTCAGCCGCGCCGGCTCGGCTTCGGCCAGGTCGTGCGCCTCTGAGAAATCCGCGTCGAGGTGGAAGAGCTCCCACCTGTCCGCCTCGAACGGCGCGCCCGGCGGGTGGAAGGCGACGGCCTTCCAGCCGTCCTTCCAGAGGCCGCGGTGGCCGAACATCTCGAAATACTGCGGCCTGTTCCGATCCGGCGCTCCGGGCCCCTGCAGCCGGGCCAGGAAGCTCTCGCCTTCGATGGGCATCTGGACGACGCCCGCGACTTCGGACGGCGCGTCCACGCTCAGGATGTCGAGGATCGTCGGGACCAGGTCGCAGGCGTGGGCGAAGCCTTCGACCACCTCGCCGCGCCGGGCGATCCCCTTGGGCCAGGAGATCACCAGAGGGTCGCGGATGCCGCCGCCGTGGGTGTTCTGCTTGTAGCGGCGCAGCGGGGTATTCGACGCCATGGCCCAGCCATGCGGGAAGTTGGAGTGGCTGTCCGGTCCGCCGATGTCGTCCAGCCGCGCCAGCTTCTCCGCCAGCGGCTCGCCCTTGCCGTTATAGGGCCCCATTGCGTTGACGAAGCCGTTAGGGCCGCCTTCCTGGCTCGCGCCATTGTCGGACATGACGAGGATCAGGGTGTCGTCGCGCACCCCGGCCTCTTCGAGGAAGGCCACAAGGCGGGCCAGTTCGCGGTCGGTGTGATCGAGCATGGCGGCGAACGCGCTCTGGAGGCGGACAGCCACGGTCTGCTCGTCGGCCGAGAGGTCGGTCCAGGGCCGCACGCCGTCGTTGCGCGCCGGCAGGTCGGTGTTGGCGGGCACGATCCCCAACGCCTTCTGGCGCGCCAGCCTGCGCTCGCGCTCCACGTCCCAGCCTTCGGCGAAGATGGGGTCGTAGCTCTCGATGATGTCCTTCGGCGCCTGGTGCGGCGCATGGCAGGCGCCGGGCGCCAGCCACAGGAGCCAGGGTTTGTCCGGCGCGCTGGCGGCGTGATCGGCGATGTAGCGGATCGATTGGTCCACCAGATCGGTGGTCAGGTGGTAGCCCTCGGCATAGCTCTTCGGCTGCTCGATGGGCGTGTTGTCGCGGACCAGCTCCGGGGAATACTGGTCGGTCTCGGCGTCCATGAAGCCGTAGTAGCGGTCGAAGCCCCGGCCCAGCGGCCAGCCGTCGAAGGGCCCCGTCGGCCCGGTCTCGGTCAACGAGGTCACGTGCCACTTGCCGACCATGTAGTTCCGGTAGCCGTGCGGCCGCAGCATCTCCGGAAGGGTGCCGGCTTCCTTGGCGATCTTGCCGCGATAGCCCGGAAACCCGCTGTCGAAATTGGCCAGGCAGCCCACGCCCACCGAATGGTGGTTGCGCCCGGTCAGCAGGGCCGCGCGCGTCGTCGAACACATGGCGGTGGTGTGGAAGCCGTTCAGCCGCACTCCTGCGGCGGCAAGGCCGTCGATGGTCGGGGTTTGGATCGGCGAGCCATAGCAACCGAAATCCGAGAAGCCGACGTCGTCGAACAGCACCACCAGGATGTTGGGCGCCGTCTTCGGAACCTTGGGGCCCGGCGGCCAATAGGGCGTGGAGTCCGCCAGCGTTCGGCCGATCTTCGCCGCCATTCCGTAATCCCTATTCCGGTTCAGCGAACAGAGACGCGATCCGCGGGCGCCGCGCAAACGAAAACGGCGACCGCATCGCTGCGGCCGCCGCCTGAAATTCGCTGAGCTTCGGAGCGCTTAGGCTTCCGAAGTCCCGGGGGTCTCTTCGGTGGTGCGGGCCATGGAGCGCTCGGCGATCCGGGCCGACTTCCCGCGGCGATCGCGCAGATAGTAGAGCTTGGCGCGACGCACGACGCCGCGGCGCTTCACTTCAATGGAGTCGATCATCGGGCTCATCACCGGGAACAGACGCTCGACGCCTTCGCCGAAGCTGATCTTGCGCACCGTGAAGCTCTCGTTGATGCCGTGGCCGCCGCGGGCGATGCAGACGCCCTCGTAGGCCTGGACGCGCTCGCGCTCGCCTTCCTTGATCTTCACATTCACACGCACGGTGTCGCCCGGCTGGAACTCGGGGATCTTGCGGGTGGCGAGGAGGCGGTCTGCCTCTTCCTTTTCGAGGGTCTCGATCACGTTCATGGTCTTGGTCCTTCTGGGCTTAATCGCCCTTTGCCTGTTGATTGGCGGATCGCTGCGCCCACAAGTCCGGCCGCCGCGCCCGCGTGGTCTTCTCCCTCTCGGCCAGCCGCCACTTCCGAACCTCGGCGTGGTTGCCGCCCAAGAGGACCTCGGGGATGTCCAACCCTTCGAACGTCCGCGGTCGCGTGTACTGCGGATGCTCGAGGAGCCCGTCCTCGAAGCTTTCTTCACTCAAACTCGCGGCCTGTCCCAACACACCCGGGACCAGCCGTACACACGCCTCGATCGCCACCATCGCGGCGGCCTCGCCACCGGCCAGGACCGCATCGCCAACCGCGATCTCCTCGAACCCGCGGGCGTCGAGCACCCGCTGATCCACCCCTTCGAACCGACCGCAAAGGACGATCAGTCCAGGCCCGGAAGCCCAAGTCTTTACAAGCGCTTGGGTCAGGGGCCGGCCCCGGGCGCTCATATACAAAAGCGGCCGCCCGCGCCGCTCCACGCTGTCCAGCGCCGAGGCGATCACGTCCGCCCGCATCACTTGCCCCGGGCCACCCCCGGCAGGGGTGTCGTCGAGGAAGCCGCGCTTATCTGTGGAAAAGCCCCGAATGTCCAGCGTTTCCAAGGACCACAGACCAGCCTGGCGCCAGGCTGTGCCGATCAGCGAGACGCTCAGCGGGCCCGGAAAGGCCTCGGGAAACATGGTCAGCACGGTGGCGTCGAAGGACATGGTCCGCGGTTAAGGCCCCGCGGGGCGTGCGCCCGTCAAGGCTGGCGTGTAGCGTCCGGCCCATGCAGCGACGCCGCTTCCTCGCGCTATCGGCCGGTCTCAGCCTGGCGCCGGGCCTGGGGCGCGCGGTTGAGGCGTCGGCCCAAACGCTCGATTTCCTGTTCGTCCACGACCGCCAGATCCTGTTCCCGATCACCGTCAACGGCCGTCCGGCGGAGGCCTGGCTGGACTCCGGCGCCGGCGCCAGCGTGCTGGATACGGCCTTCGCCAAGGCTCTAGGCGTCACGCTCGGCGGCGGCATCCAGGCGCACGGGGTCGCCGGCGGCGTGGCGGGCGTCCATCAGGCCCGCGTCGATCTGCAGGCCGGCGAGCTCGCCATGAGCGGCCGGCGCGTGGCGGTGATGGACTTGAGCGCCGTGGCCCGCATCGTGCCGCGGCCGGTGCAGGTGCTGCTTGGCCGCGACGTCTTCGACCAGGCGGTGGTCGAGATCGATTTCCAGCGCCGCAGAATCGGCCTGATCCCGCGCTCCGGCTTCGTCCCGCCGCCCGGCAGGCCGGTGTCGCTGAGCCCGTCGGGCGACCTGCGCAGCCTGCCGATCGTGGTCGCCGGCGTTCCGACCGAGGCGATCCTCGACCTGGGCAACGCCGGCGGCCTGCTGCTCGACCGCGACTTCGCCGAGGCCCACCACCTGCTGGCCGGCCATCGGCTCTCGACCGAGCTGGCCGTCGGGGCCGATGGCCCGCGCGAGAGCGTCCAGGCGTGCCTCGACGGGATCCAGCTGGGCGGCCTCGGTTTTGATCGCGTGCCGACGGTGATCACGCCCGGCCTGACCACGCGCGTCCCGGCCAATATCGGCCTGCAGTTGCTCGGCCGCTTTCGCCTGACCATCGACTTTGGCGGCGACCGAATCTGGATGACGCCTTATTCGGACGCGACGGTCCGGCCGTTCCGCAAGAACCGCACAGGGCTGTCGCTGTCGCCGCAGGCGCCGGGCGTGCTGGTCGTCGATCATGTGGCGCTGGACAGCCCGGCGGCGCGGAGCGGCTGGAAGGCTGGCGAGCTGATCACCGCCCTCGACGGTCGGCCCATCGCACCGGACTACATGGCCAGCGATGCCTCGCAATGGATCTTCGGCGCCGCGGGTCGGACCGCCGCCCTGACCCTGGTCGACGGGACCGAGCGGCGGCTGACGCTGGCCGACTACTTCTAGCCGCGCGCTTGCCCGCGCCTGGCGCGCGGCGTAAGCGGCGCCTCATGATCACCGAGAACTTGGCCGAGACGCTCCTGCTGGAGCGTCTCGAAGTGAACCTCTTCCGCGGCGTGACCTCGGACAATTCGCCCGGCCGCATCTTCGGCGGCCAGGTGATCGGACAGTCGCTGCTGGCGGCCTACGAGACGGTGGAAGACCGCATCTGCCACTCGCTCCACTGCTATTTCATCCGGCCCGGGGACCCGACCGTGCCGATCATCTTCGAGGTGGACCGCAGCCGCGACGGCGGCAGCTTCACCACCCGTCGTGTAATCGCCATCCAGCACGGCCAGCAGATCTTCAACCTCGCCGCCTCCTTCATGGCCCACGAGGAGGGCTATGAGCACCAGGCGCCCATGCCTGCCGCCGCGCCTTGGGACGATCTGCCGGACGAGGCGGAGATGCAGAAGGAGGCGATGAAGAATGCGCCGGAGGAGGCCAAGCGCTGGCTCTCGCGGCCGCGGCCCATCGAGATGCGCTCGGTGGACGCGCGCAGCTATTTCCAGGCCGGCGAGGCCAAGGATCCGGAAAGCCAGAGCTGGATCCGCTGTCGCGAACCGATCGGCGCCGACCAACACATGCACCAGGTGATCCTGGCCTACGCCTCGGACATGAACCTGCTGTCCACGGCAATGCGTCCGCACCGGGTCCACTGGCAGACGCCGGGCTTCCAGTCGGCCAGCCTCGACCACGCCATGTGGTTCCACAAGCCGATCAACTTCAACGACTGGCACCTCTACGCCCAGGACAGCCCCAGCGCGTCCGGCGGTCGCGGCTTCATCCGCGGCTCGATCTTCGCATCCGATGGCACTCTTGTGGCGTCGGTGGCCCAGGAGGGCCTGATGCGGATGAGGAAGCCGAAGGCGTAGCGGACCAAATTCCTCGCCTTCGGGGGGAGCATCTTGCGCGGCTATTCCACCTCGTCGGCGCGCACGGCGACCAGGAACCCGTCGGCCATGCGCACTTCGGGCACGGCCTCGCGGGTGAAGGGCAGCCACCAGCTTTCGCCAGCGGCGGGAGCGACTTCCAGGAGATCGCCGGCGCCGAAATCGCGTACCGACCTCACCTGGCCCAGCCGGTCGCCCTCCAGGCTGCGGACCTCCATCCCGACCAGGTCGGCGACGTAGAACTCGTCCTCGTCGGGTTCGGGAAGGCTGGCGCGGGGGATGTAGAGCTTCAGGCCGCGGAGCGCCTCGGCCTCGTCGCGCGTGGTCACCTCCGCCGCGCGCGCCACCACGCCGCCCTTGGCGACGCGGCCGCTCGCCAGCGTGAGGCCGGGCGAACCGTCCTCACGCAGCAAGGTCCTGTAGTCCACCAGCGCCAGCGGCTCGGCCGTGAAGCTGGTGATGCGGACCTCGCCGCGGACGCCGAAAGCGCCCGCAACGCGGCCCACCATGATCAGGTCGTCGCTCAAGAGCGAAGGCCGGATCAGCCTTCGGTCGGTTCGTCGGCCGCGGCTTCGGCGGCGGGCGCCTCGGCAGGGGCTTCTTCGGCCGGAGCGGCGTCAGCGGTCGGTTCTTCTGCGGCGGCTTCGGCAGCTGGAGCTTCCTCGGCGACAGGTTCAGCCACCGGAGCTTCTTCTGCGGCCGGAGCCTCTTCGGCCACGGCCTCTTCCGCCGGCGCGGCTTCGGCGATGAGGGCTTCGGCGACGACTTCCGGCTCCGGCTCGGGGGCCGGCGGCGGGTTGTTCTTAGCTTCCTCGATGGCGGCGAGGCGGTCGGTTTCGCGCTGGGCCTTTTCGCCGGCGCGTTCCTTGGCCTTGGTCCCCGGCTGGCCCTTGTTCGGGTTGTTACCGGCTTCCCACTTCACCAGGCCCTGCTTGGACAGCTCGCGGGCGACGCGGTCGGTGGGCTGGGCGCCCTTGCCCATCCATTCGGAGATGCGCTCGACGTTCAGCACGACGCGGTTCGGGTCGTCCTTTTTCAGGAGCGGGTTGTAGGAACCCACCTTCTCGATGAAGCGGCCATCGCGGGGCGAGTGGCTGTCGGCGACGACGATCGAATAGTAGGGGCGCTTCTTGGCGCCGCCACGGGCGAGACGGATCTTCAGCATTTGTCTAAGTCCTTAGGGTTTCAGCTATTTTTTGAAAGGGTTGAAGCCGGGGGGCAGGCCACCGCCGCCGCCCAGGCCAGGCAATTTGAAGCCGCCGTCGCCTTGCAGCTTGGCCGCCATCTCTTCGATCTCTTTTTCGGAGGGCATCGGCATCTTGCCGCCGCCCAGGGTCTTCAGCCGGTCGCCGCCGCCGGGCCCGCCCATGCCGCCGAGCATCTGGGCCATCTGGGCGAAGCCCTTGCCGCCGCCCTTGCTCATCATCTTGAAGGCGTCGGCCATCTGGCGGTGCTGTTTCAGGAGCCGGTTGACCTCGGCCACGTCGACGCCGGCGCCGGCGGCGATGCGGCGCTTGCGCGAGGCGGCCAGGATGTCGGGTTTCCTGCGCTCCAGCTTGGTCATGGAGCCGATGATCGCGGCCTGCCGGTCGACCATCTTGTCGTTGATGTTGGCTTCGGCGATCTGCTTCTTGATCTTCTGGACGCCGGGCAGCATGCCCATCAGGCCTTCCATGCCGCCCATGCGCTTCATCTGCTGAAGCTGCTCGGCCATCATGTCGAGGTCGAACTGTCCCTTGGCGAGCCGCTTGGCCATCGCCTCGGCCTTGGCGACGTCGAGCTCCTGGCTGGCCTTTTCGACGAGCGCGACCACGTCGCCCTGACCCAGGATCCGGCCGGCCACGCGAGCGGCGTCGAACACTTCCAGGCCGTCGATCTTCTCCGAGACGCCGAGGAACTTGATCGGCAGGCCGGTGACCGCGCGCATCGACAGCGCCGCGCCGCCGCGGCCGTCGCCGTCGGCGCGGGTCAGCACCAGGCCGGTCAGCGGCAGGCGCTCGTGGAAGGCTTTCGCCGTACGGACCGCGTCCTGGCCGGTCAGCGCATCGGCGACCAGCAGGGTCTCGGACGGGTTGGCGATCTTGGCGATCTCAGCCGCCTCGCTCATCATCGCTTCGTCGAGCGTGGTGCGCCCGGCGGTGTCGAGGATGACGACGTCGTAGCCCTGTAGCCTGGCCGACTGCAGCGCGCGGCGGGCGATGTCTGGCGCGGCCTGGCCGGCGACGATCGGCAGGCTGTCGACGCCGGCGAGCGTGGCCAGGGTCGCCAACTGTTCCATGGCGGCCGGACGGCGGGTGTCCAGCGAGGCCAGCAGGACCTTCTTGCGGTCCTTGGCGAGCTTCAGCGCCAGCTTGCCGGCGGTGGTGGTCTTGCCCGAGCCCTGCAGGCCCGCCATCATGATCACGGTCGGCGGGTTCAGCGACAGGTTGAGGCCCTGGGCCTCACCCTCGCCGCCCAGCATCTCCACCAGGCCGTCGTAGGTGATCTTGACCACCTGGTCGGCGGGACGGACCGAGCGGATCACCGCCTCGCCGGTGGCCGCTTCCTTGGCCTTAGCGATGAAGTCGCGGACCACCGGCAGGGCCACGTCGGCCTCTAGCAGGGCCACGCGCACCTCGCGCAGCGCCTCGTCGACGTCCTTCTCCGACAGGACGCCCTTGCCGCTCAGGCGGTCAAAGACGCTGGAGAGCCGATCTGTCAGTGCGTCAAACAAGCATCGCTCCTAAAGCCCAAACGCAGTCGACCCCCGTGCACGATTGCGTGGACGGGGGGCCTCGCCGCCCTCGTCCCAGATAAGGCCTGGGGGTCGTGGCGGTAGAGGGCGCTGACCGAGGTTGGCGCCGGAAGGGCGCGCTTATGCGCCTAAGAGGGGTGGTGGGTCAAGGAAGGCGCCATCAAAGTCGAGACGCCTGGACCGGCAAGCAGAATAGCCGCCCTGAGATTTAGGCCGCAGTCTGGCCGCGTCTACCCAGTTGCTCCCCTTCGGGGGAGCGGTCGGCGAAGCCGACTGAGGGGCTTCCACTCAGACCGGGGAGGAAGCCGCCTCCGGCCCTTCGGGCCACCCTACCGAAGGGGGGAGGAACTTGTGCGCCTGCATCCATGTCCGAAAGCCGCCAGCGCCTTTCGGCGAACGGGCCTATGTTCCTCGCATGACCAGCTACAGCCTCTTCGAAACGCCCATCGGCCACGCGGGTCTGGCCTGGAGCGACCGCCAACGCCTCGTCGGTGTCTACCTGCCCGAAGCTGACCGGGAGAACGCGCGCCGCAGCTTCCTGCGCCGTTATCCCGATGCGGTTGAAGCGCCGCCGACGCCGATGGCCGAGGCCGCCATCGCGGGAATCCGCGAGTTGCTGTCTGGCGAGCCGAACGCCTTGCTGGACGTTCCGATCGAGATCGAGCGCGTCCCGGAATTCAACGCCCGGGTCTACGAGATCGCCCGCGCGATCCCGCCGGGCGAGACCCTGACCTATGGGGAGATCGCCGAGAAGCTGGGGGATAAGATGCTGGCCCGCGATGTGGGCGCGGCGCTTGGCAAGAACCCCTGGCCGATCGTGGTGCCTTGCCACCGGGTCACCGCGGCGGGCGGCAAGCTCGGCGGCTTTTCGGCGCGGGGCGGGGTGAACACCAAGGTCAAGCTGCTGGCTATCGAGGGCGCCAAGGTGTTGGAGCCCGCGCCGCCGACGTCGTCCCGGAGTCGGGCGGCCACCGCCGAAGCGCCGCAACCGTCGCTGTTCGATTGAGCCCCGCGCTCGAACGCCGCCTGCTGCAGGCGGTGATCCTGCTGGCGGGCGTGGTTCCGGTGGGCGGCGGGCTCTGGGGCGCGCTCGGCCACATGACGACCATCGGCGCGACCTCAGCCAGCGAAGCCCGTTATCTCTCAGGACTCTTGCTCGGCATCGGCCTGACCTTCTGGGCGTGCGTCCCGACCCTCGAGCGGCGCGGGGCCGTGGTGCGGACCCTCGCCGCCATCGTGGTGGTGGGCGGCCTGGCGCGGCTTGCGGGCGCCGTCCAGACCGGCTTTCCGCTGTCGGTCAGCCTGCCGCTGGTGATGGAACTGGCCGTGACTCCGCTGGTGGCGCTGTGGCGCGAGCGGGTGGAGCGACGGCTCGCCTAGCCCTTCATCCGCCCGTAGAGTTCCGCGAGCGTCTTCACCGCCCGCTCGGCCTCGACGCGGTCGATCACTTCGTGGTCGTCGCCGTAACCGAACATGTCGCCGCCCCAGAGCGCCTGGACCACGATGCCGTCGCGCCGTGAGAGCATGCTGACGTCCTTGTAGAACACGCCGTAGTTCACCTCCGCCTGCGGAATCAACCAGGTGATCTGGCCGCGCACGGGGGTCACGCTCTCGTCGCGGCACAGCGCGCGGGCGCCATAGCCCGGGCAATTGATCACCACCTTCTCCTTGAGCGTCGCCAGCTCGCCAAGGCTTTGGAACTCGCGGTGCTCGACGTGGCCGCCCATGGCCAGGAAGTCGGCCATCAGGGTGTGGCCGTAGTCGGCGACATTGAACTGCATCGACGAGCTGCGATGCACCGGTCCGGGAAACGGCGTCGCGCCCGCGGGCAGGTCCTCGCCATGGGGTACGATGTCGCCAATGCGGTCGGAATAGCGGGCGAAGTCCAGTTCCGGTCTGGTTCTCGCTGGCGGCGGATCGGTGGGTGCATCTGAGAGGAAGTAGCGCTCGCTCCATTCGACCGGACTATCGGCCAGGCCGAGGTAGCGGCGGAACCGCTTGTAGGAGATGCGCGCCATCTCCTCCCAGAGGACCGCGAACGTTGGGCCGGCGGCGCTGGTCAGGGCGATGCGGCTGTCCGGCGTCCAGCTGCCGGTGGCGCGCGCCGAGCGGGCGTCGGGCAGCATGTCCCTGGCGTAGATGGTGACCTTGGCTCCGGCTTCCAGGGCGAGGATCGCCGACGAAAGGCCGATGGCGCCGCAGCCGACGACGGCGATCTCCTTGGGGCTGTTGGCCATGGCCTTGCGGACCGCCATGGTCCCTGAGCCCCAGGACAGCGACCAGCCAGAACCGCCGTGGCCGTAGTTGTGCACGACCAGCGTGTCGCCCACCTGCTCGGCGTCTAGGCGCGGCCCCTGGGCGCGGAAGGGCCGCAGGCAGACGGTAATGTCGAAGATCCGATTCGTGCTGGCGTGCACCGGCATGATCGGCGGGCGGCGCTCGGCGTAGGGCACGGTGTCCGGCGCTGCGCCCGGAGCGCTGAGCGTGGTGGTTGCGCAGCCGCCAAGTCCGAGGAGCCCCAGGCCCGCGGAGCCGAGCATCAGGCGACGGCGATCCAGGATGCTGGGCATGATCAAGGAACGCCTCCCGGTTGTTCGACCACCGGCTTAGCGGGCGAACGCGGATAGCGGAAGGCGGTCTCTGCAGGGCGGCCGCTAGACGCGCCCGGCTTCCTGGCGGCTGATCGTCCGGGCGTCATCGAAGGGCACGCCATAGGCGGCGAGCACCAGGGCGATCAGTTCCTCGGCCCGAGCCGCCGCGTCGCCGACGACCACATCGCGCTGCACCATCCGCAGCGCGCCGAAGCAGAGCGTCATGGCCGCCATCGGATCGACCGCGCGGAACTGGCCGCGCATGACGCCCTCGCTGTAGAGCGCCGCGAAGGCGTCCTCATAGGCTCGCGTCCGCGGGACCGTCGAGCTGGCCAGCTGTACCGCGACCCAGCCGCGGATCGGGTCGATTCGGTAGGCTTCCAGCATGGCGTGCAGGCTGGCGGCCAAGCGTGTCGCCGGGTCGGCGGGGCGGCGCGCAATCTCGCCAAGCAGGCCGCCCATGTGCCGAGCCACGCGCCGGTTCATCGCCGCGATGAGGTCGGCCACGGTCGGGAAGTAGTTGTAGAACGTCCCGCGCGAGACCCCGGCGGCGCGGGCGAACGCCTCGATGGAGCCGCCGTTCAGGCCCTTCTCGGCGATCACCGCCTCGGCGGCGACAAGTAGCCGGTCGCGGGTGCGGGCTCGCCGCTGCTCGGCGAGCGCCGCGCGGGCCTCCAGGTTAACCCGCATGGGCCGGCGAGGGGGCGGGCCCGAATTCACTTCAGCTGGTCGAGGTGGCCCTTGATCAGGGTGGCGACCAGTTCTGCGACCGGTCCGCCCTGCGCTTCCTGCACGGCGGCCTCGACGCCGAGCGCGTCCATCATGGCGCGGTGGGCCTTGGGGGAGATGGCGGTCACGGCGCGGGTGGTGGCGCGCGACAGGGCGAGCGCGGTCTGGACATCGACTTCCAAGGCGATGGCTGGCGTCGACTCCAGGTCGAAAGCGGGTTGGGCGGGCATGGCGGTCAGGGTCCGGATAGAGGAAATGACCTGGAGGCCGCCGCCAGCGCAAGTCGCCGACAGCACGAATCCAGTCGTTAAGCTTGTCTTGTTGGCGGCGCATATGGGTCGCGCTGACGGGAGTGTCAACTTGAAACAAAAAACGTGATCGCCGGTGTCGGCGTGGACGAGGCTCCGGTCGGCGGCTAACACCGGGCCATGGCCATCGGCGTTTTCGATTCCGGCGTAGGGGGGTTGAGCGTCCACCGCACGCTGGTCGAGCGGTTCCCCAAGGCTGACTTCATCTACCTCGCAGACCAGGCCAATACCCCCTACGGCGGCCGTCCCGGCGAGGAGATCGTCGACCTGACGCGGGCCGGCTGCGAGCGGCTGTTCGGCCTGGGCTGCAGCCTGGTGGTCCTGGCCTGCAACACCGCCTCGGGGATCGCACTGCGCCGCCTGCAGCAGACGTGGCTACCCGGGTACCGTCGAGAGCTGGGCCGGCCGGTCAATGTGCTGGGGATCATCGTCCCGACCATCGAGGCGGCGACCGGCTTGCCCTGGGAGCACGAGGCCGAGCGGCGCGGCGACAAGGTGGAGAAGCTGGACATCCTGGCGGTGTTCTCGACGCCGGCCACGGCCGCCAGCCGCGTCTATGAGATCGAGATCGACAAGCGCCGCCAGGACGTCGCCGTCTTCTCGCAACCCTGCCCGAACCTGGCCGCGATGATCGAGCAGGACGCGACGCGAGAGTCCCTCGCCGCCGACATCGCGGGGCATGTGCAGGCGATCGCCACGCGGATCGGACGGCTGCCGGATCGCGCGATCCTCGGCTGCACCCACTACGAGATCGTGAGCGACCTGTTCCGCGACGCCTTGACGCCCGGGACGCCGCTGATCCATCAGCCCCGGGCCACCGCAGACGCGCTTGTCCGCTACCTGGAGCGGCACATGGAGTTCGATCCCGGCGCCGGCGGGACCCGCCGCTTCCTGACTACGGGACGGGCCGGCGCGCAGTCCGGACTGGTTGAAGCTTTCTGGGGATCGGCTTTAAGCTTCGAGCCGGCTTAGGGGGAACTTCCAATGCGCAGCCTGATCGTCGCGGCCGTCGGGTGCATCGTGCTGGCGGGCCCCGCCCGCGCGGAGATCACGGACCGATCCGCCGCCGGGTTCGAGGTGACCGAGCGGGCGACGGTGGCGGCGCCTGCGGGCAAGGTTTGGGACGCCCTGATGCGGCCGGACCATTGGTGGAGCTCCGACCACACCTGGTCCCACGACGCCAAGAACCTCTACTTCGATCCGTCCGGCTGCTTCTGCGAGCGCCTCAAGCGCGGCGCCGTGCGGCACATGACCATCGTCTACACCGACGGCGCTACCCAGCTGCGGCTGTTCGGAAGCCTGGGTCCCCTGCAACTCACGGGAGCCAGCGGACACATGGTCGTGACGCTCAAGGCCGCCGGCGCGGCGACCGACGTCGTGATGACCTACGACGTCGGCGGCTACGTAAAGGGCGGCCTGAGCGAAAACTTTGCGGCGCCGATCGACCGGGTGCTGGGCGAGCAGCTCGCCAGGCTCAAGAGGTCCGTCGAGACCGGCAAGCCCGATTAGGCGGCCAGCGCCGCCTCGCCGGCGATCACCTGGCTGACCGCATTGACCACCGCGGCGATGCGCAGGGCGGTCTGGATCTGCTGGGCCGTGACGCCGTGTTTCTTCAGCTCGGCCTCGTGGGCGTCGAGGCACATGCCGCAACCGTTTACCGCCGACACCGCCGTCGACCAAAGCTCGAAATCGACCTTCTCGACGCCGGGGTTGGCCAGGACATTCATCCGCAGCCGCGCCGGAAGCGTCGCGTACTCCTTGTTCGTGAGCAGGTGGGTGGCGCGGTAGTAGACGTTGTTCATCCCCATGATCGCCGCGGCCGCCTTGGCGGCGGTCAGGGCTTCGACGCTGAGGCCGGCGTCGGCCGCGGCAGCCTCCATGGCCTTGATGACCGGCGGCGAGCCCGCGGCGTGGGCCGAGGCGACAAAGGCGCCCCACTTCTGCTGGTCGCTGAGCAGGGTTTCGCCCGCCAGGCTCGAGAGGTTCAGGCTGATATCCTTGGCGTAGGCCGGCAGGGTCTCGCGCAGGGTTTCGAGGGACATTTCAAATCTCCGGAAAAAAGGCCCGTCACCACCCGGCTTGTCCGGGTGACCCATCCCAAATCCGTTCGGCGTCGGACGCGTCGGACGCGTCTGGCGCTTAGGGCTGGGTGGCCCGGACAAGCCGGGCCATGACGAAGCGGGGAGGACTGGGCGGTTAGGCGGCCTTCAGGGTTTCGCCGCCGACCGAGCGATTGCAGGGGCAAAGCTCGTCGGTCTGCAAGGCGTCCAGTACGCGAAGCGTGTCCTGCGGATTGCGGCCGACGTTCAGGTTGGTGACGTAGACGTGCTGGATCACGTTGTCCGGGTCGACCACGAAGGTGGCGCGATAGGCGACGCCCTCGTCCTCGTTCAGCACGCCGAGCGCGCGGGCGAACTTGCCGGAGCTATCCGCGAAGTTCCAGATCGGCAGATTGTGCAGGTCCGGGTGCTCACGCCGCCAGCCGAGTTTGGAATGCTCGTTGTCGGTGGAGCCGCCGAGGACCACGGCGTCACGCTCGGCGAACTGCGGGTTGAGGCGGGCGAACTCGGCGATCTCCGTCGGACAGACGAAGGTGAAGTCCTTGGGATAGAAGAAGATGACCCTCCACTGGCCGGGGAAGCTTTCCGGCGTGAGGGTCTCGAAGGCGCTCTCGCCGTCCTGTTCGTGGCGCATGAAGCCCGGCTTCACGCCAACGATCTTGAAGTCCGGGAGGGTCTGGCCGACAGTCAACATATTGATCTCCATCTGCAATCTGGCGCGGACCGGGCTGGGCCGCCGCGATGGAGCTGAAATAGGGACCGGCCTGGCCAATAGCCAATCGATTGGCTATGGAATTTCGATAGAGCAAGCCTATGTTGGTGGCATGCTCCCCACCCTTCGCCAGCTCCAGTACCTGAAGCTCCTCGCCGAACAGGGCAGCTTCGGCCGCGCTGCCGAGGCCGCGCACGTCACCCAGCCGACGCTATCCTCCGGCATCCAGGAGCTCGAGCGGATCCTGGGCGCCGCCGTCGTCGACCGCGCGCGGTCCGGCGTGATCCTGACCGCCGTGGGCGAGGAGGCGCTTCGCCGCGCCACCGTCATCCTCAACGAGGCCGAGGAGCTGGTGGAGTCGGCCAAGAACGCCGGCCAGCCACTGACCGGCCGGTTCCGCCTGGGGGTGATCCCGACCGTGGCGCCCTTCCTGTTGCCGCGCGCCTTGCCCCTATTGCGTGCGCGCTTTCCCAAGCTGCGGCTCTTCCTGCGGGAGGACCTGACCCAACGGCTGATCGCCTCGCTGAAAGCGGGCCAGCTGGACGCGGCGCTGATCGCGCT
>NZ_SSMZ01000305.1 GCF_004799395.1 Phenylobacterium sp.
CCTAGGCGGCGCCTTCGGCCGGAATGGTGTTGAGCGCCTCTTCCAGCTCCAGGAAGCTGGGCTGGTTGGGGGTCGGCACGGTGCCGCGACCGATCTCGACAGAGATCTGGGCGGCGTTGCCGTGCAGATGGGCCACCAGCACGCACTGGATGATCTTGTAGAAGGAGGCGTCCTCGTCGATCACCGCGGCCATGCGGGTAGCCATCGGGCCGACCAGGCCATAGGCGAGGAACACACCCAGGAAGGTGCCGACCAGAGCCGAGCCGATCATCTCGCCGAGCACGGCCGGCGGCTCGGTGATCGCGCCCATGGTCTTGATGACCCCCAGCACGGCGGCGACGATGCCCAGCGCGGGCAGGCCGTCGGCCAGGGTGGTGAGCGCATGCGGCGGGGCCAGCGCCTCGTGATGGTGCTTTTCGAGCTGCTTTTCCATCGCGTCCTCGACCTGGTGCGGGTCTTCCAGGTTCATGGTCATCATCCGCAGCGTGTCGCAGATGAAGTCGATGGCGAAGTGGTCCTTCATGATCTTCGGATAGCGGGAGAAGATCGAACTCTCCTTGGGCGTCTCGATGTGGCTTTCCAGCGCAATCACGCCCTTGGATTTCATGGTCTTGGTGAGCAGGAAGAGGAGGCTCAGGAGGTCGCGGTAGTCCGACGACTTCCAAGTCGGGCCCTTGAAGACCTTGCCCATGCCGCCGCCCAGGCCCTTCAGCACGCCCAGGGAGTTGGCGATCAGCACACTGGCGATGCCGGCGCCGCCGATGGTCATCATCTCGGACGGAAGGGCGCCCAGGATGACCGCGATGTTCCCGCCGGTCATGATGAAGCTGCCGAACACGAGCGCGAACAGCAGCACGATGCCGATAATCTGGAACAAGGGATTCTCCCACGACGCCAGGGCGGAACATCGCGGTTATTCATTAATGGGCGATGATCGCTGCCAGGGTTTGCGCTGCGGCGGCACCCATGCTTAAGCCCGGACCATGGCCGACACCGCCGCCAGCGCGCCCCGCAGCACCCTGCCGAAGCGGGCCTTCGCGATCATCTTCTGGTCGTCGGTGGCGACCGCCGTCGGCAACAATGGCCTGACCTCGGTCCTGCCGCTGATCGGCCGCTCGCTGAACATCCCCGACTGGATGGTGGTGTCGATCTTCTCGCTGTCGGCGATCCTCTGGGCCTTGTCCTCGCCGTTCTGGGCGCGCGCATCCGACCGCTACGGCCGAAAGCCGCTAATGCTGGTCGGGCTGACCGGTTTCATGGTCTCCATGACCTTGTGCGGCCTGGTGGTCGGCGCGGGCCTTCGCCAGCTCGCCGCGCCCCTGGCGATCTTTATTATGCTGCTGCTCGGTCGTTCGATATTCGGCCTGTTCGGCGCGGCCTCGAACCCGGCCTACCAGGCCTATATCGCCGACCACACACCCCGGGCCGAGCGCACCCAGGCCATGGCCATGCTGGCCGGCGCCTTTGGCATCGGCACGCTCGTGGGGCCGTGGCTCGCGCCCTACTTCATCTATCCGGTGGTGGGGATCGCCGGGCCGCTGTTCACCTTCGCCGCGATCGCGGCGGTGATGCTTCTGGTGGTCTGGCGCTTCCTGCCGGAGAGCCGCCGCAGGCCCCAGGCGCCGATCGAGCAGGCTGAAGAAGCCATCGTCGAGAAGCAGCGGCCGATGTGGCGCGATCCACGGGTGGCCCCCTTCGCCCTTTACGGCTTCGTGGTCGCCACCTGCCAGACGGCGCAGCAGCAGACCCTGGGTTTCCTGGTGATCGACAAGCTGGGGGTGAGCCCGATGGCGGCCAAGGAGCAGATCGCCACGGCCATGGCGTTCGGGGCGCTGGCCGGCCTGCTGGCGCAATGGGGCATCATCCGGATGTTCCAGATGACGCCGAAGCAGCTGCTGCGCTGGGGTGTGGCCTGCGGGGCGGCGGGCAACCTGCTTGTGGCCATCGCACCGGACTATCACACGGTGGTGGCGGGCTATGCGCTGGCCAGCATGGGCTTCGGTTTCGCCCGGCCGGGGTTCACGGCCGGTTCGTCCCTGGCGGTGGGCTGGAAGGACCAGGCGCGGGTGGCCGGCGCCATCGCGGCGGTGAACGGGATCAACGCGGTGTTCGCGCCCGCCTTCATGGTGCTCTATCGGGCGAACCACTCGGCGCCGTTCTTCCTGAACATGGGGCTGATGCTGTGCCTTCTGGTCTACGCCTTCGTCTCCAAGCCGCTGCGCAACGCCGACCCGGCCGCCGTCACCCGCGAGGAAGCCACCATGGCCACCATCGAACGCAGCGACGAGGGCGGGGTTTAGGTCGGCGGCGCCTGAGCGGCCGGATCCGCCTGAGCGGCCGGCGCGGGGGGCGCAGCCGGCGCGAGCGGCGCGGCCAGCGCGGGCGGCGCGATGCTGGCGTCCGCAGCGCCGGTCTCGACCCGCAGGCGCTGCACCATGACTGGCGAAAGATAGCCGTCCGCCGTCAGGCCGCGGGCCTTCTGCCAGGCCCGAAGCGCCGTGCGGGTGCCGACGCCGACGATCCCGTCCGGCGTCCCGGCGTTGAAGCCCAGCGCCGCGAGCGCGCGCTGCGCCGTCATCCGGTCGGCCAGCGAAATCGGCGTCTCTGCAGGCCAGGGCCTCACCAGGGGCCCGCCGCCAGCGATCCGGTCGGCCAGCAGCCCCACGGCGAGCGCATAGGCCACCGAGTTGTTGTACTTGCGGATCACGAAGTGGTTGGGGAACAGCAGGAAGAGCGGACCCGAGGCGCCGGCCGGCGCGATGAGCTGCGCCTCGGCGGTCTTGTCCGCGTCTGTCCACGGCAGGCCGTCGGCGCGTAGCACGCCGAGCGCCGTCCAGGCGTCCGACGACAGCTTCGGACCCTCGGTCAGGCTGAAGTCGAAGTCGTCGGGAACGGTGACCTCGCGCGCCCAGCTTTGACCACGCACCCAGCCGCCCTTGGCCAGCAGATTCGCCGCCGAGGCCAGGGAATCCGCGGCCGAGTTCCAAATGTCGCGCCGGCCGTCGCCGTCGCCGTCCACGGCGGTGGAGAGATAGGCAGACGGGATGAACTGGGTCTGGCCCATGGCGCCGGCCCAGGAGCCCTTGAGCTGCTCGCGCGTGGCCTGGCCGGTGGCGATGATCCGCAAGGCCGCGATCAGCTCGCCCTCCGCCCAGTCGCGGCGGCGACCTTGTGCGGCCAGCGAGGCCATCGACCGGATCACGTCGAAGTCGCCCTGGATGGCTCCGAAGGCGCTCTCCCGCGACCAGATGGCGATCAGGATCTCGCGCGGCACGCCATACTGCTGCTCAATGTCGGGCAATTGCGGCACTTCGGCCCGTTCGCGCGCGCCCTTCACCACCGGCCCCTCGGTGACCGCGCCCTTGATGTAGGTGGAGATCGGCTGGGAGAATTCCGGCTGGCGGCTGTCGCGCTGGGTGACCCGCGGGTCCGGCGTCAGGCCCGCCATCTCCCGGTCCAGCACGTCGCGCGGAATGCCCGCCTTCAGCGCCTTGCCGTAGAACTCGCCGGCCCAGGCGTCGAACACCATGTCGCCGGATACCGCCGGCGGCGTTACCGGGGAGATCGGCGGGACCTGCCCGGGCGGCGGCGTGGCTTCCGGCGGCGCAGCCGGCTGGCGGGCCGGCGGAGCGGTGGGCAGTCGAGTCGGCAAGGGGGGTCTCGCCGCCGGGCTCGCGCAGGCGGCCAGGAAGGCCAGGGCGACGAGGCTGAGGTGGCGGGCGCGCATCGTTGGGAGTCTAACGAGCGTCGAGTCCGGCCTCAATCAGAACTGCGGCGCGGCGACATTGACTTCCGAAGACCCTTTCCGTATATCCGCGCGCTCTTGTGAAAAACCCCGGACGCCATCGTCCGCGCCCGAGATAGGTCCCCGAGAAATCCGATGAAGGTCAGAAGCTCGCTTAAGTCGCTCAAGACCCGTCACCGGGACTGCAAGCTCGTGCGTCGCAAGGGCGTCGTCTACATCATCAACAAGACCAACCCGCGCTTCAAAGCCAAGCAGGGCTGACGAACGTCCGATGTCCGCTGTGAAGGCGGTCGTCTGGGACGTCGGCAACGTCATCGTGCGCTGGGATCCGCGCACGCTCTATTCCAAGATCTTTCCCGATCCGGTCGAGCGCGACCGGTTCCTGGGCCACGTCTGCACCATGGCCTGGCACGGTCCCACCGACTGCGGCGTCACCTTCGACGACAACTGCGCGGCGCTGAGCGCCCGGCATCCCGAACACGAGGCCGCCATCTGGGCCTGGAAGCACCGCTGGGATGAGATGTTCTCCGGCCCGATTCCCGAGACGGAAAGCGCCATCGCCGCCCTGAGCGACCGCGGCGTGCGCCAATATGCGCTGACCAACATGAGCCATGAGACGGTAGACGCGACCTTCGCCATGAGCCCCGCCTTTGCGCGGCTGGACGGACGGATCGTCTCCGGGCGCGAACGGCTGATGAAGCCGGACGCGGCGATCTTCCGA
Organism: Phenylobacterium sp.; assembly: GCF_004799395.1. Taxonomy (GTDB): domain Bacteria; phylum Pseudomonadota; class Alphaproteobacteria; order Caulobacterales; family Caulobacteraceae; genus Phenylobacterium. Next base: position 4,467 of record NZ_SSMZ01000305.1, read on the forward strand.
CTGACCTGCGAGCGCTTCGGGTTCGCGCCGGAAGCCGCGCTCTTCGTCGACGACAGCGCCGCCAATATCGTCGCGGCCCGGGCACAGGGGTTCCACACCCACCACTTCACCGACCCGACGTCGCTCCGGCCAGCGCTGGAGGGGTTCGGGTTGCTCTGACGAGCTCCTCCCCTTCGGGGGAGGTGGCCCGAAGAGCCGGAGGGGCTTCCGCTCAAACCTAGGAGGACCTCAGTTGGCTTCGCCGACAGCTCCCCCGATGGGGAGCAACCTAGCCTACCGGTCCGGCGTGCGCACCAGGTCGAAGAATTCCTGACGGGTTCGCGGGTCGTCGCGGACCTCTCCCAGGAGGTGACTGGTGGTCAAGCGCGTGCCGGGCGTGTTGACCCCGCGCATGGTCATGCAGCTGTGCTCGGAGATGACCACCACGCCGACGCCCTTGGGCTGCAGGATCTCCTGGATGGCGCCCGCCACCTCGGCAGTGAGCTTCTCCTGGATCTGCAGGCGGCGCGCGAAGCCGCGCACCACGCGGGCTAGCTTGGAGATGCCCACCACTCGGCTGGACGGCAGATAGCCCACGTGGGCGCGGCCGATGAACGGCAGCATGTGGTGCTCGCAGAAGCTGACTACCGGGATGTCCTTCAGGATCACCAGTTCGTCGTAGCCGCCGACCTCCTCGAAGGTGCGCGCCAGATAATCCCTGGGATCGGTCTCATAGCCTGCGAACAGTTCACGGTAGGAGCGCGCCACCCGCGCCGGGGTCTCCAGAAGCCCCTCGCGGTCCGGATCGTCGCCGGCCCATTCGATCAGGACGCGCACGGCGGCTTCGGCTTCGGCCTGGGTCGGCTTGTTCTTGCTCGGCATGGCTTGAAAAGACCTCCGCGTCCTTGGGTCTCACCGGCTTATCCACAGGCAAGGCCCCTGGCCAGCATGACAGGCCCTGAACGCGCCGATAGGGTCCGCGGCGATCCTGCCCTCCTGAAGTCACGAGTTACCGCCATGGCCGACGACGCCTCCGCCCACCCCGACGTGCTGAACCAGGCCGCCCAAGGGCAGCTGAAGAGCATCATCGAGCGCATCGAGCGCCTGGAGGTCGAGAAGGCCGAGGTGGCCGAGCAGATCAAGGAGGTTTTCGCCGAGGCCAAGGGCAACGGCTTCGACGTCAAGATCCTGCGCAAGGTCGTGCGCATCCGCAAACAGGACCGCGCCAAGCGGCTGGAAGAAGACGCCATCCTCGACCTCTACCTCTCGGCGATCGGGGAGATTTGAACCGAAAGCCGCCCGATACGAAGGACCGGAAGCCGCAAGCGTCAAAGGGGGGTGGCTTCGGGTCCAACCGAAAGCCGCCCGACCCCAAGGGCGCGGCCAAGCGTGCTGCACTCAATGCGCTGAAACGCGCCCAACGCCAGGCCGACCGCGCCGGCGTCAAGCTCTCCGAATGGGAGGGCGAATTCCTGGGCTCCGTCTCCGACCGCCTGAAGACCTATGGCCGCGCCTTCGGCGACCCGGAAAAGGGCGCCCCGGGCCAAGCGCTCTCGGCCCTGCAGACCGTGAAGCTCAAGGAGATCACGGCCAAGGCCAAGGGCGAGAAGAAGGAGCTGAAGCGCCGGCCGTTCAAGCGGCGCGGCGCTCCGCCCAGATAGCCGCTATTTCCACGCCCCGTAAGCGTCCACGAACGGCTTGCCGAGGGCTTCGGCCACAGCCGGATGGGTCACCTGGCCCTTGAGCACGTTCAGGCCCTTGGCCAGGTGCTTGTCCTTCTTGAGCGCATCGAGGCCATGGTTGGCCAGCAACAGGCCGAAGCTGAGCGTGGCGTGGACCAGCGCTTCGGAAGACGTGCGCGGGGCCGCGCCGGGCATGTTGGCGACGCAATAGTGGACGACGCCGTCCACCGTGTAGGTCGGGTCGGCGTGGGTGGTCGGCCGGCTGGTCTCGAAGCAGCCGCCCTGGTCGATGGAGACGTCCACCAGCACCGAGCCGGGCTTCATCTTCTTCAGGTCGTCCTTGCGGATCATCTTCGGGGCCGAGGCGCCGGCGGTCAGAACGGCGCCCACCACGACGTCCGCCTTGAGGATCTCTTCCTCGACGGCGTCCTGGGTCGAGTAGCGGGTCAGGATGCGGCCCTGGAACATGTTGTCGAGCTCCCGCATCCGCGGGATCGAACGCTCGACGATCACCACCTCGGCGCCCAGGCCCGCGGCCATACGCGCGGCGTTCATGCCGACGACGCCGCCGCCCAGCACCACGATGCGCGCCGGCGGCACGCCGGGCACGCCCGAGAGCAACAGGCCCATGCCGCCGTTGTGCTTCAGCAGGGTCTCACCGGCGGAGAACACCGCGATGCGGCCCGCGACCTCGGACATCGGCGCCAGCAACGGCAGGCCGCCAGCGGAATCCGTCACCGTCTCGTAGGCGATAGCCGCGCAGCCGGAGGCCAGCAGGCCGTCGGCCTGGGCCGGATCGGGCGCCAGATGCAAGTAGGTGAAGAGGATGTGCTTGTCAGTGAGGCGGGCCCATTCGACGGCTTGCGGCTCCTTCACCTTGACGATCAGCTCGGCGCCCGAGAATACCGCCTCGGCGTCGGCGGCGATCCTGGCGCCGGCCCGCGTATAGGCCTCGTCCGGATAGCCCGCGCCCGCGCCCGCGCCCTTTTCCACGATCACCTCGTGGCCGTGGCTGACGTACTCGCGCACGGCGGTCGGGGTGAGGCCGACGCGGTATTCGTCCGGCTTGATTTCGCGGGGCACGCCTACGCGCATGATTGGCTCCTACGGGGGAGGTTTTTTTGAATGGGCGGGGTTTGAGGGCAAGAGCTTCTTTCGTCAATCGGAGTTTGCGATCGGCGCGTGGCGCCGGCCCGCTTGCGCCCCTAGTCTGCCCCCTGCGGGCCACGGGGCGATGACATGGACATGGGGTTCTTGGACATGAGGGTCTGGGCGGCGCGGCTGGCGCTGGCGGCGGCGATCGCCGGCGGGGTGAGCTACCTCACCGCGGACCACCTCACCCTGACGCCGGCGGTGAGCCTGGCCTGGAAGGGGACCGGCGTCGGTCTCCTGGCGCTCTACGCGGCGTTGTCGGCCCGGAGCCTCGACGGATGGCTGGTCTGCGGGGTTATGGCGCTGGGCGCGGCGGGAGACGTGCTGCTGGGTGCGGCGGGCTTTGCGGTCGGTGGCGCGGCCTTCTTCGCCGGCCACATGGCGGCCATCATGCTCTATCAGCGAAATCGCCGCGAAGGCCTGGGTTGGCCCGCGTGGCTGGCCGCCGCGGCCCTGATCGCCGGGACCATCGGGGCCGCCATCACCCTGCCTTCCGACCGCTCGGCGGCGCCTGCCCTGGGGATCTATGCGGCGGGGCTGTCGTATATGGCCGCCAGCGCCTGGCTGAGCCGGTTCCCACGCAGCGTGCCGCTGGGGGCGACCATGTTCCTGGCTTCCGACCTGCTGATCTTCGCCCGCTCCGGGCCGCTGCCGGCCAGCGCCGTGGTCGGGTTCGCGGTCTGGGGCCTCTACTTCGTCGGTCAAGCGCTGATCGCCACCGGCGTGGTGCGGACGCTAGCCCGCGACGCCCACTGATCGCCGCGCAACGAAAAGCGCCGCCGGGAAGACCCGACGGCGCTCTTACGCAACAGAGCTGGAGAGCTCGGTAGATCAGGCGGCGACGGCGACCAGCCGGCGGCGGTTGCGCAGCATGGCGCCCATGCCGGCGAAGCCGAGCAGCATCAGGGCCCAGCTGGTGGGCTCCGGAACCGCGACGCCCTGCAGGCTCATGTCGTCCAGGGCGAAGTCGTTGCCGTTCGGCTCGAGGTTGCGGTTGCTGAGCGAGATGCTCTGCAGGCCGTTGGCGCCGGTCACGCCGGAGTAGGTGAAGTTCTGCCATTGGCCGACCGGCGCGCTGGCGGCGAAGGTCGCGCCGTCCACCTGGGCGCCGTTGACCCACAGCTGCAGGTCGGCGGGGCTCGCCGGATAGACCGAGGCGACCCATAAGGAGAAGGTGTAATCGGTGTCCGCCGCGCCGATCAGCGCTTGACCGCCGCCCACATCGCCTTCCGACCACACGATGGTGTTGGGGTCCGAGGACCCGTTGATCACCATCATCATCCCCGCGCTGGAGTTGCCGGTGTGATCCGTGAAGGATGAGAACAGCGGGTGATCGAGATTCGGGTCGGTGGTGACGTCGTAGGTCCCCTCCGGCCACAGGTTGTTGCCTTGGCCGTTCGGCGGCGAATAGGCGTACTGGCTGTAGAAGCCCGTGGCGCCCTGATCGAAGTCACCGTTGGTCAGAAGCTCGGTGGCGGAGGCCGAACCGGCGGAGACGAGGCCCGCGGCGATGGCGGCGGCGGCGAAAACTGTCTTCACGGGTAGGCCCTCAATCCAAGCGTGGAGGACGGGCTGTGCCACCGCTGGACAGATCCGCCGATTGCTCGGGGGCGATGCAACGGCGGCGCCAGGGCCAAGTTCGAGCGAAGCCCGGACCTACCTCAGGACGCAGTCGGCGAGGCCATCGCGGCGGATGGTCCCCGCCGCGGCAGTGATGTGGCCCTGGCGTTTCTGGATGTATGGGCCCGGTCGGGCCGCTTTCCAGGCCAGGGGCTTGGGGATGATCGCCGCGAGGCGTGCGGCCTGGGCCGGGCTCAGCTGGGCCGCGGCCTCGTGGAAATTGGCCTGTGCCGCGGCCTCGGCGCCGTAGACGCCAGGCCCCCACTCGATGGAGTTTAGATAGACCTCCATGATCCTGGGCTTGCCCCAGATGGTCTCGATCAGCACGGTGAACCAGGCCTCCAGGCCCTTGCGCACGTAGTCGCGGTGCGGCCATAGGAAGACGTTCTTGGCGGTCTGCTGGCTGATGGTCGAGCCGCCGCGGATCTTCCCCGGCCGCTCCTCATTGTGCGCCATCGCCTTCTGCATGGCGTTGAAGTCGAAGCCGTGGTGCTCGCAGAAGCGGGCGTCCTCAGCGCCGATCACGCTGCGGACCAGCTGGGGCGAGATGCGCCGCAGGGGAACCCAGCGACGATCGAAGCCGTGGCCCTCGAACATGCGCTCGACCATCAGCCACGTCATCGGCGGTGGAACGAAGCGATAGATGGCCACCACCGCCACCGGCCCAACCAGACCGAACACCAGGATCAGGATCAGCACACAGCGGAACAGACGGCCCAACCGGCCGCCGCGGCTTTGTCTCAGTGCGGGTCTGGCCAACTGGGCGTCCTTGCCTTGCCCTTTGCAGGCGGAGATAGCTGGCGTGCGCCGCTGAAGCGCGTCAAGGCGGAGGTTGAACAAGATGGATGTTAGCGAGGCCATAGCCCGGCGCGTTTCGGTGCGCGCCTTCCGGCCCGACGCGGTGCCGGGCGAGGCGGTCGCCGAGATTCTGGCGCGTGCAGCGCAGGCGCCCAGCGGTGGAAATCTGCAACCCTGGCGGGTCTATGGCTTGGCCGGTGAGCCCCTGGCCGAGTTCAAGGCTCTGGTGGCCGCCAATCCTTTCGGGGAGGAGCCGGAGTACGACGTCTATCCGCCGAACCTCTGGGAGCCCTTCCGCAGCCGGCGATTCCAGAACGGCGAGGACCTCTACGCCACCATCGGCATCCCGCGGGAGGACCGGCCCGCGCGCCTGCGCCAGCTGGCCAAGAACGGCGACTTCTTCGGTGCGCCGGTGGGCCTGTTCTTCTGCCTCGACCGCGGACTGGGCCCTCCGCAGTGGGCGGACCTTGGCATGTTCATGCAGAACGTCATGCTGCTGGCGGTGGAGCGCGGTCTCGACACCTGCCCGCAGGAGTATTGGGCCCGCTATCCCAAGACGGTGGCCGCCTTCCTGGGTTTGCCCGACGACCACATGCTGTTCGCCGGAATGGCGCTGGGCTACTGCGAGGCTTCGCACCCCATCAACGGCCTGAAGGCCAGCCGCGACGCCTTTGAGGTCTGGGGCGAACTTCGCGGATTCGCATAGCAGCGTCTGTTGCAACGCAGAGATGCGTTGTTACAGGCTGGATATAAAAACGGCATAAAGATCAGGTCCAATCGTCTTTTGAGCTCAGGGCTTGGGGACGACCAATGCGCGATGAGTACGGTCTGGCGCTGCTTGCGGCCGATGTGCGTGACGACCTCTCGCGTTTCCATCTTCTACATTATGGCTCCCGCGTCGACGGATTCCTGGTCAGCGGCCACAATTCGGGCACCCATTGGCTGCGTTTCATGCTGAGCGCGGCCATCGCCCATAAGCTCAGCCTGCCGCCGCCCGCCTACTCCAGCGGACCGCACAGCGACGTCTACATCGGCCACGCGCGCCACCGCCGCCGGTTTCCCCAGGCGCCGAAGATCGGCAGCTCGCACCACATGCCTTCCCGGCTGATCGCCTGGCTGGGAGCGAGGAACCTGATCGCCTTGCCCCCGGTGGTGCTGCTGGTGCGGCGCATTCCCGACTCCCTGCTGTCCTATTTCTTCAAATGGCAGGACGCCAAGGCGCTGGGTCCGCTGGACGAGTATCTGGCGCGCGAGCCGCGGGCCCAGGGCGTCGACCTGTGGTGGTTCATCCGCTTCTTCAACCGGTGGGGCGCACTCAAGCGGGTCTTCCCGGACCGGGTGCTGGTCGTCCGCTATGAGGACGTCGAGCGCGACCCGCAGACCTGGGTGCGCCGCATCTGGGCCCACTGGGGCGAAGACCTCTGCGACACCGACCTCGCGGCGGCCATGGCGGTTTCCTCGCGCAGCGTGATGCAGGCGAACCTGGATCCGGAGTACGGCGAGGACATCGCCCCCGAGCGCGCAACGCGAGAGGCCGCGCAATACGCCGAGCCGGACCGCGCGGTGCTGGAGCGCAGGCTGGCTCAGCATCTGCGCCACGCCTTCGGCTACGGCGACATCCGTGAGACCGACCCCCGCGTCCTTTCGCAGCCACGGGATCGCGAACAGGCCGTCGCCTAACGCCCTTGGAAGTCGGCTGGGCGCTTTTCCAGGAACGAGGTCATGCCCTCGCGGAAGTCCTGGGTGCGGACCAGCTGCAGGAACTGCAGATAGACGTGGTGGACGTGGTCGTTGAAGGCCTCGTCCATCCCCATCCGCATCAGCCGCTTGGCCGATTGGACCGCCAGCGGGGCGTTGGCCGCGATCTCGGCGGCCACCGCGCGGGCGCGGGCCATCAACTCGGCGTCGGGCACGACCTCGTTGGCAAGGCCCAGGCTCAGGCTCTCGGCCGCCGAGAGCGTGCGGCCGGTGAAGATCACCTCGGCGGCCTTCGCCCAGCCCAGCAGGCGCGGCAGGATCCAGGTGCCGCCGCTCTCCGGCACCACGCCGCGCTTCACGAAAGCGGCCGCCAGCTTCGAGCTGTCACCCATGATGCGGATGTCACAGCCCAGCGCGGTGTCCATACCGTAGCCTGCCGCGGCGCCGTTCAGGGCGCAGATGGTCGGCTTGTCCATGGCGAAGAGGACGGTGGGCGGCGCCGTCCTGAGGTCGAGGTTCACGCTGGGCGTGGAGGCCTGTTTGTCCGAGCCGATGCCAGAGCCCTGGGTGGCGTCCACCAGGTCCAGGCCCACGCAGAAGGCGCGCCCGGCGCCGGTGAGGATCACCACGCGAACCTGGGGATCGGCGTTGGCCTTGAGCAGAAGCTCGCTGAGGCGCGCCAGCATCGGCCCGGAGATGGCGTTCATCCGCTCGGGCCGGTTCAGGGTGATGGTGGCGACGCCGTCCGACGCTTCGTAGAGCACCTCGGCCGCCGTTTCGGCCGCGGACCGTTCCAGGGTCTCGCTCATCGCTTCCTCCGCGCTGCTGGCCGCCAGCTAAGGCCCTGGCCCCTGCGGCAGGCAAGCGGTTTGGGCGCGCCCCGAACGGCGTCGCGAGCAGATGAACAAAAGCTGGCATCGGCCGTTCAAGCCGCCGTCAGGCGGTCGGGGGCAGGATTCGTCGCGTTCATCAGCAGGAGGAACCTCATGAAACGCATGCTCGTGGCCGCCGCGGCGGCCGTTGTCGCCCTGTCCGGCGCCGCCGGAAGCGCCTTGGCGCAGCCGGACCACCCTTATGTGCGCCACGACGAGTGGAAGCACGGCTATCACATGGACCACCGCGACTGGGACCGCGGCGCACGGATCGACTGGCGCGCCCGTCACCTTCGTCGCCCGCCCCACGGCTATGAGTGGCGCGAAGTGGACGGGAACTACGTCCTGGCCGCCGTCGCCACCGGCGTCATCGCCTCGCTGATCGCCAACAGCCACTAATCGGTAAGCGCCCCTGCCACTGATGCAGGGGCGCTTACCGCTCGATCTCGGCCACGCCCGCCGCGCCGTCCTCGCAGCCCCAGGCTACACGTTTCGCGTCAGGGGTCATGGCGAGCGCGGTGACCGGCGCGCCCTTCTCCGCCTTGAGGGGCGCGATCTTCTGTCCGGCCAGGTCGCAGGCCCAGACGCGGCCGTCGTCGAGGCCGGCGGCGATCCAGTTCAGCCCGGGCGTCCCGGCCACCCGGACCACCATGGCGGCCTCGTCATAACCAACCTCGGCGGCCTGCTTGCCCATCGGGCCGGTGGCGCCGGCGAAGGGCCAGACCACCACGCCATTGGCGCCGGAGGTGGCGAGCAGGCTTCCCTTGTTGAGGAAGGCCAGGCTCTTTGGCTTGGCGGGGTAGCCGCCCATGCGCATGTTCTTCTCGTCGGCCACCCGCCAGCCGTGCAGCTGGTTCTCCTGCATGGCGCTGATCAGGAACTTGCCGTCGGGACTCCAGGCGATGGCCACGTGGCTGCCGGCCCACGCGAGCTTGGCGGGCTTCTGCGCCTCGATCCGGGCGTACCAGAGCCAGACCCCGCCATAGGTCGCCGCGGCCAGCCGCCGGCCCTTGAGCTCGAAGGCCAGGTCAGCCACCGACTTCTCATGGGCGAAGCTGCGCGAGAAGGCGGCGTCGGCCGTGTCGCGGACATGGACGTCGCGCCCCGCGGCGAAGGCGATCAGGCCCGAGGCGGCGCTGGACGCCACCGCATCGATCCACTTGCCCGGCAGGCTGGCGATTTCGCGGGCGCCGGGCGCCTGCGACCACACCAATCGCCCGTCGTCGCCGCCGGTGATCACGCCCTGGCCCGAGGGGTGCGGCGCGGCAGCCAGGATCGCTCCGTCGTGGGCGCTCACAGCCTCGCCGCCCTCGAAGCGGAGGGTCCCGTCGCCGAGCGCGAAGACCCCCTGTCCGGCCGAGTCGAAAGAGACCGCCGTTACGTAGGCGTCATAGGCATACTGCATGCCCTCACCTAGATCGCGGCTTCGGGCTTTACAACGCCGCGGCGGCTTGCCAATGGTCCACGGACTCTTAATGACCGGGCGGCGGAACCGCCCCAGGGAAGGGAATTAGTGCATGGGCGCCAAGCTTGGCGGCGGCGGCGGAGGACGCTTCGACCTCGGCCAGAACAGCGACATCAACGTCACGCCTTTCGTGGACGTGATGCTGGTGCTCCTCATTATCTTCATGGTGGCCATCCCGGCCGCGACGGTGTCGATCAAGCTCGACCTGCCGCCCGCCATTCCGCCGCCGCCCGGCACCAAGGTGAAGCAACCGATCCTGATCAACATTCAGGCCGGCGGCGGTGTCTTCATCGGCGACAAGGGGACCACGCTGGCGACCCTGCCGGCGGACCTGTCGCGGACGCTCACCGCGGATGACCCGACGCTCCCGCCCACGCAGCAGCGCGTCTACATCCGCGCCGACAAGGCCGTCCGCTACGGCGACTTCATGTCGGTGATGAACACCCTGCAGGGCAACGGCTTCTATCAGGTCGCCCTCATCAACGAAGAGATCTGATCGCACTGATCGCTTCGCTCGGAATGAGCCCGCCGGGGCGACTCGGCGGGCTTTTTCGCGCCCATTCTGTTGACGAGTGTAATTTTGTGACTTTACGAATGTAATATTCCAGTGCTTCCTTGCATCTGCGCGGCAGGCGCGGACTTCGAGGAGGGCCAAGATGGGCGCGAAACTGTCTTCCGGCGGTGGCGGTCGCTTCAACCTCGGCCAGAACAGCGACATCAACGTCACGCCCTTCGTCGACGTGATGCTGGTGCTCTTGATCATCTTCATGGTGGCGCTGCCGCCGGCCACGGAATCGATCAAGCTCGATCTGCCGCCCGCGACGCCGCCGAAGAACGGCGAGAAGCCCAAGCCGCCGGTGGTCATCAACCTGCAGGTGGGCGGCGCGCTCTTCATCGGCGAGAAGGCGAGCGCCCTCGCCACGCTCTCAACCGACCTGTCGCACATCCTGACGGCGCAGGATCCGGCCCTGCCGCCCACCCAGCAGCGGGTCTACATCCGCGCCGACAAGCACGTCCGCTACGGCGACTTCATGTCGGTGATGAACACCCTGCAGGGCAACGGCTACTACCAGGTCGCCCTGATCAACGAGGAGCTGTGAAGCCTGGCGCCGTTAAGCCTACCTGCCGGTTCAACATTAATCGTGGGGAAACCCCGTTCGCTCTAACCTTGCGTCCAAGACGTGGCCAGAACGGCCGCTGATAAGCGCGAGGCGCAAAATGTGGAATTCGGTGCAGGTGTCGGTTGGGTCCGCGACGGTTCGCGGCCGCTACCGGATGGAAGGCGACCAGCTGGTGCTGGAATGGCGTAACGGCCGGGTGGCCGAGCGCTGCGGGCTCCTGAAGCCCGAATACCTCGCCATGGCGACTCTCAGGCAACTAGCCTCCAGCCAACCGATGGCGGCCTAAGCCACCGTCGCTTCGAAACCTTCGCGCAGCTTGGCCGCGTCGAGGTTGCGCCCGATGAACACCAGCCGCGAATAACGGTCGGCGCCGTCGCGCCAAGGGCCCTGAAAGTCGCCCTCCAGGATCATGTGCACCGCCTGGAACACCAGGCGACGGTCCTCGCCGGCCACGTCGAGGATGCCCTTGGCGCGCAGGATGTCGGGCCCCTGCGCTTGCAGCACCTCGTTGAGCCAGGCGGTCACCTTGTTGGCGTTCAGCGGCTTGTGGGCGGTCAGCGAAATCCCCCGGATGCCACTCGCCTCGATGTCGTGGCCGTGATGGTCATGGTCATGGTCATGGTCAT
>NZ_SSMZ01000306.1 GCF_004799395.1 Phenylobacterium sp.
GGTCGAAGGTCGGGCCGCCGGAGTTGCCGCGGTTGATCGGCGCGTCGATCTGCATGTAGTCGACGTAGCTGGACTCCGAGAGGTTCTTACGGCCCAGCGCCGAGACGATGCCGGCCGTGGCCGAACCACCCAGATTGAAGGGGTTGCCCACGGCCACCACCCAGTCGCCGACCCGCGGCTTGGCGCGATCCTCGAAGCTGACGAACGGCAGGTCGTGCGCTTCGATCTTGACCACAGCGATGTCGGTCGCGGGATCGCGACCGATCAGACGTGCGGTGAAGGTGCGGTCGTCGGTGGTGTGGACTGTGATCTTGTCGGCGTTTTCGACCACGTGGTTATTGGTCACCAGATAGCCGTCCGAGGTGATGAAGAAGCCAGACCCGGCGCCATGCATCGGTTGCGACTGTTGCTGACCCTGGCGCTGCTCGAAGAAGCGCCGAAGTTCCGGTGGCAGCCCCTGCGGGACGCCACCTTCGCCTTCGTCACCGCCCTCGGCGTCGACCCGGTGCGGACCGGCCTTGCCTTCGACTTCGATGGAGACCACCGCCGGCGCGACGCGCTGGACGATGTCGGCGAAGGAGGCCGGCGCGGCCACCGTGGCGTTGGGGATCGGGCGCGCGTTGACTGCGCCGTCCGGACCGACGCCGGCGTGCACCGCGTAGCCCGCCGTAGCGGCGGCGCAGAGGGCCGCCGCCGCGACTCCGTATGTCGTGAAAATCTTGCGAGTAGACATGCCTTTGATCGAACCTTTCGTGCCCACACCCACCATCAGACCATGATCTTGGCGGAACGATGGTTCGGATCAATGTCCGACTGAGGTCAGGTCCAAGGCGCGATTCCGTCAGGTTTGCGGCAAAGGTTGAGGTCCGCGAGGCCTCGCACACGACATAATTTACCTCTCTGCCCTACCTCGGCTGGCGAAATCGGCGCGGGCGTGCTGAAAGCACCGCCGCACCCCGGGTTCGAGGAGTCTTGAATGCACGTGGCGATGATCGGGACAGGCTACGTCGGCCTCGTCAGCGGCGCCTGTTTCGCCGACTTCGGGCACACGGTGACCTGCATCGACAAGGATGCGGGCAAGATCGAGCGCCTGCAGGCCGGCGGCATCCCGATCTACGAACCGGGCCTGGACCTGCTGGTGGCCGGAAACGTCAAGGCCGGGCGGCTGTTCTTCTCCACAGACGCGACCGAGGCCGTGCGCAAGGCCGACGCGGTGTTCATCGGCGTCGGAACCCCCTCGCGCCGCGGCGACGGCTATGCGGATCTCTCCTACGTCTATGCCGCCGCCGAAGAAATCGCCGGCCTGGTCGAGGGCTTCACCGTGGTGGTCACCAAGTCCACCGTGCCGGTGGGCACCGGCGACGAGATCGAGGCGATCTTCAAGCGCGTGAACCCCAAGGCCGACGTGGCCGTGGTATCGAACCCGGAATTCCTGCGCGAGGGCGCGGCGATCGAGGACTTCAAGCGCCCCGACCGGGTCGTGGTCGGCACTCTGGACGAACGGGCCCAGGCGGTGATGCGCGAGCTCTACCGGCCGCTCTATCTCAACGAGACGCCGATCCTGTTCACCAACCGGCGCACCAGCGAGCTGATCAAATACGCCGCCAACGCCTTCCTGGCGCTGAAGATCACCTACATCAACGAGATGGCCGACCTCTGCGAGGCCGTCGGCGCCGACGTGCAGCAGGTGGCCCGCGGCATCGGCCTGGACGGGCGCATCGGCGGCAAGTTCCTGAACGCCGGACCCGGCTACGGAGGCTCCTGCTTCCCGAAGGACACCATCGCGCTCGTCCGCACCGCCCGCGACGCCGGCGCGCCGGTGGAGCTGATCGAGACCACGGTGAAGGTCAACGACGAGCGCAAGCGCGCCATGGCGCGCAAAGTCATCAAGGCGCTGGACGGCGACCTGAAGGGCAAGACGGTCGGGGTGCTCGGCCTGACCTTCAAGCCCAACACCGACGACATGCGCGACGCGCCGTCGCTGGCCATCATCCCGGCCCTGCAGGACAGGGGCGCCAAGATCCAGGCCTTCGATCCGGAGGGGCACGAGGCGCGCCAGATGCTGACCGGCGTGGACTTCAAGGATGATCCATACGGTGTGGCCGAGGGCGCCGATGTGCTGGTGATCATCACCGAGTGGGATCAGTTCCGGGCGCTCGACCTGGACCGCATCAAGCTCCTGATGAAGGCGCCGGTGATGGTCGATCTGCGCAATATCTATAAGCCCGCCGACATGCGCGCGCGGGGCTTCGCCTACAGCAGCGTGGGACGTCCCGGCGCCTGAAAAGGCCCGGGCGGCATGCTGCGGCTCGCGGCGATCCTTAGAGGTTGACCGCCGTCAGTCGGAGCAGGGCTTCGCCGATCCAAACGGCGCCGGCCCAGAAGGCCATTCCGAGAAGCGCGACGAAGGCGAGACAGGCGAGGGAGCTTAACCCCTTAGCCCGGCGCCTCGACGCACCCGCGTAGGTGACGTGGTAGGCCATGATTTCTCCCAAGCAGACTTCTTACAGCCGAGCCGGTCGAGCGGTTCGGACATTACGAGAATGTCACAATGATTGGCGCTTGGGTAGGGTTGCCGTGCGTTCAGGTTAACGGCGGTCGATCAGGCCGTGACCGCGGCCTTTTTCACCGCCCCGGCGATCTCCTTGACCACCTGGGAGACCAGCTTTTCGTCGTCGCCCTCGGCCATGATCCGAATCAGCGGCTCGGTTCCTGACGCGCGGACCAGGATGCGGCCGCAGCCATTCAGCCGCTGCTCGGCGTCGGCCATCACCGCGATGACCTCTGCGTTCTCCAGCGGCTTGCCGGAGGCGAAGCGGACGTTCTCAAGCTTCTGTGGCACGGGCTCGAACTGACGGGCCAGGGCGCTCATCGGCTTGTCGCTCTCCTTCAGCACCGCCAGCACCTGCAGCGCGGCCAGCAGGCCGTCGCCGGTGGTGGAGAAGTCGGAGAGGATGATGTGGCCGGACTGTTCGCCGCCCAGGTTGAAGCCGCCTTCGCGCATCCGCGCCATCACCGAGCGGTCGCCCACTGGCGTGCGTTCCAGCGTCAGCTTACGGGCCTTGAGGAACCGCTCCAGGCCGAGGTTCGACATCACGGTCGCCACCACGCCGCCGCCGCGCAGCTTGTCCCGCTGCGCCCAGTCCGCCGCCATCAGCGCCATGATCTGATCGCCGTCGACGACCTGGCCCTTCTCGTCGCAGATCACCAGCCGGTCGGCGTCGCCATCGAGCGCGATGCCGATATCGGCGCGGTACTCCTTGACCAGCTTCTGCATGGCGGCCGGTGAGGTCGAGCCGACCTCGTCGTTGATGTTGAAGCCATCAGGGGTCACGCCGATCCGGATGACCTCCGCGCCCAGCTCGTAGAGCGCCTCCGGCGCCACCTTGTAGGCCGCGCCATTGGCGCAATCGATGACGATGCGCATGCCCGACAGGCTGAGGCGCCGCGGGAAGGTCGCCTTGGCGATCTCCACATAGCGCGCCTGGCAGTCGTCGATGCGCTGCACGCGGCCGAGCGCGCTCGGCGAGGCGAGGTTCTCCTGCAGGCCCTGGTCCATCAGGGCCTCGATCTCCAGCTCCTGGGCGTCGGAGAGCTTGTAGCCGTCCGGGCCGAACAGCTTGATGCCGTTGTCGGAGAAGGCGTTGTGCGAGGCCGAGATCATCACGCCCAGGTCGGCGCGCAGCGATCGCGTCATCATCGCCACTCCCGGCGTCGGCAGCGGCCCGAACAGGCGCACATCCATGCCCACCGAAGTGAAGCCCGCCACCAGCGCCGGCTCGATCATGTAGCCCGACAGGCGCGTGTCCTTGCCGATCACCACCAGATGCCGTCGGTCGTCCTTGGACATGAACAGCTTGCCCGCCGCCATCCCGACGCGCAGAGCCACCTCCGCGGTCATCGGAAAGCGGTTGGCCTGCCCGCGGATGCCATCGGTGCCGAAGTAGGCGCGTTTGCTCATTGGGTGCTCACGAAACGATCCGAAACCCAGATTTAGTCGACGTATGTGCGGCGGATGATAAAGCCGCTCCGCTGCGGCTCAACCTGCGACGCACTACCACATAAGGACGCGATACCCCATGTGCGGCATCATCGGCATCGTCGGGCGAAGCTCCGTACAGGAACGTCTGATCGACAGCCTGAAACGCCTCGAATACCGCGGCTACGATTCGGCCGGGGTCGCCGGGGTGGTGGATGGACATGTCCAGCGCCGCCGCGCGGCAGGCAAGATCAAGGCGCTTGAAGACGTCCTGGCCGCCGATCCGCTGAACGCCACCGTCGGCATCGGCCATACGCGCTGGGCGACGCACGGCGGCCCTTCGACCAAGAATGCCCACCCGCACACCCAGGGCCGGGTGACCCTGGTGCACAACGGAATCATCGAGAACTACGCCGAACTGCGCGAGATGCTGAAGGCCGACGGCCGCACCTTCGAGAGCGAAACCGACACCGAGGTGATTGCAGGCCTGATCGATTCGGAGCTGGCCTCCGGCAAGGATCCGGTGGCCGCGCTCAAGGCCGCGCTGGACCAGCTCAGCGGGGCCTACGCCATCGGCGTGCTGATCGACGGCGAGGACGAACTGGTGATGGGCGCCCGGAAGGGCAGTCCCCTGGTGGTCGGCTACGGCGAAGGCGAGATGTTCATCGGCTCCGACGCCTTGGCGGTTGGCCCCTTCACCAACCGGATCGCCTACCTGGAGGAAGGCGACTACGTGGCCATCGACCACGACAAGGCCCGCATCTTCGACGCCAACGGCAAGCCGGTCAAACGCGAGATGCGCACCGTCGCGGCCTCCGCCGCCCTTGTGGAGAAGGGCAATTATCGTCACTTCATGGAAAAGGAGATTCACGACCAGCCCGAAGGGTGCCAGCGCACCATCGCGGCCTATGTGGACACCCTCGCCGAGCGCGCGGCCATACCGGGCGGCGTCGATTTCGCCGCGCTGGAGCGCATCCAGATCGTCGCCTGCGGCACCTCCTATATCGCCGGCCTGCTGGGCAAATATCTGATCGAGCAGCTGGCCGACCTGCCGGTGGACGTCGAGATCGCCTCGGAGTTCCGCTACCGCGATCCCGCCCTGAAGCCCGGCACGCTCGCCATCGGCATGTCACAGTCCGGCGAGACCGCCGACACCCTGGCGGCGCTGCGCCTCTGCGAGGCCAAGGGCATGACGACCGCCGCAGTGGTCAACGCCCAGGAGTCCACCATGGCCCGCGAGGTCGACGTGGTCTGGCCGATCCATTGCGGGCCGGAGATCGGTGTCGCCTCGACCAAGGCCTTCACCGCCCAGATCAGCGTTCTGACCGCGCTCGCCGTGGCCGCCGCCCGGGCGCGCGGCCAGATCGATGCGGCAGAGGAGCAGCGGCTGGTGCGGGTGCTCCTCGGCGCGCCCAGGCTGATCGCCGAGTCCATAAACCTGGAAGACGCCGTGAAGGCGGTCGCCGTCGAGATCGCCAAGGCGCGCGACGTGCTGTTCCTGGGCCGCGGGCCGATGTATCCGCTGGCTTTGGAAGGCGCGCTGAAGCTGAAGGAAATCAGCTACATCCACGCCGAAGGCTACGCCGCCGGCGAGCTGAAGCATGGGCCGATCGCCCTAGTCGACGAAAAGACGCCTATCGTCATCCTCGCGCCCTTCGACAGCTATTTCGAGAAATCGGCCTCGAACATGAGCGAGGTCATGGCCCGCGGCGGGCAGGTGGTGTTCATCACCGACCCCGAGGGCCAGCAGCACGCCCCGGCAGGCGCCCGCGTGGTGGTCACCGCGCCCCAGAGCGATCCCCTGATCGCGCCCCTGGTGATGGCCGCGCCGATCCAGCTCCTGGCCTATTACGTCGCCGTCCAGAAGGGCGCCGACGTCGACCAACCCCGAAACCTGGCGAAGTCCGTTACAGTCGAATAGGCCTCAAACGACAACGGCCGCCCCGGTGAAGGGGCGGCCGCGCCTAGTCCAGACCCAGAGGGTCGAAGACTTACTTCTTGGTCGTGGTCGTGGTCGACATCGAGCCCGTGGCGGGCGCGGCAGGCGCGGCCGGAGCAGCGCTGGCGTCGGCGGCCGGGGGGGTCGTGGTCGTGGTCGTGGTCGACGGAGCGGTCGCCGAAGCGTCAGCGGCCGGCGGGGTCGCCGCGGCCGGAGCCGCAGTCGAATCCGTGGCGGTCGTGGTCGTGGACGAGGCGGCGTCGTCGGCCTTCTTCTGGCAAGCCGAGAGGCTGAGGGCCAGACCGGCGGCGACGGCGACGGAGGTGATGATACGCATGTTCATGGAAAGGCTCCCCTGGAGGACTATGGAGGACGATCCCCCGACAATGAGGAGACTCTTACACGGCTTCGTGAGTTCCCGAAATCGTGATCATGCGCCCTGCGCGATTTTTCGTCGCACGCGCGATGGATTTCAAGCCCGGCCTCCTCTAGCACCGGAAGGGCTGGCGGCAGGTCGGCTGGCGATGAGGGATTCTGGATGAGCAAGCGTGTTCGCAAGGCTGTGCTGCCGGTGGCTGGAATGGGCACCCGCGTCCTGCCGGGCGCCAAGACCACGCCGAAGAACCTGCTGAACGTCGTCGACCGGCCGATCCTGTCCTACGTCGTGGAGGAAGCCCGCGCCGCCGGAATCGAGCATTTCGTGTTCATCGTCGGCCGCGGCCAGGGCGCGATCGAGGACTATTTCGACGCCATGCCGGAAGTCGAGAACGCCCTGGAGGCCAAGGGCAAACTCGAGATTCTCGCTGACGTTCGCCGAGACCTTGGACCGCCGGGCGAGATGAGTTTCATCCGTCAGATGGCGCCGCTTGGCCTCGGCCACGCGGTGTGGTGCGCCCGCGAGGTGATCGGCGACGAGCCCTTCGCGGTGATGCTGCCCGACATGTTGATGGCCGCCGACCGCGCCGCCCTGGCCCAGGCCGTGGACGCCTACGACAAGGTGGGCGGGAATATCGTAGTCGTCGAACCGGCCCCCGAGGGCGAGACCCACAAATACGGCATCGTCGCACTGGACGGTCAGGACGGCCGCCTCAACCGCATGACCGGCATGGTGGAAAAGCCGCCGCTGGGGACCGAACCCTCGAACCTGTTCATCTCGGGCCGCTACATCCTGCAGCCGGAAATCTTCAATATCCTCGAGACCCAACCCCGCGGCGCGGGCGGCGAGATCCAGCTCACCGACGGGATGTTCAACCTCATGAAAACCCAGGATTTCCACGCCCTGGAGTACGAGGGGACGACCTACGACTGCGGCGACAAGATCGGCCTGCTGCGCGCCAACGTCGCCTTCGCACTGCGCCGCCCCGACCTGGCCGCCGAGGCGCGAGCGGCCATCAAGGCCCTGCTTTAGAGCCCGCGGTCACCGGACCGTCGCATGGGCGGCCTAGCCCAGGGGAACCGGAATTCATCAGAGATTCGGATGGCGAACGCCGCTCTCGCGCGTTAGCGCTGGCGCGGGAGATATCGAACGGAGCGGGGCATGCGCGTTCTGATCCTCGGCGGCGACGGGTTCTGCGGCTGGCCCACCTCGCTGCATCTCTCCGCCCGCGGCCACCAGGTGGCCATCGTCGACAACGGCGCGCGCCGCCGGATCGACGAGGAGTTGGGCGTAGGTTCGCTGACGCCGATCGAGCCGCTGGAGGCCCGGCTCGCCGCCTGGCGGGCGGTCTCCGGCCGGACTATCGCCGCGCACGGCCTGACCGTCGGGCGTGATTTCGAGGCGCTCGTGGGCCTGCTCCGGCGTTTCCGCCCCGACGCCGTGGTCCATTTCGCCGAGCAGCGCGCTGCGCCCTATTCGATGAAATCGGCGGCCCACAAGCGCTACACCGTCACGGGCAATGTCGGTGCGACCCACGACATCCTGGCCGCCATCGTGGAGAGCGGCCTGGACATCCACCTGGCGCATCTCGGCACCATGGGCGTCTACGGCTACGGCACAGCTGGCGTGGCGATCCCCGAGGGGTATCTGACGGTCAAGGTCCGGACCGGCGACGGCTGGGCCGAGCGCGAGATCCTCTATCCGGCCAGCCCGGGTTCGATCTACCACCTGACCAAGACCCAGGACGCGCTCGCCTTCCAGTTCTACGCCAGGAACGACGGCGTACGGATCACCGACCTGCACCAGGGCATCGTCTGGGGCGCGCAGACGCAAGAGACCCGGCGCGATCCGCGGCTGATCAACCGGTTCGACTACGACGGTGACTATGGGACGGTGCTGAACCGTTTCCTGATGCAGGCGGCGGTGGCGTATCCGCTGACCGTCCACGGCTCCGGCGGCCAGACGCGCGCCT
>NZ_SSMZ01000307.1 GCF_004799395.1 Phenylobacterium sp.
CTTCGAACTGCGCGCCCATGTCCATCTTCAGATAGTCGAAGTTGGGATCCTGGAAGCCGAAGTATTTGAAGGCGTTGGATGAGAACGACGGGCCGGCGGCCTTCTGGTTCGTCTCCGCGTTCGGACCGGTGATCCAGGCGTTCCAGCTGCCGTTCAGGGCCTCCGCGCCGGGACTGTAGCCCGGGAAAACGATCTTTCCGGACTTGTCCCTGCGGCCCTCGTAAAAGGCCTTGGCGGAGGCGACCTGCGGCGCGGTCAGGCAGCCCTCCGTCTGGCCGGCCTTGCAGGCCAGCTTGCCGGGGTCGAAGTGACAGCTCATCGGGTCGCGGATGAAGGCGTCGCCGCCGCATTCGGCGAGCGCGGTCTTCTCCAGGAGCTCCCGCTGGGACGCGCCAAGATAGCCGCCCGGTTTGGCCATGGTCTGTTGCTGCACCGCCGACAGGCCGAAGAGCTGGCTCATGAAGTTGGCCGGGGCGCCGGCGACGATGCCGTCGAAGTCGTTGGGATAGCGCTGCGCCGTCATCAGCGCTTCGCGCCCGCCGTCCGAACAGCCCATGAAATAGGCCTTGGTGATCTTGCCCTTGTTCGCCGCGATCAGCGCCTTGGAAGCGTCCGTGGTCTCCTTCACGGCGCGCCAGCCGAAGTCGATCACTTTCTCGGGGTGGCCCTGGGCCCAGGAGGCGTTCGTGGCGACCGGGTCCTGGTGGCCGTCGTCGGTGCCACTGACCGCATAGCCCGCCCGCGCCAGCCGCCCGAACTGGATTACCGGGATCGAGCCCGCAAAACCGCCGTTGCCCAGTTGGACGAACTTGCCGTTCCAGGCCGCACCTTCCGGAATCCACAGTTCCAGGCGGATGTCCGAGTCGGCGGTGGGCTTGCTGGTGACGGCGATCTTGCAGACCTGCTTGTCGCCGACCGCCTCCGAGACCGCCCTGGTCACCGTCGCATGCGGCAGGGTGGTCTTCACCAGATCCGCACAGGCGGTCTCGGCATGCGCCATCGCCGGCGCGACCAGGCCCAGCGCCGCAGTCGCAGCGCCGGCCAGCATCATCGTCCTCGGATTCATCGAACTACCCTCCCATTTCGTTAGGAGGATTTAGTCACAGCCGCCCGCAGGCGCCTACCTCCCCTTGCGGGGAGGCGGGGTCGCCGGGCCTGCCTAGTTCCGGAACACTGCCGCCGTGGAGGGATCCTGCGGCATCTCGCGGTACTGGCGCAACTCGTTGCGCCCGACCACCATGTGGTGGACCTCGTCCGGGCCGTCGGCGATCCGCAGCGTCCGCGTCGAGGTGTACATGCGGGCCAGCGGGGTCTTCTGGCTCACGCCGGTGGCGCCGTGCATCTGGATCGCCTGGTCGATGATCTCGCAGACCCGTTCGGGCACCATGGCCTTGACCATGTGGATCCAGACGCGGGCTTCCTGGTTGCCCAGGACGTCCATCGCCTTGGCGGCCTTCAGCACCATCAGGCGCATGGCTTCGATGTCGATGCGGGCGCGGGAGATGATCTCCAGGTTGCCGCCCAGATAGACGAGCTGCTTGCCGAACGCCTCACGCGTCAGGCCTCGGGTGACCATCAGGTCCAGCGCCTTCTCGGCCGAGCCGATGGCGCGCATGCAGTGGTGGATGCGGCCCGGGCCCAGACGAAGCTGCGAAATCTCGAAGCCGCGGCCCTCGCCCAGCAGCATGTTCTCCTTCGGCACGCGGACGTTGTCGAAGATGATGTGCATGTGGCCGTGCGGCGCGTCGGGATCGCCGAACACGCACATGGGGCCCACGATGTTCACGCCGGGCGCGTCGGTGGGCACCAGGATCTGCGACTGGCGCAGGTTCGGCGGGCCGTCGGGGGTAGTCTGGACCATGGTGATCATGATCTTGCAGCGCGGATCGCCGGCGCCGGAGATGTAGTGCTTCTCGCCGTTGATCACATATTCGTCGCCGACCAGGGTGGCGCGGGTGTTGATGTTCTTGGCGTCGGACGAGGCGGCGTTGACCTCGGTCATGGCGAAGGCCGAGCGGATCTCGCCGCGTAGCAGGGGCTCCAGCCACTGCTTCTTCTGGGCCGGCGTGCCGACACGCTCCAGGACTTCCATGTTGCCTGTGTCCGGGGCGGCGCAGTTCATGCACTCGCTGGCCATGCGGTTCTTGCCCAGCTCGACGGCGATGTAGGCGTAGTCGAGGTTCGACAGGCCCTCGCCGGTCTCGGCGTTGGGCAGGAAGAAGTTCCAGAGGCCTTCCTTCTTGGCCTGGTCCTTGGCCGCCTCGAGCAGCTCCAGCTGTCCGGGCGCATAGGCCCAGATGTCCTTCTTGCCTTCGTCCAGCGCGTGGAATTTCTCGCTCATCGGCTCGACCACTTCGGTGACGAACCGCTTCACGTGGTTCAGCAGCGGGATGGCCTTTTCGCTCATCCGCAGGTCGTTGAGCTCGTCCTGCGGGTTCAGAGCGAAGCTCGATTGGGCCTGCTTGTTCAGGGTCTCGCTCATCTGGTTTCTCCCAATAGCGGTTGTCAGGTGACCGTCCGGCGCGCGCGGAAGCCTTTGGCGACAGCTTTGGCCCATATTCCGGAGGAATCAAACAAGTGTTTTAATCTGAAGCTAGAGAGTCTCGCCTTCGAGGTCCGCGGCCACTTGGCGCAACACCGGATCCCACGTCCGCAGCGCCTCCTGACAGTACAGCCGGGCCGAGCCGTACCGGCGGCTGTCGCTGCGTCCGCGAAGCCAGCGCCTGTCGGTATGGGCGTCGGGCAGGAGGATCCACACCGGCTTGTCGAGCGCGCCGGCCAGGTGGGCGATTGAGGTGTCGACGGTTATCATCAGATCGAGGCCCGCGATGATCCGCGCGGTTTCGAGGAATTCCTTCGCGCCGGTGGCGGCCTGATCGAGATTGCGCCCCATCGTCGCCAGTTGGGCAGCGGCCTCGTCGGACAACGATCGGTAATGATGCAGCAATCAGGCG
>NZ_SSMZ01000308.1 GCF_004799395.1 Phenylobacterium sp.
ATGGGGTTTCCGACCGCAAGCTCTTCGCCTACGAGACCGCCTCCGAACGCGCTCTAGCCTGAAGGGCCTATCATCATGACCGACCTGCTGCTCCTGCCCGGCGACGGAATCGGGCCCGAAGTGACCGCCCAGGTGCGCCGGGTGGCCAACCGCCTGGCCAACGACCTGACCATCGACGAGCGGCCGTTCGGCGGGACCAGTTTCGATCAGCTCGGCACGCCGCTGGCCGATGAGACCTTGACCCAGGCCAAGGCCGCCA
The DNA here is from genome assembly GCF_004799395.1 of Phenylobacterium sp. Lineage (GTDB taxonomy): Bacteria > Pseudomonadota > Alphaproteobacteria > Caulobacterales > Caulobacteraceae > Phenylobacterium. The sequence continues at coordinate 260 of NZ_SSMZ01000308.1, forward strand.
AGGCCGTGCTGATGGGCGCGGTGGGCGGCCCGCAGTGGGCCAATGCGCCGCGCGACAAGCGCCCGGAGGCGGGCCTGCTGGGTTTGCGTGCCGGCATGGGCGTGTTCGCGAACCTGCGGCCCGCGATCTGCTTCCAGCCCTTGGCGGGCGCCTCGACCCTGAAGCGCGAGGTGATCGAAGGCCTGGATCTGATGATCGTCCGCGAGCTCACCGGCGGGGTCTATTTCGGCAAGCCGCGCGGCATCGAAGACCTGCCGGGCGGCGGCAGGCGCGGCGTCGACACCCAGGTCTACACCACCGCCGAAATCGAGCGGATCGCCCGGGTCGCCTTCGAGCTGGCCCGCGGGCGAAAGAACAAGGTGCATAGTGCCGAGAAGTCCAACGTCATGGAGACGGGGCTCCTGTGGCGTCAGGTCGTGACCGACCTGCACAGCCGCGAGTACGCCGACGTCGAGCTCGAGCACATCCTGGCCGACAACGCCGCGATGCAGCTGGTCAAGAATCCCAAGCAGTTCGACGTCATGGTCACCGACAACCTGTTTGGCGACATCCTTTCGGACGAAGCGGCCCAGCTCACCGGCTCGCTGGGCATGCTGCCCTCGGCGGCGCTGGGCGCGCCGGGGACGCCGGGGCTTTACGAGCCGATCCACGGCTCCGCGCCGGACATCGCCGGTCAGGGCATCGCCAATCCGCTGGCGGCGATCCTGTCGTTCGAAATGGCGCTGCGCTGGTCGCTCGGCCGCGCAGACCTCGCCGACAAGCTCTACGCCGCCGTCGGCAAGGCGCTGGAGAAAGGCGCCCGCACGCCGGATCTCGGCGGCCAGCTGACCACCATCGAGATGGCTGACGCAGTGTTGACCGAGCTTTAGAGTTTCAGCCGCCAGGTCTCGCTGACCTCGGACGCGCCGAAGTCGTCGTGGGTCCACGTTTCTTCGAGCTCGAAGCCGGCGGCGGCGTAGATCGCCCGTGCGGCCGTCAGCACCTTGTGGGTCCAGAGCACGATCTCGCGGTAGCCAGCGGCGCGCGAGAAGGCGATGCATTCGTCGACGAGCCGCCGGCCGAGCCCTAGGCCGCGCGCCGCCGGCTCCAGCATCAGGAGGCGCAGGCGCGCGACGTCGGGAACCTCGTCCTTCACCAGGAAGACGCAGCCCAGCCTCACGCCGCCGCGCTCGGCGATCCAGCAGCGCTCCAGCGCCGGATCGTAGCCGTCCAGGAAGTCGGCGCAGATCCGTGCGGTCACCGCCTCGATGTGGCCGTTCCAGCCGTACTCGCGCGCGTAGTTCACCCCGTGGCGCTCGGTGATCCAGCCCATGTCGCCGGCCCGGTGCAGCCGAAGCGTCGCCGCGCCAGCCGTCGGCGCGCCGAGCAGGACCTCCACCTCGGCCATGGCGGCGGTCAACCGCTGCCGCTTCCGGCTGGAAAGGCCGCCGATCATGCCCTCCACCAACATCGCCGAACGCCGGTCGAACGGCTCGAACACCTCCGCGCCATGGGCCGTAAGCCGCAGCAGCGCGCTTCGCGCGTCGTCAGCCGACCGCTCGCGCGCCACCACACCGTCGCGCTCCAGCCGCGCCACGATGCGGCTCAGGTAGCCGGCATCGAGGCCGGTGATCTCGCCCACCGCCTTGGCGGCGATCCCATCGGCTTTGGCGATCTCGTAAAGCACCCGGCCCTCGGCCACCGTGTAGGGCGTGCCGAGGTAGCCCTTCTCCAGCACGCCGATGGCGCGGGTGTAGAAGCGGTTGAAGCGTCGGACGGCGGCGACGGGGTCGGGGTCGGGGTCGGGGTCGGAAAGCTCGACGGGCATGGCGTTCTCCCGAACGCCAGCAAAGCGCAACTAGTTGACGGCGTCAACTAATGGACGGTCGCAACCAGCCAATCTGCCAGGGTCTGCTGAAGGGCGATGCGCCGGTCGCTGTAGGGATGGTCGGTGGCGAAGTGGACGGTCTTGGGCGCGGGACCGCCCAGCTTGCCGACCGCGGCGGCTAGGGCGTCGCCCTCCGGCGCGAAGCCGTCGTCGGAGGTGATGACCAGCAAGGGTACGCCGCGAAGTTTCGGGGCGGCTGCGGCGAAGGTCCAGTCCTTGCCGTGGGGAAGCAGTTGCTGGGCCAGGCCCACGGGCGTGCAGCCGACCAGGGTCTCCAGGCCGTCGTAGCCGTCCTTGACGAACTTGCGCCAGGAATCGGGACTTGCTTTCGCAGCCAGCGCCTCGCCGGCGTCGTCGGTGCCGGAGACCAGAACCAGGCCCTGGACCGGCGCGGCGCGGACCGCGGTGTTCACAGCCACGAAGCCGCCGCTGCTGTGGCCCGCGAGCACGATGCGGTGGACGTCGACCCCAAAGGCGGCGGCGGTCGCGGGCGCGCGCACAAACGCCAGGACCGCCACGCCGTCCTCGATCAGGTGCCGATAGGAATAGGTCCCCGGACTGCCCCAGGATCCCCGGTAGTGCAGGGTCAGCACGTTCCACCCGGTCCGGCGCGCCGCCTGGGCCAGGTCGAGGTTCTGTTCGTTGCCCGGCATGCCGTGGAAGAACACCATCGTCGGATGCGGTCCGGCGCCAGCGGCCAGATAGAACACCCCGTTGATCTTCACGCCGTGGGTCGGGATGTGGACCACCTCCATCCGCGCCGGATGTGCCGAATCTTGCGGCGGATCGGCGAAGATCGGGCTGGTCTGGGCCACCGCGGATCCCGCCGCCATTGCGGCGGCGAGCGCCAGACCTGCGAGACGCCAGCTCATGTCGGTCTCCTTAGCCCCGCAGCACGCCGGCGACCGCCGCAACGGTGCGCGCAACGTCGGCCTCCGTCGTGCGCCAATTGCAGACGCTGATTCGCATGCAGCGCCGACCGCCGAAGGTGACCCCGCCGAAGTAGGCCTCGCCTGACGCGTCAATGGCCGCGATCACCTCGTCGGTCCGGGCGTCGTGATCGGCCTCGCTTGCCCCGGGGGCCGGCGACAGGAACCGCACCAGGCCTTGGTTCAGGCTTGAGGTCGCCACCACCTTGGCGCCCGGGAGCGCGCCGATCCCCGCAACCAGAGCCTGGGCAAAGCGGCAGGTGCGGTCCACCAGGTCGGCGACGCCGTCGCGGCCCAGTTCACGCAAGGCGGCATAGATCGGGAAGCCCCGCGCGCGGCGGGAGAACTCCGGGTTCCAGTCGATCTGATCCCGGGCCGCGCCGCCGGCCGGCAGGTAGCTGGTCGACAGCGTCATGGCCGCCCTATGCGCGGCGGCGTCGCGGATGATCGCCAGCCCCGAGTCGTAGGGCACGTTCAGGTATTTGTGCGCGTCCGTGGTCCAGCTGTCGCAGTGCTCGATCCCGCGTGCGAGATCGCGATGGGTCGCGGTCGCCCGCGCCCACAGGCCGAAGGCGCCGTCCACGTGGGTCCAGGCGCCGGCGGCCCGCGCCATCGGCGCCAACGCCTCGAAGGGGTCGAAGCCAGCGCGGTTCAGTTCGCCCGCCTGCAGCACCACTATGGTCGGCTGTGACGAGGCGCGCAGCGCGGCGCCGAGCGCGTCGGGGGAGACGCACCCCCCGTCATCGGTCGCCAGCGGGACGATGTTGTCGGAGCCCAGGCCCATAAGCCGCACGGCCCGATCAACCGAACCGTGCCGTTCGGCGTTGGCCAGGATGCGGATGGCGGGCGATCCGACCAAGCCCTGGCGCTCCACGTCCCAACCCCGATCGCGCAGCACCGCATGACGCGCGGCGGCCAGGCAGGTCGAATGCGCCATCTGGGTGCCGGTGACAAAGCCGACGCTGGCCTCCGTGGGCAGCCCGAACAGGTCCTTCAGCCACCCAGCCGTGACCTCTTCCACCACTGAGGCGGCGGGGCCACAGGCGTGGATGCCGGCGTTCTGGTCCCAGACCGTGGTCAACCAGTCGGCCGCCATGGCGGAAGGGACGCCGCCGCCGATCACCCAGGCGAAGAACCGCCCGCTCTGCGAGCCCAGGATGCCGCCCGCGACATCGGCCACGAGGTCATCGATGACCTGCACGGCCTCCACGCCTCGGTCCGTCAGCGGCCGGCCCAGCCGCCGGCGCATCTCATCGAGCGTCGCGGTGGTGGCCACCGGGCGGTTCTCCAGCCCGTCGAGCCAGGCCAGCGCATGCTCGGCGGCGCGCGTCATGGCGGCGTGGTCGGTGGTCTCGTTCGGCATGGGCCCCTCCAGGCGCGGCAGATGCGGTCTCGCGGGCGGTGGCGTCAACGGGGCGATAGCGACATTCGGAAGGGGCATTCGCCTTGCCAATCCGCCGGCGCGCATGATCCTGTCGGACCTCGAAGCGGCGGCAAGGGGAGCAGGCGATGGCGCACTGGCTGGTGAAATCGGAGCCCAACAAATACGCCTTCGCCGACCTGCAGCGGGACGGCAAGACCGTCTGGGACGGCGTGCGCAACAACGCCGCCGCCCTGCATCTGAAGACCATGAAGCTGGGCGACGAGGTGCTCTACTACCACTCCCAGGAGGGCCTCGAGGTCGTCGGCGTCGCCAAGGTCGTGACGGAGTCCTTCCTTGACCCGAGCGATCCCCTAGGCCGTTTCGTGGCCGTCGAACTGGCGCCCATGCGCCCGCTGAAACAGCCGGTCAGCCTGCAGGCCATGAAGGCCAATCCGGCGCTGGCCGGCCTGGAGATGATCCGCCAGGGCCGCCTGTCTGTCTCGCCCGTGCGCGATGCCGAGTGGGCGGCGATCCTGAAGATGGCCGGCGAATAGTCCGGCCGCGCATCAGGCTTCGATGGTCATTTGGGTTTGGATGATGAGGGCGAGCAGCTTGCCCTCGTCATTGGTGATGCGGGTCTGCCAGACGCTGGAGCGGCGCCCGACGTGCAGCGGCGTAGCCTCGCCGGTGACCGTCGATCCCACCGCCGCGCCGTGCAGGAAATTGGTCTTGCTCTCCAAGGTCGTCGTCCGCGCGCCCGGCGCCAGGTTCAGCACACCGCCGATCGCCCCAAGCGCGTCCGCAAAGGCCATGTAGGCGCCCCCATGCAGGATGCCGCCCGCTGTGCAGAGGGTCTCGCGCACCAGGAGGCGGCCGACCACGCGGGTCTTCTCTCGCTCGACGATCTCCACGCCCATCACGTCGGAGAACGGCATGCCGGTGGAGGCTGGCGCGGCGGTGTCGGACATCAAAGGTTCCCCTCAACTGAGCATCGTCAGATGGCACCCGGCCTTAGGTCTCTTGGCCCGGCAAATCGCCTCGCTCCGGGTTGCGCCCGCGCCACGCCCACGCCATCTCAGCACATCTGAAAGGCCGCGCAGCTATGCTCGCCTTGCATCGGGCCGGTTCGAAGCGTAACGGAACGCTCCCTCAAGACTAGGAGAACTGCGATGGGTTACCGGGTCGCCGTCGTCGGCGCCACGGGCAACGTGGGCCGCGAAATGCTGAACATCCTCGAGGAAGTTAACTTCCCCGTGGAGAAGATTCACGCGATCGCCTCGCGCAAATCCATCGGCATGGAAGTCAATTTCGGCGACCAGATCGTCCGTTGCGAGGACATCGCCCAGTTCGACTTCTCCCGCGTCGACCTCGTGCTGATGAGCGTTTCGGGGACCTTCTCCAAGGAGTGGTCGCCGAAGATCGCAGCGGCCGGCCCCATCGTCATCGACAATTCGTCGGCCTGGCGCATGGACCCCGACGTCCCGCTGATCGTGCCGGAGGTCAATCCTGACGACGCGGAATGGGCCAGCCGCAAGAACATCATCGCCAACCCGAATTGCTCGACCGTTCAGCTGGTGGTGGCGCTTAAGCCGCTGCACGACCGCGCGCGGATCAAGCGGGTGGTGGTCTCGACCTACCAGTCGGTGTCCGGCGCCGGCAAGGAAGGCATGGACGAACTGTTCGACCAGACCAAGAATGTCTTCGTCCTGGGCGCCACGCCGCCGAAGAAGTTCCCCAAGCAGATCGCCTTCAACGTCATCCCCTTCATCGGCAAGTTCGAGGACGACGGTTACACGGACGAAGAGACCAAGATGTGGAACGAGACCCACAAGATGCTCGATCCGGCGATCAAGCTGACGGTCACCTGCGTCCGCGTGCCGGTTATGGTCGGCCACTCCGAGGCCGTGAACATCGAGTTCCACGATCCGCTGGATGAAGACGAGGCGCGCGACATCCTGCGCGAAAGCCCCGGCCTGATTGTCATCGATCAGCACAACGACACCGGCTACATGACGCCCAAGGAAGCCCAGGGCGAATTCCCGGTGTTCGTCAGCCGCATCCGCAACGACCCGACCGTCGAGAACGGCCTGAACATGTGGGTGGTCGCCGACAACCTGCGGAAAGGCGCCGCCCTCAACGCCGTGCAGATCGCCGAACTGCTCCACGAGCGCGGCCTGATCCGCCAGAAAGCCCTCGCCTGACGCCATGACCACCGCGGCGCCGGGCGGCGAATCCCGTCTGGCGCTGACGGCGGGCATCGTGTGCTACCTCATCTGGGGAATCATTCCCCTGGTGTTCCAGGTCATGGGACGCCTGGGAATGTCTCCGCTGGAGATCCTCGCCAACCGCACGGTGTGGGCTGTTCCCATGGCGCTCATCTTCGTCCTGGCCGCGCGCCAGGGTCCGGAGGTGCTGGCGGCGTTCCGCAATCCGCGCTCGCTGGCGTGGCTGGCGCTCTCGGCAGTGCTGATCTGCGCCAACTGGTCGATCTACATCTGGGCGGTGAATTCCGGCCGGGTGCTGGAGACCGCGCTTGGCTACTACATCAACCCGCTGATCGGCATGGCGGCCGGCGCCTTGATCTTCAACGAGAAGATCGACCGTCTGGGTTATGTCGCCATCGCGCTGGCGGCCATCGGCGTGGTCGTGCAGGCGGTGGCAGTCGGCGGCCTGCCGGCCGTCTCCCTGGCCCTCGCGCTCAGCTTCGGCGGCTACGGCATCGTCCGCAAGCGGGTGGCGGTCTCGGCCCAGGCGGGTCTGCTTGTCGAGTGCCTGCTACTGGCGGGACCCGGCCTTGCCTACGTGCTGTTCCTGCAGAAGATGGGAGCGGGCCACCTCACCGCCAGTTTGCCCTCGACCCTCTGGCTCCTCTCCTGTGGGCCGTTCACGGCAGTGCCGCTCGTGCTGTTCTCCTGGGCGGCGCGGCGCATTCCGCTGTCGTCGCTGGGCTTCCTGCAGTTCCTGGGACCGACAACGGGGTTCGCGATCGGGTTCATGGAAGGCGAGGCCTTCACGCCCTTGAGGGGCCTTTCGTTCCTGTTCATTTGGGGCGGCGCGGTGGTCTTCGCCTACGCAGCCTGGAAACGGTCGCGGCCGGAGCTTCGGGCGACCGAGCTCGTCGAGCCCGCCGAATGACCAAAGCTTAACTGGGCCGCTCGGCGACCGGGCCATAAGCTTGCGAACTTGGCTGGAGGATCTTGCC
>NZ_SSMZ01000309.1 GCF_004799395.1 Phenylobacterium sp.
TGCCGTTGGCCCGGACTTTCTCCAGGAACGTCCACAGGTCCTCTGGTCGTTTCGATTGGGTTGCGGTGAAAGGCGGGGGCGCGTGATCGGCGTTGAATATGACGTTGCGATGCAGGTTCTTGCCGTCCGGTGCTGAGGTCCATTCATAGGCGACGAAGGTGGTGAACCTGCCCGGCTGGTAGTTGTCGTTGGCGGCCTTTATCTGCAGGCCCCAGGTGTTCAACATGGCCTGATCGCCATGGAAGTCGTCGGAGGCCGAGCCCGCCCCTGACCTATCGCCGAGCGACTGCGCGACCGCCACGAAGGCTTGGTGCGGATCGGCCAGGATCTTCTGGCCCAGCGGCGACTTCGAAAGCGGGTTTGCCGGATCGTCGAGCTGGTTCATCACCCCCATGAATTCGGAGTGGTCGGTGACGGCCATGAAGTCGAGCGGCCAGCGGCGCTTGGCGGCGACCATTCCGTTGGGGGTGAAGCCTTCCTCGCGGGCGACCTGTGAGGCCGGGACCATGACCGCCTCGCCGCGGGCGAACTTGTAGGCCTGGTCGGGTGTCACCTTGGTGCCAAAGCTCCAGGCGTCGAAGGACATGGCGGTGTGTAGGTGCAGGTCGCCGAAGAAGGCGCGCCGCGTCTCCGGGGCCTTGCGGCTGACGTAGGTTGCGTCCGGCGGCGTTGGCTTCTCGGAGGCGGCGGGCGCGGTGGTCGCGGCGAGCGCGTGGCCACCGGATTTGGACGCCGCCGAAACGGCTAGAAGTCCCAGCCCCAGCGCCGGAACCGCCAGCGCCGACGCCAGCCACAGGCCCTTCCAAGTCATCGCTGCGCTCCCTGATTTTGGTCGCAGTTTATTCGGCGACGGTGAAGGCGTGTCCAGTCGCGCTCGACGCCTGAGAGCTGGGGTGGAGGAATGGTCCCATATCCGATGGGAATGGCGTGGCGGCGCGCCATCCGATCGAGTGGCGGCTGCCTGGCGTCGAGGGAAGATGTGAATCGGGTGCTCGAAGGCGACTAAGGCGAGGCGATGACAATTCCGACAGGGTTCATAACGGGAGGCTATGGGCAATTCCATTGATCCGCAGGCCGACGAGTCCCAGGTTCCCGGCAAGAGGCGACAGAGAGCGCCTGGAACAAGGGGGAGACATGACGTTCGCCGGCTCCAATCGACGGTTGCCCCTGCTGGCCGCGGGTGTGGCGCCTGGCGCGCTGCTGGCGGCGGCGCTGCTCGCCGCCGCCTCTCCCGCCGGCGCCCAGGCGCAGAACACCGGGCCAACGCAAAGCTCGTCGGCCAGTCCGCCGAGCGCGGCGAGCATCGAGGAGATCGTCGTCACCGCCCGCAAGCGCGAGGAGCGCCTGCGTGACATTCCGACGGCGGCCACGGCCCTGGGCGCCGATCAGATGCGCGAGCTCGGCGGAGTGGCAACAGCGCAGAGCCTGCTCACCAACGTGCCCGGCGTGAATTTCGCCAACACCTCTAACCCGGTGACCTCGGAGGTGTCCATCCGCGGCTCGGGCACCTCGCGTGCGACGACGGCGGAGTCCGGCGTCGGCCTGTTCCGTGACGGCGCCTTCATCGGCGGCGGCACGGTGCTGGGCCGCACCTTCACTGATCTGGACCTATTCGACGCCGAGCGCATCGAGGTGCTGCGCGGCGTGCAGGGCGGCCTGGACGGCCGCAACGCCGAGGGCGGCTCGGTCGACGTCATTTCCGCTCGGCCGACGCACAATTACGAGGGTTACGCCTTCGGGGACATCGCCAACAACGACCACGCCGAAGGCCAGCTGGTTGTGAACCTGCCGATCGACGACCATTGGGCGATGCGCTTCGGCGCGGACATGATGGACCAGTCGAAGGGCTTCTATCATCTGCCGCTGCTCGATCGGTACGCCGACCAGCAGTACAAGCAGTTCCTGCGCGGACAGGTCAATTTCAACCAGGGACCGTTCACTGCCAACCTGTTGATCGAGCACGGCAACGAGGAGCTCCCGGGCCTCACCTACCAGGTCAACACCTTCCCCAGCGCGACCTATCCCACCGGCTTCCATCAGGACCGCTTCAACCTGCCGTGGAACTCGACGTCCGAAGCCAAGATGCGGATGGACAACTACGAGTTCGCCACCAATACGGACTTCAGTCTCGGCAGCTTCGCCACCACCACCATGTATCGCGACCGCAGCGGCGAGAACGCCTATGACCGCGACGCCTCATCCCTGCAGTATGCCCAGTCGCTCGTCGCCGCTGGCAAGGTGGCCACGGCGGCCATTCCCGCAGTGCTGGCTGCGGACAACTTCCTGGGCGGCAACCAGCTCGACCGCGCCAGGATCTTCTATCAGGACGTCCATTTCGCCGGCCAAAAGGTCGACAATTTCACCTGGCTGGTGGGCGCCGAATACTACCTGCTGCGCGACCTGCCGCAGAGCATTCTGTCCAAGACCCCGACCGCTGCGAGCCCCAGCGTCGGCACCAACGACGTGGGCCACGAACGTTTCGAGTCCTACGCGGCCTACGGCTCCGTCGGATACGATTTCACCTCGAAGTTCAACATCTCGGGCGATCTGCGGGTCACCCATGACGACGAAAGCTTCAGCACCCAGCGGGTCGATTTCGGCACCGGCCTGCCGGCCAGCAACGGGTTGGCATTCGATGTCACCGGCGCGATCCGCGACACCAACGTCTCCTACGACGTGACCGCGGGCTACAAGCTGACGCCCGACAATCTGGTCTATGCGAAGGTCGGCACGGCCTACCGGCCGGGCGGTTTCAACACCTCGCTCGGCGATCCACGCCAGCCAATCCCGGTGCCGACATCCTATCAGTCCGAAACGCTGACGGCCTACGAGATCGGCTACAAGGGCAACATCCTCAGCAACCTCTATTTGACCGCCGACGTCTACGACAACGATTTCAAGAACCTGATCATCCAGGGCAACAACGGCTGCTTCATCGCCAGCCCTGTTTGCCCGGTGCAGCAGACCGTCTTCGCGTTCAACTCCGGACCGGCCAATCTATGGGGCGTAGAGTTCGAAGCCACCACGCATGTGAACATTTTCGGCGGCCCGCTGCGGTTCACGCTCACGGGCGCGCGGGAGGGCGGCAAGCTTGGCGGCACGACCTACAATGGCCTTCGCCAGCCGCAGCAGCCCGACTGGACCGCGACGCTGGACGCCTACTACACCCATCCGATCACCGACGCGGTCACCGGCTTCCTGAACTTCAAGGGCAACGGCCGCTGGGGCGGCGTGCAGGAGGTGGCGCAGGTCCCGCTGCTGGACGACTACACCGACTTCGACGCCCGCGCCGGGATCGACTGGGGCCGCTACGAGCTGGCGCTGCACTCCGAAAATATCTTCAACACGACCTATGTCGTGTTCGGCGCGCCGACCGCGACCAACAACGTCGTGCGCTACAATTTCCCGCGCACCTACGGCGTCTCGCTGCGCTACACGTGGTAGCAGAGCGGCGCCAAGCCGCTCACTGGAAGGGGTAGTAGCGGAAGCTGGTGTAGACCATGTTCTCGTTGGCCTGCGGCGCCCCGCCGACGCCGGTGAAGGCGTCGCGCTCGATGTACGAGTACTGCACACCGAAGCGGGCCTGGCCCCAGGCGCCGGAGTAGAATTTGTCCCAGAAGCCGGCGCTGATCTGCTTGAGCGCCTGGGTGTTGCCGGTGCAGGGTAGCGCCGAGCCCTCGATGTCGCAGCCGGTGTTCACGAACAGCGGGTTGCCATAGCCGATGGCGCCGAAGGCCGCGCGGTTGTCGCGCTCCTCGCCGGCGTAGGCCCACAGGTCCAGCGCCTTGGTGGCGTGTATGACCCCGCCGACCAGGATGATGCTCTCGCGGATCGGCTCAATGCGGCCGTCGGGGTTGAAGGTCACGTCCGGAAGCTGTCCCGAGGCGTAGCGGCCGATGCCGCGGCCCGATAGGCCGGAGGCCTGAATGTCAAACAGGCCGGGGAGGACCTGCAGGGTCAGGCCCGCGCCCACGCCGCCGCCCCAGACGTCCTTGTTATCGAAGCTCGCCAGCTGTTCGTAGAAGTCGCGGCTGAGGCCCAGCACTTCGGCGTGCAGATGATGCCCGCCCAGGTCCTCCTCGATTGCGACCTTGGCCACCAGGTCGGGCAGATGATTGAGGGACGACGTCGCTGCGGCGCCGGTGTTGGTGGCGCCGGCGTAGAAGCCCTGGCCGTTGTTGATGGTGTTGATCACGCCGGCGGGAACCGTCCCGGTGAAAGTGGTCTGCGGGTTCTCCGCAGAGACCGAGATCCACAGGTGCTTGTCCATCAGGTCCTTGGTCAGCCGCACGACCGGCTGGCGGGTCCAGGTGAAGCCGACATGGTACTGGCCGTCGACCGTCAGCGGCGTGACCTCGTTGCGTGGCGTGATGCCCTTGGAGTCCAGGGTCACCAGCGAGAAGGTCTGGCCCGTCAGCAGGTGCCAGCCGGAGTCGGCCCAGTCGATCGCCCCATAGAAGTGGCGGATCCGGGGCACGAAGCTGTTGGTCTCGTTGGAGTTCGAACTCTGCGCCGCGCCCTGGAAGTCGAATTCGCCATACATGCTGAGGGTGACGTCGGAGTTGGGCTTGCCTTCGACCAGCGCCGAGACCCTGCTCTGGCGCGGCGTGAACCGCAGCTCATCCAGATGGCCCTGCCGTGTCTGCGGAAAGGGGATGGTGTTGAGCGCCGTCGAAACGTCGTTGGCGGTGTCGTGTTGGCGCCAGACCTCGGCGGCTTCCAGGAAGCCCCCGGGCGTGATCTTCACCCCGCCCACATAGATGCCGTCGGTCGGCCGGTCCTTCTTCACTTCGGCGGCGACCTGCGCGGGGATGGTCTTGATCTCCGCGTCCTGGGCGGCGGCGAGCTCGGTGTGGGCCGATCTCGCGGCGGCCTCGGCCGCGTCGGCGCGGGCGGACGCCGCCTGAACCTGGGACTGCAGGGCCAGGCGGGCGGCGGTTTCGGCTGCGAGATTGTCCTTCAACGCCTGCACTTCGCTGGTCAGCGTCGCCATCTGGTCGTCGGCGGGCTTGGCCGCCGCCTTTTCTGCCGCCTTGTGCGCCGGTTTCTTGTGGGGTGTGGCCGTCTCGGCCAGGGCGGCTGACCCGAAGGCAAGGGTCGCGCCGATCACGCCGCCGCCTAGCAGCAAGGTCCGAAGCTTCATGGTTTTCCTCCCGGGCGCGTCCCCGGCCGCGCGCCGTTGTTCCCGTCGCAGGCCCCAAAACCGTTATGCACTGTATCTGCCGTACGGCAACCTGAACGCGCGTCGATTCATGGCCGCTATGGCCGCGGCGCCACATTGGAAGGTCGGGGGCTTCGAGCGCGGCGCGGGCTCAAGGGGGCCGGCCGCCGAGGGCGCTCAGGCGTGCGGCGGCCAGCAATAAAAATTCACCGCCGCAGCGGGAGCTGGGCGGTGTTTTGCATGGCGAATTGGGACCAGGCGAAGGTCGCGGGAGCGCCGCCGGCGCCCCCGCGGTTTCGCTTAGAACGGATAGTAGCGGAAGCTGGTGAAGATCATGTCGTCGGTGGTCTTCGGCGTGTAGCCGCCGCCGGAGAAGGCCTCCAGCTTGGTGTGCGAGTACTGCAGGCCGATCCGGATCTGGCCAAACGAGCCGGTGAAGGCCTTGTCCCAGAGGCCGGCGGTGATCTGACCGACGTCGCGGACCGTGGCCGAGCAGGTTCCGCCGACGGTGGTGCAACCCGCCGAGGTGAACACCGTGTTGGCCAGGTTGCCGAAGCCGTAGTTCGTCGTGCCGAGCGTGCTGATCTTGGAGTTTTCCCGCTCGTCTCCGGCGAACACATAGAGGTCGACTTCCGGCGTTGCGTGCAGGGTGCCGCCGATCAGGTACATGGTCTCGTCGATCGGGGCGACCTTGCCGTCGATGCGCAGGGTGGCGTCGGACAACTGGCCGGCGCCGTAGCGGCCGATGCCCTTGCCGCTCATCACCGAGGCCTGCAGGTCGAGGATCTTGGGGATCGCGGTGTAGGTGATGGCCGCACCCCAGCCGCCGCCCTCGACGTCGGCTTCATGCACGCCGGGGGTCAGGCCCTGGGTGTTGGCCGCCGTCACGGTGATCTGGTCGTAGAAGTCGCGGTAGATGCCAAACGCTTCAACGTGAAGCGGCCGCGCGACGCCGATGTAGGGCTCCCAGGCCGCCTTCAGGATCACGTCGGGCGTGCGGTTGAAGGAGGTGGTGTTGACCGAGTTGAAGCCGCTGAAGGCGGCCGCGACGGCCGGCGCCCCGTTGATGGTGGCGTTGCCGGTCGCAAGGTCGGCGACGCTCACGCCCGTGGGCAAGGCGTTGCCGGCGGTGCCGGTGAAGGTCGTCTGCGGGTTTTCGAGCGAGGCGGCGAGCCAGAACTGCTTGTCGTCGAAGTCCTTGGTGAGCCGGATCTGCGGCTGGCGGGTCCAGGAGAAGCCCGGCACGTACTGCGCGTCGATGACCGGCGGCGGGACCTCGTTGCGCGGGGTGATGCCCTTGCTGTTCAGCGTCAGCAGCGACCAGTTCTGGCCGGCCAGCATGTGCAGGCCCCAGTAGTCCCAGTCCATGGTGGCGTAGAGGTTGCGGATCCGCGGGTTGTAGGAGTTGCTCTCGTTGGAGTTGGCGGTCTGGGCCGCCGCGTTGAAGTCGAACTCGCCGTAGAAGGCGGCGTGCGTCGCCTGGTTGATGTCGCCCTGTGCGAGGAACGAAACCCGGCTCTGATGCGCGGTGCCGCGCAGTTCGTGGATCTGCGAGAGCCCCGAGTTTTCGAAGGGGACCTTCGCGAAGCTGGAGGCGATGTCGGATTCGAGCGTCTTGGACCGATAGATGCCGGCCGCTTCGGCGAAACCGCCCAGGGTCAGGCTGATGCCCTTGTACTTCAGCTTGTCGAGGGTCGGCGCCGGCTGGGCGGCGACGGCGGTCTGCACGGCGCCGGGGATCTGCTCGATCTGCATGTCCAGCTTGGCCTGGGCGGCGTGGGCCGCCGCGGTGGCTTCCTGGGCCTGCGCCTGAGCCTGGCTGGCGGTGGCCTGCGCTTGGCTCTGCTGCTGGGCCTGCGCCTGGACAGTGGCCTGCAGCGCTTCGACCTGAACCTTCAACGCCTTCACTTCGTCAGCGAGGGCCGTGTCGGCCGCCGCGGCCGGATGCTTGTGCTTGGGCGCAGCTTGCGCCCCACCGGCGACCGAGAGCGCGAAGAGGATGCAAATCCCAGCACTCGTCAGAAGCGACGTTTTCGATGTCATAGCCATAAACCCCTTAGCCGGCGTCGCTTGGCTGCGGCCGGTCCGTGGGCTTCGCTATTCGTGGCTTATGAAGTAAAAACTACAGGTCCATGACGTTTTTGCGAACATGACCGTCCACCAAAATAACGTCGCTTTATGTGAACGTTTCATGACGTTGCGACATCGCGGCGGTTGACTGTGGAATGCCTGGATTGGCCGAGCTTTACTGCACCGACGCTTAAATAGAACGCGGCCATGGTGTCCGGGGCGGCCGCCCTCAGCGCGGCGGCCGAAAACGGCGCCGACGGACCATAGGCCGTCGGAGTGGCGGCCCGGGAGGGAATGGCAGAGGTCAGCAATTCCAATCGGATCAATTGTCGAACCGCATAGCCCGAGCCCGTTCAATTTCGCTAGCTTGGATTGGTGTTGTCAAACCAATCACGCCGACCAGGAGCTTGAACAGCACTCCAGTACGGCCTCGTCGGAACGCCTCAACGGCAAGCGTTCAGGGAGAAACAGCCTGAAGTCTCACGAGGTAGAGGACGATCAATTCGTCCGAGGCCGGATCATAAAAATGGAAGCCGCTGTATTTGCCCGTCGGCAGTTCGAACTCGAAATCCCTGTAGCGGACCTGTGTTCTGGGAAGGCTGGCATCCGGCTCAGGCAGGGCAACCGACTTAGCCAGGCGAAACCAGGTCATCGCCTCATGCGACGGCGTGTCGGACAGGGTCCAATGCCCGTCTGACCATGCGCCTGGTATCCCGAGGCCATCCTGAGGGTTGTAGAGCTGCGGTTTGCCCAGAGTGCGCGCGGCCTGCACGTCTTCCGGCGTCCATCCTGCAAAGCGCCATTTGCTTCCCGGCGTCACCCAGATCGAATGCCGCGCTTTGACGTAGTCGCGCAGGCCCATCCGGTCGATGTCATGCCCCTGAAAGAAGGCTCCGGACACGGTGTAGAAGAACTGACGCGGATCCGGCGTCGTTGGGGTTTCCTTGAACGCGGCTTCGCCACTGCCGAGGCGCTTCACCTCGATGGACAGCAGGCGGATGGTAGCTCCGTCGCGATCGGTGTTCTGGCTGTCGAAGCCCGCTAGGCCCCGGGCGTCGGGCAACGCCACGAAGAGCGCGGAGGGAAGAGCACCGTCCTTTTCGGGACATTCCGGAGTGGTGCTCGCGGTCCTTGGTAGCGGCTGGATGACGGCCGGCTGGCCGGACGCCAGCTTCAGCCGGATGGCTTGCTCAGCTGGCGAACGTGTATGCCAGGTCGGCCCGGCCTCAGACAGCCAAGTCTGGTTCTCAAGGAAGCAGCGGTATCGTTGAGCGACGCTTACCTCACGCCCGGCCTCCGAGTACTTGGCCGCAAAGTTATAGTCACGGGTCTGCACGACTGGCGACTGGCAGCCCGATAAGACGGTCAAGGCCGCGACTGCTAACCAATTCGTTGGCCAGCCGCACAAACCCTTGGTCACGCGTCGTTCTGCGGGTCGGGCCATGCAGCCTCAGCGTTGATGTTGCGGAAGATCGAGATCGAGATCGAGAGACGAGTCGCCTCGACTAGCGGAAGCAGGCGCGACACCCCATCGTCACCAACTGCGGCCGCATCTGCCTGCACCGCAAGAAGATCAACGTCTCAATCGTGCTGGCCGGTCAGCGCCTCGGCATCAAGGAAGTCGACGAGGAAATAGGGCTCGTCCGCTTCATGCACTATGATCTGGGCTTCATCGATCTGGAGCAGAGAACCCTGCAACCCCTCGACAACCCGTTCGGCCCGAGGTTGTCACCTATGTCTTAGGTACGACCTGTCACCTATGTGTCCAGTATGGACACCGTCGGAGTGGCGGCCCGGGAGGGACTCGAACCCCCGACCTTAGCTTTAGGAAAGCTCTGCTCTATCCGGCTGAGCTACCGGGCCACGCGGCGCGACCGATGCCACGGGCCGGGGCAGGCGCCAAGCTTTTCGCGGCGGCGCGGTCCGTATGGCCTGAGCGCGATTGCCCGCCCGGGCCGCGCACCCTAGCCTTGCCCCGTGGGCGATATCGCTCGGGGGAGTCGCGTACCGATGAAGATTTTCCGCGAGCTCTGGGTGCAGGTGCTGGTCGCCGTGGCGCTCGGGCTCATCGTCGGCGCGATCTGGCCGGTGTTCGGGGCCTCGCTGAAGCCGCTGGGCGACGCCTTCGTCAAGCTGGTGAAGATGGCCGTGGCGCCGGTGATCTTCTGCACCGTGGCCGCCGGCATCGCCCACATGGGAGACCTCAAGGCGGTGGGACGCCTCGGCGTGCGCACGCTTGTCTATTTCGAGGTGATGTCCACCTTCGCCCTCGCAGTCGGCCTGGGCGTCGGCGAACTCCTGCACCCGGGCCGGGGGTTCAACATCAACCCGGCGACCCTCGACCCGAAGGCGGTCGCCGACTATGCGGCCAAGGCGGCCCATGGCCAGAGCGTGGTCGACTACCTGCTGCACCTGATCCCGGACACCTTCCTCGGCGCCTTCGCCGACGGCGACCTCTTGCAGGTTCTGGTGATCGCGGTGCTGACCGGGTTCGCCTGCACCAAGATGGGCGCGTTCGGGATCAAGACAGCCGGCGTGCTGGACGGGATCGCCCAGGTGTTCTTCGGCATCATCGGGGTGATCGTGCGTCTGGCGCCCATCGGCGCCTTCGGGGCCATGGCCTACACCATCGGCAAGTTCGGGGTGGCGTCGCTGCGGAACCTGGGCGCCCTGGTGGGGACCTTCTACCTGACCAGCGCGCTCTTCGTGCTCATCGTGCTGGGGGCCGTCGCCGCGCTCAGCGGCTTCTCGGTGCTGAAGTTCCTGCGCTACATCCGCGAGGAGCTGTTGATCGTGCTGGGGGCCTCCTCGTCGGAGGCAGCCCTGCCGCTGATCATCGCCAAGCTGCAGCGGCTGGGGGCCGGCAAGACCACGGTCGGCCTGGTGGTGCCCACCGGCTACAGCTTCAACCTCGACGGCACCAACATCTACATGACGCTGGCCACCCTGTTCCTGGCCCAGGCGACCAACATCCATCTGAGCTGGCAGCAGGAGCTGACCCTGCTGGGCGTGGCCATGCTGACGTCGAAGGGCGCCAGTGGCGTCTCCGGCGCGGGCTTCATCACGCTCGCCGCCACCCTGGCGGTGATCCCCGACCTCCCGATCGCCGCGCTGGGCCTGCTGCTCGGCGTCGACCGCTTCATGAGCCAGTGCCGCGCGCTCACCAATTTCATCGGCAATGGCATCGGGACCCTGGTCATCGCCCGTTGGGAAGGCGACCTCGACCGCGACAAGCTGAGGGCCGAACTCGACCGCGGCCCGGGCGGCGATCCGGAGGGGTTGCTGGAAACGGCGCTGCCCGGGTAGGCGGAAACCCTGGCCTCAGGCGACGATCCGGACGGGCAGGGCTTCGTAGCCCTTCACGAAGTTCGACTTCAGGCGCCGGGGCTCGCCCACCACCTCGATGCGTTCGAAGCGCTTGAGGATCTCTTCCCAGACGACCCTCAGCTGCATTTCGGCCAGCCGGTTGCCCACGCAGCGGTGGATCCCGAAGCCGAAGGCTACGTGCTGGCGGGGGCGTTCGCGGTCGATGATGAAGCGCTCGGCGTCGGCGATGACGTCCTCGTCGCGGTTCCCCGAGACGTACCACATGACCACCCGGTCGCCCTTCTTGATGGTCTTGCCGCCAAGTTCGAAATCCTGGGTCGCGGTGCGGCGCATGTGGGCAACCGGGCTCTGCCAGCGGACGATCTCAGGCACGGCGGATTCGAGCAGCGTCGGGTCGCCCCGCAAGCGGTCATAGGCGTCGGGATAGTCCTGGAAAGCCATCAGGGCGCCGGTGATCGAGTGGCGCGTGGTGTCGCTGCCGGCCACGGTCAGCAGCATGACGTTTCCCAGATAGCGCTCGGGGTTGTCGCCCTTGCGGGTGACGGGATCGTGGCTCAAGAGCGAGATCAGGTCGTTGGCCGGCGGCCCGTCCTTGCGAGCGTCCCAGAGGCCCATGAACGGCATGACCAGCGGCATGAACCCGCGTGCCGTTCCATCATCTGTTCCGGGGTCATGTCGGCCGGCGGCGGACCTGAGAGCGCCATGTCGGAGAGCTTCGGCAGGTTGCGGCGCTGGTCGAAGGGATAGTCGAACAGCGTGGCCAGCATCTGGCTGGTGAGTTCGATGGAGACTTTGTCCACGAAGTCGAAGGTCTCGCCCACCGGCAGCTCGTCGAGGATCGCTGCGGCCCGATCGCGGATTAGCGGCTCCATGGCGGCCATGCCGGCCGTGGAGAAGGTGGGCGTGACCACCCGGCGCTGGGCGTCGTGATCGGGCGGGTCCAGCGCGATGAAGCTGGAGTCTTCGCTGGGCTCGAAGGCGTCGGCGATCATGATGCCGCCGCGGCTGGAGTCCGACGAGAAGACCTCGTGGTTGGAGTCGACCGCCACGATGTCCTGGAACTTGGTCACCGACCAATATGCGCCGTACTCGCTCTCAGCGCAGTAGTGAACCGGATCCTCGCGCCTCAATCGCTCGAACCAGGGCCAGTGGGTGTCGCTGGTGAAGTGGCTCACCTCGGCGACTTGGAAGTCCTTCAGAGGCGTGGAATAGGCCCGCTCGCGGGCGTCCTTGGCGATTGCGCCGGCGTCGTCGGCCATGAGCTTGCCTCCACCCTTCTATGTTGGTTGGAGGCTGGGCCGCGATCGGCCGGGGCGCAAACGAAAACGCCCGGCGGTGAGGCCGGGCGCTCTCGCAAATCGGGTTGTCGGTTTGACTTAGGCCGCGACCGCCTTGATCAGGGACTTGTTGAGGATGCCGATGGCCGCGTCGCGGTCGATCCGCTCGATGGCGGCGACTTCGCGGGCCATGCGGTCGAGCGCGCTCTCATAGAGCTGGCGTTCCGAATAGGACTGTTCCGGCTGGTTCTCGGCGCGGTGCAGGTCGCGGACCACTTCGGCGATGGAGATCAGGTCGCCGGAGTTGATCTTGGCTTCGTACTCCTGGGCGCGGCGGCTCCACATGGTGCGCTTCACGCGGGCGCGGCCCTTCAGGGTGGTCAGCGCCTGGGTCACCACATTGGTCTCGGCCAGAGCCCGCAGCCCGGCGGTGCGGGCCTTGGCGGTCGGCACGCGAAGCGTCATCTTTTCGTGGTCGAAGGTGATCACATAGACTTCGAGCTTCAGACCGGCGACTTCCTGGACTTCGATCCCCTGCACCTGGCCCACGCCGTGGGCCGGATAGACGACGTGATCGCCGACCGAGAAATCCATACCGTTCTTGCTCATCGAGATAGTCCTCTCAAAATTCCCTGGGTCCGGACTGCGCGGACCTTTGACGCAGATGCGCCCAGCGAATAAGCCACCCTGTCCGCGAAAGCAGATCGCGGCGGCGTCATCGGTTGGGAGCGGAAGTAGACCTCTTAAGACACCCTTCGCCTGGCCCCGGAGCTATCCCTCATTGGACTGCGCCGGATCGGCGTTTCTTCTCGGCCGACGGGCAAGGGAAGAGACCCTGAGCGCCACGTCGTCCGTAACGATAACATAAAATGAAGCGGAATGAAAGGGTTGCCCCGGCGGCCTTACCGCCAAGCTGGCGGTCGGCGGGACGGCTTTAAGAGCCGCGGCCGGGCTTCTCGGAGAAGTATTTCTCGAGCTTGCCGGTCTCGCGCTCGAAGGCTTCTGCGTCGGCGGGGGCTTCGCCCTTGACCGTGATGTTCGGCCAGACCTTCGAATAGTCGGAGTTGATCCGAAGCCACTTGCCGTCGGGATCGTCCTCGGTGTCCGGCTTGATGGCGTCGACCGGGCATTCCGGCTCGCAGACGCCGCAGTCGATGCATTCGTCCGGATTGATCGCCAGGAAGTTCTCGCCCTCATAGAAGCAGTCGACAGGACACACCTCCACGCAGTCCATGAACTTACATTTGATGCAGGGATCCATCACGATGTAGGTCATGGCGGGCGAGGGGCCTCCCAGAGTTTACGAGCGGGCGCGGGTTTTTCGCGGTGGCGCCCCCTATTGTCAATGCTGTCGCAGCACGTGGCGCTTCGAGGAATTCTCCAGGCGGCCCCAGAGGCCTCACCGGCCGGTCAGCGCGACTGGCCATGTGAAGGGCCGCGGCGGCCCGAAACGATTGTCGCCGGCGTCGCCGGGCAGGGCGCCAAACAGCACGATCAGAGCCAGTTCCGCGGCGACCCCGACCAGGGTCGCGGTGACGAGGCCCATCGAAAGGACCGGCAAGGTGGCGACGACGGGGGCGACGGTGGCGGCGGCGGCCCACCAGCCGCTGCGGCCGAAATCGTGCGCCCGCCGGATCTGGGCGAAGGTCAGGGGCGCGGTCATCGCCACGCCGACGTCGGGGTCGATATAGCTGAGCCCGATCGAAAGCACGAAGATGATCGCCACCCAGACCCAGTACTCGCCCCGGCCGGCGCGCCGCCCGAGCCACCAGAAGACGCCGCGCGGTTTGGCTGCGCCGACGGTGTCGTGCGGATCGGTCACGTCGAAGGCTCTCCAGACCCTGAGGAGCCTAGGGCGTACATCAGGGCTCATCCAGCGAGGAATAGAGAGTCCGCGCCTCGGCTGGGGGTCCTCGCCGCTCGCCTAGCGCCAGCACGGTGACCGCGATGAGCCGTCCGCCCAAGGCGAACACCAGGGCGTCGCCCACCTTGACCGGGCGGGCAGGCTTGTCGATCCGGCTTTCGTGGCCGGCGCGGGTCAGGCGAATCCGGCCCTCGTCGATGAAGGTCGCGGCCAGGGTGCGGGTCTTGAAAAAGCGCGCGCGCCAGAGCCAGACGTCGGCGCGGGCGGCGTCCTGCGTCACGGGCGCGCGGTCCCGGTCCGACGGCGGCGCGGCCGGCGGACGGGCGGCGGCTCGCCCTTCAGCGCGGCCAGGGCGGCGAAGGGCGAATTGGGGG
>NZ_SSMZ01000031.1 GCF_004799395.1 Phenylobacterium sp.
GGCGACCGGCCTGGAGGGCGCCGGGGCGGCAGGAGGAGAGCTCCGGACCAAGCTCGCGGATCATGTGCAGGTATTCGCTGGTCTTGTGCGCCACGGCTGTGATCAGCGCCTTGCAGCCGACCTTGTTCAGCACGTACTCGGCCTCGCTCAGGCGGTAGGCCGGGTTGATGTTGACCAGGATCAGACCGGCCTTGGCGGTGGCGAACTGGGTCAGGGCCCACTCTGCGCAGTTGGGGGCCCAGACGCCGATGCGGTCGCCCGGCCCCAGGCCCAGCGCCAGTAGGCCTGCGGCGAGTGCGTCCACCCGCTCGCCCATCTCACGGTAGGTCCAGCGCACCTTCTGATGCCGCGAGATCAGCGCCGGGACGTCAGGGTGAGCCGCGCAGGTCGCGTCGAAGGCTTGCCCGATGGTCTGGCCGAGCAGCGGCCGCGCGTCGGCGCCATGCACGTAGCTGAGGTCTGTCACACGGCGCCTGCCTTCCTTGGGGCCGGACCCTACCGTCTTCCCTTCCGCTGTCATCCCGGTTTCGCGCTTGGCTGACGGCGGGTGAGGCGCCACAGATGCCCGCCGTGCCCAAGCTGAACGAAGAGACCTTCCCCGAAATCCGCGAGGCGGTGCGCAGGCTCTGCGCGCGGTTCCCGGGCGTCTATTGGCGGGCGTTGGACCGGGAGCGGCAGTATCCGACGGAGTTCGTCTCTGCGCTTACCGAGGCCGGGTTCCTGTCGGTGCTGATCCCGGAGGAATACGGCGGCTCGGGCCTGGGCCTGGCGGCGGGCGCGGCGGTGCTGGAGGAGATCCACCGGTCCGGCTGCAACGGCGGCGCATGCCATGCGCAGATGTACACCATGGGCACCCTGCTCGCGCACGGGAGCGCGGCCCAGAAGGAAGCCTATCTGCCGAAGATCGCCTCGGGCGAACTGCGCCTGCAGGCCTTTGGCGTCACCGAACCGGACGCCGGCACCGACACCACCCGCATCACCACCTTCGCTCGACGTGACGGCGACCATTACGTTGTCAGCGGCAAGAAGCTGTGGATCAGCCGGGCCGAGCACTCCGACCTGATGGTCCTGCTTTGCCGCACCACCGCCCGCGCCGACGCGACCAAGCCGTCGGACGGGATGAGCGTGCTCTTGGTCGACATGCGAGAGGCAGTCGGCAATGGCCTGACCATCCGTCCGGTGCGGACCATGATCAACCACGCCACCACGGAGCTGTTCTTCGAGGCCCTGCGCGTGCCAGTCGCCAACCTGATCGGGGAAGAGGGGCAGGGCTTCCGCTACATCCTCTCCGGCATGAACGCCGAGCGCATCCTGATCGCTTCGGAGTGCATCGGCGACGCCAAGTTCTTTATCGATCGCGCGAGCACCTACGCCAAGGAGCGCCAGGTGTTCGGCCGGCCGATCGGCGAGAACCAGGGCGTGCAGTTCCCCATCGCGCGGGCCTACGTCCAGATGACCGCCGCCGAGCACATGGTCGCCCACGCCGCGGCCCTGTTCGAGGCCGGCCAGCCCTGCGGAACCGAGGCCAACATGGCCAAGCTTACGGCGTCCGAGGCTTCCTGGTACGCCGCCGACATGTGCGTCCAGACCCACGGCGGCTTCGGCTTCGCCGAGGAGTACGACATCGAACGCAAGTTCCGCGAAACCCGCCTCTACCAAGTGGCGCCGATCTCCACGAACCTCATCCTCTCCCACGTGGCCACCCACGTGCTGGACCTGCCGAAGTCATTTTGAACATGCCCGAGACCATCAGACTCACCGAACCGGCGCCTGGCGTCGCCGTGGTCGCCTTCAACCGGCCCGAGGTCGCCAATGCGCTCTCCACCCTGATGGGCGAAGAATTGACCGACGCCTGGACGGCGCTGGCCGCCCGCGAGGACCTGCGCTGCGTGATCCTCACCGGCGAGGGGCGCCACTTCCAGGCCGGCGCGGACCTGAAGGAACGCAACGGCATGACCGACGAGACCTGGGCGCTGCAGCATCGGGTGTTCGAGGCCATGGTCCGCGCCCAGCTCTCGGTGCCGGTCCCGGTGATCGCCGCCGTCAACGGCGCGGCCATGGGCGGCGGCTGCGAGATGACCCTGGCCTGCGACTTCGCCTACGCCTCGGAGACCGCGCGCTTCGGCCTGCCGGAGGTGGGGCTGGGCATCATGCCGGGCCTCGGCGGCACCCAGCTGCTGCGTCGCTGCGCCGGCGAGCGGCGGGCGATCGAGCTGCTCACCACGGGCCGCCCGTTCACCGCGGCCCAGGCGCTGGAGTACGGCGTCGTCAACGGCGTCACCTCTCCGGAATCCCTGATGGCCACCGTGCTGGGCGTGGCCACCGAGATCGCCGCCAAGGCCCCGCTCTCGGTCCGCGCCCTGAAACACGTGGTCCGCGAGGGCCACTCGCTGGATTTGGCGGCGGCCATGGAAATGGAGCTGTCGGCCTACAACCGCCTGTTCAAGACCGAAGACCGCCGCGAGGGCGTCGCCAGCTTCAACGAAAAGCGGACGCCAGCCTTCAAGGGCGCGTAGGGTCGGGGCGGGGGACAGTTCGGAGGATGCCCATGAAGATCGTCACAACCGCGGCCATCGCGTTCACGCTGGCCCTGTCCGGCAGCGGCGCCGTCGAAGCCAAGGGCTGCATCAAGGGCGCCGTCGTCGGCGGGGTCGCCGGTCACGTCGCCGGCCACCATGCGCTGCTGGGCGCCGCCGCCGGCTGCGCCGTAGGCCATCACATGGCCCACAAGAAGCAGGTCGAGGAACGCCGCGCGGCTCAGGCGCAGGCGGCTGGTCAGCCGGCGCGTCACTAGAGCTTGTCGTTAGTCCGGGCATCCGTTCCGGATGCTGGAATGCCTCAACACCATGGTTGATTGCGAGCAAAACTCGCCGCCATGGGCTTGGGCGCAGTCTGTCCAGGGTGGAGGTCGCGTGGCGTTTCAGATCGACAGACGGCAGGCGATGCTTGCGGGCCTCAGCGCCACCACGACGACCCTTCCGGCCATGAGCGCCCGAGCCGCCGCCACGCCCGATCCGCTCGCCGGCGCGGCCCTCTATGCCGACGTGAAGGCCTACGCTGGCCTCGGCGAGCACCGCACAGGGACGCCAGGCGATGACGCCACCACAGTTTGGATGGAGCGCGCGCTGAAGGCCGCCGGCTACGCTGTCGAGCGCCAGGCCTTCGACTATCCCGTGTTCGATCCGGGCCATGTGGACATCACGCTCAATGGCCGCGCGCTGGAGAGTTTTCCCTATTGGACCCCGGTCGCCACGCCGGCTGGCGGCGTCACCGCGCCCCTGTCGCTGATCGGCGGCGCGGCCAAGATCGCGCTGATCGACCTGCCCTCCGGGGCCGGTGGGCCCTTGGATTCACCGCCGCCCGCCCAGGTGGTCGCCGCGGTCGACTCGGGGGTCCTGGCGGTGGTGGCGATCACCGAGTCTCCCCTGGGCGAACTCTCCGCCCTCAACCGCAATCCCAAGGCGCCGCCCTGGAAGGTCCCGGTCGTGCTGGCGGCGGGCCGCGACGGCGATGCCCTGAAGGCCGCCGCCGCCGCGGGGCGCAGCGTCACGGTGCGGCTGGAGGGCCGCTCGGTCACCCGGCCGGCGCATAACGTGATCGGCCACCGTACGGGGCCGGGCAAGCCGATTGTCATCTCGACGCCCAAGAGCGGCTGGTTCCATTGCGCGGGAGAACGCGGCGCCGGCATCGCCATCTGGCTGGGCCTGGCGCGCTGGCTGGCGGCGACGAGCGACCGCAACATCATTGTCGTGGCCTCGGCCGGGCACGAGTTCGACGGCTACGGCGCGCACCACTTCACCCAGACGCTCGCCCCCAAACCCGCCGACACGCGCCTTTGGGTGGCGATCGGGGCCAATGTCGCAGCCTATGACTTCGCCTTGGAGGACGGCCAGATCGCCCGCCAGCCCGGGCCTCAGGCGGCCCGCACCCTGGGAGTCAGCAGCCTGCTCATGGACCTCGGCGCCAAGGCTTTCGCCGGGCAGCGCGGCTATGACAAGCCGCTGGACCTCGACGCGCACAATGCGCCTGGCGAGCTGGCGACCTTCCGCAAGCTCGGTTACCGGCCGCTGGTCGGCCTCGTCGCCGGACACCCGCTGCACCACACCCGTCGCGACCTGGCCGACGTCACCGATGGCGCAATGCTCGAGCCCGTGGCGCGCGGCCTGCAAGCGATGCTGCGCGAAGCCTAGAGGCTGGACCCCGCGCGCGAACTTTGGTTCGTGGGCGAGCCATGAAGATGCCCGCGCCCGACGCCGCGCTGATCGCCCGCAAGGACGAGATCGTTCGCGCGTTGAAGCGCCTGGTCCCGGGCGATGGCGTGATCGGCGACCCGACGGGTCTGGTTCCGTTCCAATCCGACGGCCTGTCGGCCTATCGCCAGACGCCGCTCGCTGTGGTGCTGCCCGAGACTGTGGCCCAGGTCTCCGAGGTCCTGGCCTGGTGCCAGTCGAACGGGGTGAAGGTGGTGCCGCGCGGCGCCGGGACCTCGCTCTCCGGCGGGGCCCTGCCGCTGACCGACGGCGTCGTGCTCGGCATGGCCAAATTCAACAGGGTGATGGACGTCGACCTCCCCAACCGCTGCGCGGTGGTCCAGCCCGGCGTGACCAACCTGGCGATCAGCGCCGCGGTGGAGGCGGACGGCTTCTACTATGCGCCCGATCCGTCGAGCCAGATCGCCTGCACCATCGGCGGCAATGTGGCGGAGAACTCCGGCGGCGTGCACTGCCTGAAGTACGGTCTGACCACGCACAACGTACTGGGCTGCGAGATGGTTCTGATGAGCGGCGAGGTGGTGCGGCTGGGCGGCAAGGGGTTCGATGCAGCCGGCTATGACCTGATGGGCGTGGTCACGGGCTCGGAGGGGCTGTTGGGTGTGGTCACCGAGGTGACCGTGCGCCTCTTGAGGAAGCCGCAGACGGCGCGGGCGATGCTGTTGGGCTTCGCCTCGGTGGAGGCGGCGGGCGGCTGCGTCGGCGACGTGATCGCCGCGGGCGTGATCCCGGCCGGGATGGAGATGATGGACCGCCCAGCCATCGCCGCGGCCGAGGCCTTCGTCCACGCCGGCTACCCCGTGGACGCCGAGGCCCTGTTGATCGTCGAGCTGGACGGACCGGAGGCCGAATGCGCCGAGCTGTCGGCCCACGTGGTCGAGCTGGCCCGCGCGCGGGGCGCAACGACTGTGCGCGTGTCCAAGAACGAGGCTGAACGGCTGGCGTTCTGGGCCGGGCGCAAGGCGGCCTTCCCCGCGGTGGGCCGCATCTCGCCGGACTACTACTGCATGGACGGCACCATCCCGCGCGGCCAGCTGCCCTATGTTCTGGGCGCGATCACCCAGATGGGGCTGGAGTACGGACTGCGGGTGGCCAATGTCTTCCACGCCGGCGACGGCAATCTGCACCCGCTGATCCTCTATGACGCCGACCAGCCGGGGCAGCTGGAAGCGGCCGAAGCCTTCGGCGCGGATATTCTCAGGCTCTGCGTCAAGGTCGGCGGGGTGCTGACCGGCGAACATGGGGTCGGCGTCGAGAAGCGCGACCTGATGGGCGAGATGTTCTCCGAGACCGACCTCGCCTGCCAGCAGCGGGTGAAGTGCGCCTTCGACCCGGACCTGCTCTTGAACCCCGGCAAGGTGTTCCCGCGCCTCCACCGTTGCGCCGAGCTCGGCCGGGTGCATGTGCATCGCGGGGCCGTGGCCTTCCCGGAGCTCCCCCGGTTCTAGATGTTGGATCTCGTCGCCCTGACCGAGACGCCGAAGACCGCCGAGGAGGTCTGCGAACTCGTGGCCGACGCCGGCATGTCTGGGCGCAGGCTGGAGGTCATCGGCGGCGGCACCAAGCGCGGGATTGGGTCGGTGGCCGACGCCGACGCGGTGCTGAGCCTCGCCGGCCTGAACAAGGTTGTCGACTACGCCCCGGAGGAACTGGTGCTGACCGCCCAGCCGGGCGTCACCCTGGCGGTGCTCGAGAAGCTGGTCGCGGCGCACGGCCAGATGCTGCCGTTCGAGCCGCCGCATCTGGGCAAGCTGCTGGGCGCCACGGGTCGGGCGACCCTGGGCGGGACGCTGGCGGCGAACCTTTCCGGCCCGCGCCGCATCCGGGCCGGCGCGGCGCGCGACCACTTCCTGGGGCTGCAGGCCGTGACCGGCCGCGGCGAGCTGGTGAAGGCCGGCGGCAAGGTCGTGAAGAACGTCACCGGCTACGATCTGCCGAAGCTGATCGCCGGATCGTGGGGCACGCTGGCGGTGATGACCGAGATCACCATCAAGGTGCTGCCGGCGGCGCGCACCGAGCTGACCCTGCTGCTGTTCGGCCTGGACGACCGCCGGGCGGGCGAGGCCATGACGCTCGCCATGGGCGAACCGGTGGAGCTGTCCGCCGCGGCGCACCTCCCGCCGGCCGCCGCCGCGCGGGCGCCGCTGAAGGGCGAGATGGCGCTGACGGCGTTGCGGCTGGAGGGCTTCGCCGCCTCGGTCGCCGCGCGGGTCGACCATATGGCGTCGGCGCTGAAGGCTTTTGGGCGGATCGAGCAGCTCGATGCGCCGCACAGCCGGGAGTTCTGGCTGCAGGTCCGCGAGGTCGAGG
>NZ_SSMZ01000310.1 GCF_004799395.1 Phenylobacterium sp.
GCAATGTCGGCAACTTCGCCGACTGCCAGCACGCCGTGGCCGCCGTCGAGGCCGAACTCGGTCCTATCGATATATTGGTCAACAATGCCGGCATCACCCGCGACGGCGTCTTTCACCGGATGGACTCCGAGCAGTGGAGTGAAGTGATCCGGGTGAACATGGATTCGCTGTTCAACATGACCCGCCAGGTGATCGAGGGCATGCGCGACCGCTCCTGGGGCCGGATCATCAACATCTCCTCGATCAACGGCCAGAAGGGCCAGGTCGGCCAGACCAACTATTCCGCCGCCAAGGCCGGGATGATCGGCTTCACCAAGGCGCTGGCGCTGGAGAACGCCAAGAAGGGCGTCACCGTGAACTGCATCGCCCCCGGCTATATCGACACCGAGATGGTGCAGGCGGTGCCCGAGAAGGTCCTGGAGACCATCATCGGCCAGATTCCGGTGGGCCGGCTCGGCCGCGGCGACGAGATCGCCGACATGGTCGCCTTCCTGGCCGGCGAACGGGCCGGATATGTGACCGGAACGACACTGTCGCTCAACGGCGGACAGTACCTGGTGGGCTAAGGCTGCACTGTCCGGTGAAGGCCGCGCCCCGGTCCAAAAAGCGCCACACGCCCTCTGCATGCCCTTCGAAGTCATGAAGGGTGAGCCAACGGCTTTTTCTGGGATCAAGGCGGCGACGGTTCTCGCCGTTGGCCTCTGCGTATGGATAAGCTTGGCGCCGGCGGCCCTGGCCGGTCCGCTGGGGAGCCTGAACGGCCTCTTCGGACATCATTCCAGCGACGGACGTGAAACCGCCGCCCCGCCGGTCGCCCGCTACGTCACCGAGGACGGCGACGTCTTCACCTTCGACCGCACCCAGCCGAAGGCGCTGCTGAAATTCGACAACAGCTTCGAGGTCTGGGCCCTGCAGCCGCAGCCGGCCCCGCGCGGCGACACCATCTACAAGAACGATCTGGGCGAGCCGGTGCTGCGCGCCACGCGGCTAGGCGGGGTGACCCTCTTCACCGACCAGCGGCCGGGCGGCGCGGCCGCGGCGCTGGCCGGCGTCGCCTCGCCCCTGAAGCTGGCGATCATGGGCCCGCAGGCGCTGCTGGAGCGGCTGGCGCAGGCCAGCGCCCGGGCGAGCCACGCCGCGCGCCGGCTGATCCCCTTCGAGGCGGAGGCGAACCCGACCTCGGCGCCGTTGATCGCCGACGCGGCCATGGTGACCAGCGAGGCGGTGGTGCGCATGACCAAGCGCTCCGACGCCCGCAAGCTGCTCGACCATATCCTCAAGGTGCACCTGGTGGAGGGTTCCAGGGCCTCGGCCCAGGTCGATCCCGGCGGTGTGCTGGAAGTCACCGTCGCCCCCCCGCAGGGCCTCGCCGGACGTCCGTCCTCCGACCGCATCGTCCAGGTGACCCAGGGGTTCCACTAGGAGCATCCCTGCCCCGCGCCGCGCCGGAGTGAAGAAATCTACCCCTTGAACACGTCCTTCGCCGCGCGCACGGCGCCGAAGGCTTCGTAGTCGGGCTTGCCTGCGGCGCCGACGCGGTCGGCGAGGACGGGCGCGCGCAGGAAGGGGTTGGTGGCCTTTTCCAGGGCGATGGTGGTGGGGACGGTGGGTTCACCGCGCTGGCGGGCGGCGAAGACCTGCTCGGCGCGGGCCTTGAGCGCCGGACCATCGTCCACCGACAGCGCGAAGCGGGCGTTCGAGGCGGTGTATTCATGGGCGCAATAGACCGTCGTGTCGTCGGGCAGGGCGGCCAGCCGCTGCAGGCTCGTCCACATCTGCTCGGGCGTGCCCTCGAACAGGCGCCCGCAGCCCAGCGCGAACAGGGTGTCACCGACGAAGGCGACGCCGTCGGCAGCGTCGAAATAGGCGATGTGGCCCAGCGTATGGCCGCCCGATTCGATGACCTGGAAATGCGTTTCCCCCAGCATGACCGTGTCGCCCCCCCTGACCTCCCGGTCGAGGGCGGAAATGCGCGTCACTTCGGCAGGGCCGACGATGGTCGCGCCGGTGGCCGCCACGATCTCGGCGTTGCCGCCGGCGTGGTCGGGATGCCAGTGAGTGTTGAGGATCAGGTCGAGTTTCCAGCCCAGCTTGTCGAGCTCGCGCAGAATGGCGCCGGCGTCCGGAGTGTCGATGCAGGCGGCCAGGCCCGAGGCCGCGTCGCGGGCCAGGAACCCGTAGTTGTCCTCGAGACAGGGGAACTGATGGACGGTGAGCGGCATGGGTTGGCCTCCGGGCGCGGGTCGCGGCGCGACTGCGATTTAGGTTGGCGTGAAGGGTTAGTCGAGCATAGCCATGGACTATGCGCCGCGACGTTCTGGACCTTCGCCAGTTCTACGCCTCCGATCTGGGGCGGGCCTCGCGCGCCATGGTGGGGCGCAAGGTGATCGAGGCGTGGGGCGACGCCCGCGGGCTCGACGTGCTGGCGCTGGGCTATGCGACGCCCTTCGTGGCCCCGGCCCGGTACGCGGCGCGCCGGGTGGTTGGCGCCATGCCCGCGCAGCAGGGAGTTGAGATCTGGCCCGGCGGCGAGGCCAATCTGACGACCCTTGTGGGCGAGGACGCCCTGCCGTTCCCCAACGCCCTCTTCGACCGCATCCTGGTGGTGCACGGCATCGAAGAGAGTCCCGATCCGCTGGCCCTGTTGCGCGAGGTCTGGCGGGTGCTGGCGCCTTCCGGGAAGGTTGTGGTGGCGGTGGCGGCGCGCAACGGCCTGTGGGCCAATTCCGAGTCGACGCCGTTCGGCCATGGCCGGCCCTATAGCCGCGGCCAGCTGGCCGAACTGCTGCGCGAAGCGGAACTCGAGCCCTCGGGCTGGACGCGCGCCCTCTATGTCCCGCCGCTCAACTGGATGGCGCGCTGGGCCGAGGGCTGGGAGCAGGTCGGCTCGCGGATCTGGCCCGGATTCGCAGGCCTGCTCCTGATGGAGGCGGTAAAGCAGACCTTCGCGGTGAAGCCCAAGGGCCATGCCCAACGCGTACGACGGGTGCGGCCATTGCTGGCCCCCGCGCCGGGCGCCGCCCCGGTCGGCCGGACCTCGGCGGCCCAGGCGCCCATTTCGCGGGCAACGGGAACCGAGCGAACGCTCAAGCCCTTGGAGCGACGCGGGGAAGGCCTTAGCGTCGCTCTTCGAACCAACCGAAAGGCGGCGCCATGAAGATGATCGTCGCGGTCATCAAGCCCAGCCGGCTCGACGCCGTGCTGGACGCGGTCACCGAGGCCGGCGCCTCGGGCCTGACCGTCACCGAAGTGCGCGGCTACGGCCGCCAGCGCGGCAAGACCGAGGTCTACCGCGGGGCGGAATATGAGGTGAAGCTGCTGCCGAAGGTGAAACTGGAAATCGCCGTCCCGGACGACATCGCCGAGGCGGTGGTCGAGGCGATCACCCGCACCGCCAACACCGGCAAGATCGGCGACGGCAAGGTCTTCGTCATGGACCTGGAGCAGGCGCTGCGCATCCGCACCGGCGACCGGGACGCCGCCGCCATCGCCGGTTAGCGGCGCGAGCCGGGCAGGCGCGGCGGAGCGCCGCTGTTGGCGGACTCAATCGGCTCCTCTAGCAAGGGCCGATGAACGCCCCCGACGGGTCCAGGGATCCGGCAAGCCGCTACGTCTTCCTGGACTACCTCCGCGCGGTGGCCGCCTGGCTCGTGGTCTGGGATCACATGGCCAATCTGGTGCCGCAGCGCATGGGGCAACCCTTCGCGCCGGCCGGTTGGGTGCGCGACAACGTCACCGACCCGCTGGGGATCATCCAGGACTTCGGTTGGTTCGGCGTCGTCCTGTTCTTCCTGATCAGCGGCTTCATCATCAGCGACCGCGCTGCGGTCGAGAGCCCCTATCGCTTCGTCGTGCGCCGTCTGCTGCGGATCTATCCGATGATGGCGGTGGCCGTGGCGCTCTCCATCGCGCTCGGCATTCCCAGCGGTCCGCTCAGCCTCTCGGCGATCCTGCTGAACATCAGCCTGATCAACTACGTCGTGGTTCCGCAGGTGGTGCTGGTGGGCGTGGCCTGGACGCTGATCATCGAGATGGTGTTCTACGCGCTGACGGCCCTGACCCAGTTCATGTGGCGCTCGCCGCATCGAATCGCGATCAACTTGGCTTTCGTGACCGTGGTCATCTGCCAGCGCAGCGCCCTCGGACCGAATTTCGTCCTGTTCGCCACGGTGGTGAGCTACCTGCCGGTCCTGGTGATGGGCCAGGTCATCTACTGGTGGCTGGCGGCCAAACGCCTCTCCTGGCCGTTCGGCCTGGCCTATCTGACAGCGGCCTGGAGTGTCTTCCTGCTGGGCGTCCGGGCGATCCATCCGGAGTTCGCGCCGGCGGCCAACTCCTATGCGATCTCGGTGGCCTACGGGCTGCTGCTCTTCGTGGCCCTGCTGAACGTCCGGCTGCCGGAATGGCGGGTCGTGCGCTTCCTGTCCGACACCAGCTACTCCGTCTATCTGATCCACGGCCTCTTGGGAGAGCAGCTGCTGATCCTGATGATCCGTCACCACGCGCCGGTGACCTTGGCGATCGCCGTGGCGGCGGCGGTCTCCCTCGGCGCCTCCTGGGTGACCTTCAGGCTGGTCGAGCGGCCGACCCAGCGCTTGGCGCGGGCGCTCACCCGCAGCCGCTGACGCCTCGGGACTGGCCGGCAGGCCGCAGAACAGCGATCATGCACGCGATGCCTGCTAAGTCCGAACGCGCCCCACCGCCCGCCATTGAGCCCGCCGCGCCGATGATCACGCGCACGGACCGGATCGTCATCGACCGCGATCCCATGACCTTCGCCGAGTGGTCGCGCACCGCCAAGCTTGAGGACTCGCTGCCAGCCACGGGCAGCCTGCCGGGGGTCGTCGGCACAACCCAGCTGACGCCCGGCGAATGGGGCGGCGCAGGCGCACGCCGCCAGGTGCATCTCAGCGACGGGGGCAGCGCCACCGAGCAGATCCTGGACGACCTCCCGGGCGAACGTTTCCGCTACGTGGTCTGGGACTACACGACCCCCGCTGCCCGGCCGATCCACTACGCCATCGGCGAATTCCGCTACCGGGCGCTGGAGGGCGGTCGCACGGAATTGACCTGGACTTACGCTTTTCGGCTGAGGTCCGACAGATTCCCGGGCTTCCTCGGGCCGCTCGGCCGGTGGCTGCTGAAGGTGGCGTTCCTGGACCGCGCCTATGCCGTGCTGATGCGCGAGACCCTCAAGGCGATGAAGGCCGGCGCGGAGCGGGCCTAG
>NZ_SSMZ01000311.1 GCF_004799395.1 Phenylobacterium sp.
CGGAGCGCGCCCCCGAAGGGGACACACCCCGCCTTAAATCCCCTGGTCGAAACGAGCCTTGGGCCCTCGGCTTGTCAAGGTGAGGCGTGGAGCAATGGCAGCAACCCCCGCGCAGTGTTCAGACCGGGGACATCCGTGAGGGGTGTGCGGAGACATCCGTGACACCTTTCCGATCTCGCAAGGAGGTCGGAGGTGCCGTTCACGGGAGTCTCGGCGATGGATCGCAAGGGGGAGTTTGTGAGGCTGGCGCTTGCTGAGGGGGCCAACCGTCGAGAGCTCTGCCGCGATGGGGGAAGTTAGGTTTTGCGGAAGAAGTTGTAGATCCGCTCGGCCAGCGGCGCGCTGACGCCCTCCACCTTCAGCAGGTCATCCACGCTGGCCCGGCTCACTCCGCGCGCACTCCCAAACGCGTGCAGCAGGGCCTTCTTCCGCCCCGGGCCGACGCCTTCGATCTCGTCCAGGGGGTTCTTCTTCATCTCGGCGCTGCGCTTGGCGCGGTGGGTGCCGATGGCGAAGCGGTGGGCCTCGTCGCGCAGGCGCTGGAGGTAGTAGAGGACCGGGCTCTTGGGCTCGAGCATGAAGTAGGGCTTGCCGGGGATGAAGAAGCGCTCCAGCCCGGCGTCGCGGTCCGGGCCCTTGGCGACGCCGACCACGGCGATGTCGTCGACGCCCAGGTCGGCCAGCACTTCCATCACCGCGCTGATCTGGCCCATGCCGCCGTCGATGAGGACGAGGTCCGGGCGGATCGCCTCGCCGCCCTCCTCCTCCTCCTTCACCATCCGGCCGAAGCGGCGGCGCAGCACCTCCTTCATCATCCCGAAGTCGTCGCCGGGGGTGATGTCGACGCCGCGGATGTTGAACTTGCGGTACTGGGATTTCTGGAAGCCGTCGGGGCCGGCGACGATCATGCCGCCGACCGCATTGGTCCCCATGATGTGGGAGTTGTCGTAGACCTCGATCCGCTCCGGCGGGCTCTCCAGGCCGAAGGCTTCGCAGACGCCGGCCAGCAGTTTCGCCTGGGCGGAGCTCTCCGACATCTTGCGGCCCAGCGCCTCGCGGGCGTTGAGGAAGGCGTGCTCCACCAACTGGCGTTTCTCGCCGCGCACGGGCCTGGCGATTTCCACCTTGCGGCCGCCCTTCAGGCAGAAGGCGTCGGCCAGGAGGTCGCGTTCGGCGGGCTCGATGTTGACGAGGATCAGTTTGGGGATCGGCTTGTCGTCGTAGAACTGGCCCAGGAAGGCGCCCATGATGTCGGGGTCCTCGTCGGATTTGTCCACGCGGGGGAAGTAGGCGCGGTTGCCCCAGTTCTGGCCGGCGCGGAAGAAGAATACCTGGACGCAGGCCTGGCCGCCCTCGGCGAAGAGGGCGAAGACGTCGGCCTCGTCCACCGTCTCCGGATTGATCTGCTGTTCCTGGGCGACGGAGGCGAGCGCGCGGATGCGGTCGCGCAGGCGCGCGGCGCGCTCGAACTCCATGTCGTCGGCCGCGGCGGTCATCTGTTCGGCGAGGCCGGCGACCACGGCGCGGGACTTGCCACGCAGGAAGGCCTCGGCTTGCTCAACGAGGCCGCCATAGTCCTCCAGGCTGATCAGCCCGGTGCAGGGCGCGGCGCAGCGCTTGATCTGGTGCAGCATGCAGGGGCGCGTGCGGCTCTCGTAGACGCTGTCGGAGCAGGAGCGGAGCAGGAACGCCTTCTGCAGGGTGTTGAGCGTCTTGTTGACCGCGTTGGCGCTGGCGAAGGGGCCGAAGTAGTCGCCCTTGATCGAGTGCACGCCGCGATGCTTGCGCAGCTGCGCCGCCGGATGCTCGCGGCGGATGACGATCTCCGGGAAGGACTTGTCGTCGCGCAGCAGGACGTTGAAGCGGGGCTTCAACTGCTTGATCAGGTTGATCTCGAGCAGCAGGGCGTCGGTCTCGGTGCGGGTGGTGACGAACTCCATCGACCGCGTGGCGTCGACCATGTGGGCGATGCGGTTGGTGTGGAAGCGGCCTTGCGCGTACTGGATGACCCGCTTCTTCAGGCTGCGGGCCTTGCCGACGTAGAGCACCTCCCCGTCCTCGCCCATCATCCGGTAGACCCCCGGCTTGTCCGGCAGGCGGGTGACCTCGTCCTTGATCAGCGCGGCGCCCTTCAGGGCGGCCGGCGCGGCGATGT
>NZ_SSMZ01000312.1 GCF_004799395.1 Phenylobacterium sp.
CGCCAGCCGAGGGGATGCGTCAAACGCTTGTTTGAATCAGGCGCGCTTGTTGAGCGTGATCGCTGTGGCGGCGGCGGTCGGGGTCTGCGTCCCGTTGGCGCCGTAGCTGACGCCCTTCTGCCGCTGGCTGGCGACCTCTTCGGCGATCGCCCGGACCAGGCCTTCGGTCACGGTCTTGGCGGCGCCCACCGCGCGAGCCTGACGGGCCAGGACGGCGTCGAAAGCTTCCGTGGCGCGGATCAGGCGCATCCGCTGATCGCGCGGGGCGCTGTCGACCAGGGCGGGATTGGCGCGGATGCGGGCCGACTCGTGACGGTACAGGTTGGCGAGGCGCTGGGTCTCCTCGATATAGGTCGCCGCTTCGTGGGGCTTGCGGGCCTCGAAGGCCTTGGCCTGGTCGGCCACGATGGCGGTCAGGCGGTCGGTGAGCAGGATCAGCTGCTCAACGCGCTCGAAGGTCTCGTCGGTCGGTAAGGTCATCAATGCAGCCCCTGCATCTTGAGCATCTCGCGCTGAACCGAGGCGGCCAGGCCGACGCCGCCATTGGCGACCATCTTCTTGGCGATGCCGTCGGCGAGGAACGACTTGAACATGTCGGCGCCCGAACCGCCGGTGAAGGCTTTGTCGGTCCCGTCGTCCTCATGCTCGAACATCTGGCCGATCATCACCGACAGAAATGAAGATTCGAACTTCTGCGCCGTGTCCTTGATCTGGCCGCGCTTGGCCAGTTCCGCGGCGCTGGGCGCGGCGGCGGCCGGCGCGGCCGGGGTCAGGAGATTGGCGGGGAAGGCGGCGGCGGTGAGGTCGGTCATTATTGCACCTGGATCTCGGCCTGGAGGGCCCCGGCAGTCTTGATGCTCTGCAGAATGGAGATCATGTCGCGCGGCGTGACGCCCAGCGCGTTCAGCCCGGCCACCAGCGACGACAGCGACGCGCCGCTCTTCATAGTGACGAACTTCTTGCCCTTCTCCTCGTCCACCGAAATGTCCGACTGCGGCACGATGGCGGTGGTGCCGCCTGTGGAGAAGGCGGTGGGCTGACTGACCTGGGAGCTCTCGCGCACGGTGATCGTCAGGTTGCCCTGCTGAATGGCGACGGTGGAGATGCGCACCGCCTCGCCCATCACGATCACGCCGGCCACCTCGTCGATCACCACCTTGGCGGGGGAATCGACGTCGACGGTGAGGTTCTCCATCTGGCCCACGAAGCTGACCATGTTCTGGCCAGCCGGCGGGGTGATGGCGACGATCGTCGGGTTCTGCGCCTGCGCCGTGCCGGGGAAGCGGCCGTTGATGACCTCGGCGATGCGCTGGGCGGTGGTGAAGTCGGGGTTGCGAAGTGTGAGGCGCAGCGTGGTCATGCTGGCGAACTGGAAGTTGTCGCCGTTGGTGGCGGTGTCCAGTTCGACGCTGGCCCCGCCGGCGATGCGGCCGGCGGTGGGCACGCCCTTGGTGATCGTCGAGCCCGA
Organism: Phenylobacterium sp.; assembly: GCF_004799395.1. Taxonomy (GTDB): domain Bacteria; phylum Pseudomonadota; class Alphaproteobacteria; order Caulobacterales; family Caulobacteraceae; genus Phenylobacterium. The sequence goes on from NZ_SSMZ01000312.1 coordinate 1,469, forward strand.
TGCGCCCGATGCGCTCACCGAGCCGGTCTGCACCGTCCCCTGCGCCACGGCGTAGACCTTGCCGTCGGGGCCGTAGAGCGGAGCCATCACGAGGTTGCCGCCGAGCAGGCTCTTGGCGTCGCCGATCGCCGAGACGGTCACGTCGATCTTCGCGCCGGGCGCGGAAAATGGCGGCAGGTCGGCGATGACCATGACTGCGGCCACGTCCTTGGTGTTCGGCGTGGCGGCGCGGGTGTTGACGCCCAGCCGCTCCAGCGCCGACTGCAGGCTTTGCTGGGTGAAGGGCGCGTTGCGCAGGGCGTCCCCGGTGCCGGCCAGGCCCACGACGAGGCCGTAGCCGACCAGGTGGTTGCCGCGCACGCCCTCGAACTCGACGATGTCCTTGATGCGGGACTTGGCGGCCGCTGGCCCGGCGCTAAGCCCTATGGCCAGGCTCATGGCCAGAAGGAGAACGGGGGCGAGACGGAAGAAAAGTCGCATGATTTACCGGTGGCAGCTGCTTCGCGCCTCCCTATGCGATCCGCATGCCAAATCGGGCGCTCGGAAAATCCAATGAAATCAGTTTGGCGCGGCGCGCTGACGCGGCCCGATCGGCGCCGGCGGCAGATTTTGCCCGGCATTAACCATGCTGCAAGCTTGGCGGCCGACAACAGGGCGTCAAGTGTGAACCACAGGGATTTGAAGCGCGCAGCATGAAGGTCACCGGCCCAAGCGGGATCGGATCGTCCTCTGGCGCTCGCCCGGCGCGCGGCGCCGACGGCGAAGGCTTCCGAATCATCACGCCGGAGGCCGCCACCGGCGCCGCCCAAGCATCCTCCGTTTCGGCGACCCGCGGCGTCATGGGCGTCGAGGCGCTGCTGGCCCTGCAGGACGTCGGCGGGCCCCTGGAGCGCAAGCGCCGGGCCGTCCGCCGCGCCGGGCGCATCCTGGATGTGCTGGACGACATCAAGGTCGGCATGCTGGAAGGCGAACTCTCGTCTGGCGATCTCGATCGCCTGCGCCGCGCCATCCGCGACGAGCGCGAGCAGACCGAAGATCCGAATCTGGAGGCTGTGCTGGATGACATCGAGCTGCGCGCCGCCGTCGAGATGGCCAAGCTCGAGCAGGCCGCCCGTGCGGCCTAAACGCACGAGCTTTCGCGTTAAGATTGAAACCACTGTTTTGTTTGCTATAAGCCCCCCGCGTGTCTCGGGCGGCTTAGGGGGCTCGGAGTGTCCATGAAGGCATCTGCCGTGTTGGCTGATCGTCCTGGTTACCGTCCTTCCGAGGACGAAGAGTTCATGAATGAGCGTCAGCTTGAGTATTTCAGGCAGAAGCTGATTGATTGGAAAGAGGATATTCTCCGCGAATCTGGAGAGACCCTCAAACATCTACAGAGCGAAACCGAAAATCATCCGGACCTGGCCGATCGCGCCTCGTCGGAGACAGACCGCTCTCTTGAGCTGCGCACCCGCGACCGGCAACGTAAGCTGATCTCCAAGATCGACGAAGCGCTGCGGCGGATCGAGGACGGCAGCTATGGCTACTGCGAAGAGACAGGCGAGCCGATCGGCGTCGCCCGGCTCGACGCCCGGCCGATCGCCACGCTCAGCCTGGAAGCCCAGGAACGCCACGAGCGCCGCGAGCGGGTCCACCGCGACGACTGAACCGGCGTTGGGGGAAGGGCGGCTTTGCCATTCCTCAATGCCCCGCCTATATATGCTCAAAGTGAGCATTTCTCCCGGGCGCCAAATCAGGCGCTAGTGGCGGGGGATGAGAGGCGCGCCGCCCGTGACGAGACCGTTCCACGCAATCCACAGCCACGGCTTCGTACGCGTCGCGGCCTGCACCCCGGCGGTGGCCGTCGGCGACCCTAGCTTCAACGCCGCCCAGACCCTGGAACTCGCCAAGGCCGGCCATGCGCGCGGCTGCGATCTGATGCTGTTCCCGGAGCTCGGATTGTCCGCCTACGCCATCGACGATCTCCTCCTGCAGGACGCCCTCCTGAGGCAGGTTGAGGTCGAGATCGCCGGCCTGGTGGCCGAGAGCCTCGACCTCGCCCCGGTCCTGGTCGTGGGCGCGCCGCTGGAACATGCAGGCGCGCTCTACAACTGCGCCGTGGTCATCGCGCGGGGCCGGATTCTCGGAGTCGTCCCGAAAAGTTTCCTGCCTAACTATCGGGAATTCTATGAGAATCGCTGGTTCGCGCCTGGCGCGGGCGTGACCGGCCTGACCATGGAGCTGGGCGGCCAACCGATCCCCTTCGGCACCGACCTGCTGTTCGAAGCGACGGACCTGGCCGACTTCAGTTTCGGCGCCGAGATCTGCGAGGACTTCTGGTCGCCGACCCCGCCGTCCACGCGCGCCGCCCTGGCCGGGGCGCTCATCCTCTGCAACCTCTCGGCCTCCAACATCGTGGTTGGGAAGTCGGATGAGCGCGAACTGCTCTGCGCCTCGCAATCCATGCGCTGCATGGCGGCTTACCTCTATTCGGCCGCGGGCCCCGGAGAGAGCACCACCGATCTTGCCTGGGACGGCCAGGCCTCGGTCCACGAGCTCGGCCGGCTGATGGCTCAGACCGACCGTTTCCCGACCCACGCCCAGATGGCGGTGGCCGACATCGACGTCGAGCGCCTCAGGCTTGAGCGCATGCGCACGCCCACATTCAACAACGCCGCGGCGGCGGCCGGATGGCCTGAGAAGTCGTTCCGCAAGGTGCGTTTCAACCACGAGCCTTCCTATGAGGACCAGGGCCTGGAGCGTCGCCTCGACCGCTTCCCCTTTGTGCCGCACGACCCCGCGCGCCTCGATCAGGACTGCTACGAAGCCTTCAACATCCAGGTGCAGGGCCTCAGCCAGCGTCTGCGCGCCACCAAGAGCAAGACCCTGGTCATCGGCATCTCAGGCGGCCTGGACTCGACGCATGCCCTACTGGTGGCGTGCAGGGCGTTCGACGTGCTGGGCAAGCCGCGCTCGGACATCCTGGGCTTCACCATGCCCGGCTTCGCCACCAGCGAGGGGACCAAATCCAACGCCTGGGCCCTGATGAAGGCCCTTGGGGTCACCGGTCAGGAGATCGACATCAAGCCGGCCGCCCTGCGCGTCTTCGAGGACATCGGCCATCCCTTCGCCAAGGGCGAGAAGGTCTATGACGTGACCTTCGAGAACGTGCAGGCCGGCTTGCGCACCGACTATCTGTTCCGCTTGGCGAACCAGCATTCCGGCCTGGTGCTGGGCACCGGCGACCTGTCGGAGCTGGCGCTGGGCTGGTGCACCTACGGCGTCGGCGACCAGATGAGCCACTACAACGTCAACGGCTCGCTGGCGAAGACCCTGATCCAGCACCTGATCCGCTGGGTGGTGAAGACCGGCCAGATGGACGAAGGCGCGTCGGGGACCCTGCTGGCGATCCTCGAGACCGAGATCTCGCCAGAGCTGGTGCCGGCCGACGACTCGGGGGCGATCCAGTCGACTCAGGCCAAGGTTGGGCCCTACGAACTGCAGGATTTCAGCCTCTACCACATCACCCGCTTCGGGCTCAGGCCGTCCAAGGTCGCTTTCCTGGCCTGGCACGCCTGGCGAGACGCCCGCGCCGGCGATTGGCCGCCGAATTTCCCGAAGGGCGCCCGCAACGCCTACGACCTCGCCGCCATCAAGAAGTGGCTGGGGGTCTTCCTCTATCGCTTCTTCGAGATCAGCCAGTTCAAGCGCTCGGCCATGCCCAACGGGCCGAAGGTGATCTCCGGCGGCGCGCTCTCGCCCCGCGGCGACTGGCGCGCGCCCTCCGACGGTACGGCCAAGGTCTGGCTGGACGAACTGGACGCCAACGTGCCGTAGCCTTTTCCTTACCCGCGCAGCGGGAGCGACCCTGTTTAGGTCACGCTGCTAAGCATTGCGGACGAACCTGCCTTCGGACCTGCGAACAGGGCCGGGAGGATGTCAGCGACCTGGTCGACCACGGTCCAGGCGCCCATGAAAGCCGGCGGCGTCAGCTTGGCGTCGACGGTGTGCTGGAAGAGGGCGAACAGCGGCCCCCAGAAGTTGTCCGGGTTATAGAAGACAACCGGCATGGTGTGCAGGTCGAGCCGTCGCCACGACAGGAGCTCGATCACCTCTTCCAGGGTGCCGATGCCGCCCGGCAGGATGACGAAGCCGTCGGACTCCTCGAAGAACATCTGCTTGCGCTCGTGCATCGACTTGACGACCACATGCTCGACGGTCTCCAGGGCGCGTTCCTTGCCGAGCAGGAAGCCGGGAATGACGCCCAGCACCTTGCCCCCGGCGTCATGTGCGGCGCGGGCGGTGGCCCCCATCAGGCCGACGCCGCCGCCGCCATAGACCAGCCGGAGGTCCGCTTCCGCCAACGCCCGGCCGAGGTCGCCCGCCGCGCGCAGATAGGCCGGATCGGCGGCGTCGGACGAGCCGCAGAACACGCATACGGACTTCAGGCTGTGGGGCTTGCCGCCCATCGATAGAGACTCCGGGGATATTCGCGGGCCTTGTCGGCGCGCGATCTAAGCCCGATTAGCTAGGCTCAGGGTTAAGGAGTTTCAACCAAACCGTGGTTCCCGCCAAATCCACGTCCGCCGTGCTCCTGTTCGTCGCGGCCATCGCGCTCGCCGGCTGCGGATCGCGCGCGCCCGCGGCGAGACCCGAGGGGGAGGCCGCGGCCCAGGAAGCGGGCAACCTGACCCCGCCGCAGCTCGACTCGGTGCGGCCGGGGCCCACCGGGATCACGCTGGCCGGCGCGGCGCCCGCGGGGGCCAAGGTGCGCCTGGCGACGCCGGCCGGGCAGGCGAGCTTCGCCACCGCGGACGCCCTCGGCCGCTGGACGCTTGTCCGGCCCCCCGCGTCCGAGGCGCAGATCTTCGGCCTCTCGGCCAGCGAGCACGGCCGCCAGGTGCAGGCCGAAGGCTATGTGCTGGTGGCGCCGCAGGGGCAGGCGGCGCTGTTGCGGGCCGGTACGGGCGCGCTTCGCATCGATGCGCCCGCGCGGGCAGGTCTTCGCGCCATCGACTTCGACCGGGGCGGCGGCGTGGAGGTTTCCGCCCAGGTCGCGCCCGGCGCCACCGTGATCCTGCGCCTGGACGGCCGCGAGGCCGCGGAGGGCCGGGCTACCCCGGCCGGACGCTTCGCTGTGAGCCTGGGATCGCAGACCCCGATCCGCCCGGGCGCCCACCTGATCCAGATTTCCGGCGACGGCTTCGCCGACCAGGTAACGGCGCAGCTGTCGCCCGCGGCGCCCCTTGCGCAGGGGCCCGTGCGTAGCCAGCTCAACCCTGCCGGCCTGCGGGTCGACTGGATGACGCCTGGCGGCGGCGTGCAATCCACCCTTCTCGTGCACTGACGGAGCAACGGTTGGCCTTCGCCCACCCTGGAACGACCCGCCGCTTCGGCGGCGAGACCGCGCCGGCTGAGACGAGGTTCGGCTTCTGGGGCTCCATGGCCGACCTTGGCCGGCTGGTGATGCGTTCCGGCGCGCCCTATCTGCGCGTGCGGATCACCGCGGCGCTGGCGCTGGTGTTCGTGGGCAAGTTCGCCGGCGTGATTTCCCCGGTCCTGTTCGGCGACGCCATCAATCACCTCGCGCCCAAGACCGGCGCGCCGTCTCTGGCCCTGTTCATTGTCGCCGCCCTGGGGTCGTCGGCGCTGGGCCTCGCCGCGGCCTGGACACCCTATATGCGCGACGCGATCTTCTACCGCGTGTCGCAGTCGACCATGGCCAAGGCGGCCGTGGAGAGCTTTCAGCATGTCCTGGGGCTGTCGCTGGACTTCCACCAGTCGAAGCAGATGGGGACCCTTTCGCGGGTGATCGATCGGGGATCGCGGTCCACGGATTTCCTGATCCGCACCGTGGTCTTCAGCATCGGACCGACGCTGGTCGAGCTGGTGCTCGCCCTGGGCGTTATGGCGGTGAAGCTGGGCTGGACCTTCTCGGCGATCACCCTGGTGACCATCGTCCTCTATACCTTGATCACCTTCCGGATCACCAACTGGCGGCTCAGCCATCGCCGGCGACTGAACGAGACCGACAACCGCGCGGCGGGCCTCTCGGTGGATGCGCTGATCAACTATGAGACGGTGAAGACCTTCGGGGCGGAGGACCGCGCCGGCCGGGCCTATGACGACGCCATGGGCGAATACGTGGACGCCAGCGTCCAGGCCAACACCTCGCTCAACATGCTGAACGCGGCCCAGACGCTGATCATGCAGATCGGGCTGGCGGTGATGACCGTGGCGACCGGTGTCTGGGTGGTGCACGGCGACATGACCGTCGGCGGGCTCTACACCGCGACCGCGCTGCTGCGGAACCTCTATGCGCCGTTGGGCATGCTGGGCTTCCAGTACCGTGAGATCCGTCAGGCCTTCATCGACATGGAGCAGATGGTCTCCCTGCGCGACATCGCGGCCGACATCGTCGATGCGCCGGACGCCGAGGACCTGCCGCCGGCGAGCGGCCGGGGCGCCTCGGTCGCCTTCGACCACGTGAGCTTCCAGCATGACGCCCGCTCGGTGGGCCTGCGTGACGTGAGCTTCGAGACGGCGGCGGGCGCGACGACGGCGCTGGTCGGGCCCTCTGGCGCGGGCAAAACCACCGCCGTGCGCCTGGCCATGCGCCTGCTCGACCCCCAGGACGGCCGGGTGCTGATCGAGGGCCTGGACATGCGGCAGGTGAAGCAGACGTCGCTGCGCCAGGCCGTCGCCCTGGTGCCGCAGGACGTGGCCCTGTTCAACGACACGCTCTACGCCAACATCGCCTTCGCCCGACCGGGCGCGGCCAATGACGAGGTCCGCGCGGCCGCCGAGGCCGCCGAGCTCGGCCCCTTCATCGACGGCCTGCCGAACGGCATGTCGACCATGGTCGGCGAACGGGGGCTCAAGCTCTCCGGCGGCGAGCGTCAGCGGGTGGGCATCGCCCGCGCCCTGCTGGCCAATCCCCGCATTCTGATCCTCGACGAGGCGACCAGCGCCCTCGACGGGCCCACGGAGGCCGCGATCCAGGAGACCCTGCGCAAGGTCAAGGCCGGGCGAACCACCCTGGTCATCGCCCACCGGCTATCGACCATCGTGGACGCCGATCAGATCCTGGTCCTGCGCCGCGGCCGCATCGTGGAGCGCGGAACCCACGCCGAACTGCTGGCCAAGACCGGGGAATACGCCGCGCTGTGGCGCCGGCAGACGCGGGAAACCTAGGACGCCGCCCGGACCCTGCTATCCGCGCGTCAAGCTGTTCTCGGAAATTCGCGCTCGGAATTTTGTACTGAGCTGACTTTTAACGCAGGCTACCTCCAAATTCGCTCGATATCGCCCATATAGCGAGCATCGCGCCATCTTCAGGCTGCGACGCAGACACCCGACTCATCAGAAGTCGGAGACACGGAAACGCTTTTTGGGAGTGAGATCATGAACAGCAGAATCCTCGTCGCCCTCGGTTGCGCCTTCGCCCTGGCGGGCGCGGCGTCAGCCCGGGCCGCCGCCGTGAGCGAAGCCGATGCGGCGCGCGAGATCGAAAGCCTGCCGACGCAGGTCGCAATCAAATTCGGCGACCTTGATCTCGCGAGCCAGCCGGGATCGGAGGCGATGTTGCAGCGGATCAGCCATGCGGCCCTGGAGGCCTGCGGGGCATCCGGCTTCAGCCTGCCGGACTATCGCTGGGCGGTCAAAAACACGACCTGCTATCGCGGCAGCATGGACCGCGCCGTGGCCGATCTCGCCGCGCCGACCGTGACGCAGCTCTATGAGCTGCACCGGCAGTCAGCGGCCAGCGTCGCCGCGTCGAACTGACATCAATGCGACCTGACGCGTCGCGGCGGGCGCCAGGCTGAGGATCAGGAGGGAATGACCTTCCCCATCCGGGTCAGCGGCACAGGCGCTCCGCCGCGGGCGTCGACGATCTCTTCGATGGGCTGGAAACCGGCCGCCTCGTAGAGCGGGCGGCCGGACCTTGTGCCCATGAGCTCCAGGCGCTTGAACCCCTCGGCGCGGGCGGCGCCCTCGCACAACATCAGGATCAGGCGTCCGACGCCACGCCGGGCGAAATCGGGATGGGTGTACATGGCTCGCACCCTCGCCGCGTCGGTCGCGGGGTCCAGCAGAGCGGCGTCGCGGCCGGGCGAGTGGTCACCGCCATAGAGCGTGGCCCTGCGGCTCCAGCCGCCACAACCGGCGATGGCTTTGCCGTCCTCGACCACGAAATAGGTGCCGTCAGCGATCAGCTGACGGTCCAGGCCCATGATCGCGCGGCTGGCGGCGATCTGCGCCGGGGAGAGGAACCCGCGTTGCAGTTCGGAGATTGCGGCGTCCATCACCGCCTCCAGAGCCGGGATGTCGGCCGAGCCGGCCAGGCGCGAGGTCAACTCCCCCACGGCTACTCCGCGGCCCGCGGGATGTCGTAGGGCTTGGACGGCGCCGCAGGCGGAGCGCCGCCGCGGATCGTGCGCCACAGGGCGCCGAAGCGCCGCGAGGTCACCATCGGCGCGGCCAGCAGGACCGGGGTCAGGACCAGCGTCAGCAAGGTCGCGAACGACAGGCCCCAGACCACAGCCGCCGAGAGCTGAACCCACCATTCCGAGCCCGGCGCCTTGTACTCGATGTGGCCGTTGTGGAAGTTGGGGTGGATCTGGAACATCAGCGGCAGCAGGCCTACCACCGTCACCAGGGTCGTCAGAATCACCGGCCGGAACCGCTGAGCGGCGGCGCGCACCGCAGCCTCGTCTGGCGCGAAGCCCTGGCGCCGCAGCTGGTAGAAGGTGTCCACCAACACGATGTTGTGGCCGACGACGACGCCGGCCAGCGACACCACGCCGGTCCCCAGCATGATCACCGAGATGTAGTCGAAGGCGTGCAGCAGGTTCACCTGGATGGCCAGCAGCACGCCGACCGTCGACAGGATCACCGCCGACAGGGTCACGACCACGCCGTAGAAGCTGTTGAACTGCCACAGCAGGATCGTGGACATCATGAACAGGGCCGCGGCCGCGGCCCCCATGAAGAAGACGATCGCCTTGTTGCCCTCTTCGTCGGCGCCGGTGAAGCGGACGTGCACCTCAGGGTCGAGGTTCGCCTTGTCGGCGACCCACTGTTTGATCTGGCTGACCTTGAGGTTCGCGGCCACGCCCTTGGTGGCGTTGGCCTGGATCAGCACAAGGCGCTGGCCCTCGCGGCGCTGGATCTGGGTGACCTGCTGATTGGGAATGCGCTTGACGAAATAGCTGGCCGGCACCGGCCCTGAGGGCGTGGTGATCTTCAGCTGATCGAAGGCGGCCACGGTCCGCGCGTCCGTGGGGAAGCGCACGCGAATGTCGAGCTCGTCCTGCGCGTCGTCGGGGCGGAAGCGGCCCACCAGCACGCCATCGGTCATGAACTGGATCGCCTGGCCCACCGACAACACGTCGACGCCGTAGCGACCGGCCGCGACCCGGTCGACGGTCAGGTTGTACTCGATGCCGGGCGAGGTGCGGTTGTCCTCCAGGTCGATCAGCTGCGGGTCGCCGGCGAGCCTGGCCTTGACCAGGTCGGCGGCCTTGTCGAGGGCGGCGGGGTCGTGGCTGGAGAGCTGCACCTGCACCGACTTGCCGATCGGCGGGCCCTGCTGGGGCTCGCGCACCTCGACCTGCATGCCCGGCAGGTCGGCGACCCGGCGGCTGATCTCCTCGGAAATATCCTTGCCGCGGACGCCGAGCGCCTTGCGCTGCTCATACTGGTCGAACTGCACCTGGATTCGGCCGATGGCGTCATTGGGCGGCGAGTTGGGGCCGCCCACGGAGGTGATGCCGCCAGCCCGGACGTACATCGAATCCACGCCTTTCACGCCGACCAGCCGCGCCTCGACCTGACGCATCAGGCCGTCCTGCGCCTCCGGCGAGAGGTTGCCGCGCGCCTTGACGTAGACGGTCACCTCCTCGGGATCCTGGTCGAGGAAGAACTCGGTCCGGTGCGGGGTCGCCACGAACCAGGCCCCGACCACGACGATGATCGCCAGCGTCGCCAGGCAGGTCCGGCCCGGATGGCGGCCGAGATAGGACACCGCGCGCGCGTAGCGGCCCATGAAGCCCTTCATCTCGCGCGGGTCACCGTGCTCGGACTTCTCGATCTCGGCCAGGTGCTCGGCATCGACGGCGGTTGCGCGCCCGAAGATCGATCCCACCGCGGGCGTGAAGATCAGCGCCACGAAGATCGAGGCGCCCAGGACGAAGAACAGGGTCAGCGGCAGGAAGCTCATCACCTTGCCGGCGATGGAGTCCCAGAACATGAACGGCAGGAAGGCGCAGAGGGTGGTCAAGGTGCCGTTGACCACCGGCCAGAACATCCGCTTGCCGGCCGCGGCGAAAGCTTCCTCCCTGGGTAGGCCTTCAGCCATCTTCCGGTCGGCGTATTCCACCACCACGATGCCGCCATCGACCAGGATGCCGACCGCCAGCACCATGCCGAACATCACCATCTGGTTCAGGGTCACGCCCACCGCATGCATCATCAGGAAGGCGATCAGGAAGCAGACCGGGATGGCCAGACCGACGATGATCCCCTGACGGATCCCGAGGCTGGCCACGATGATCATCATCACCAGCAGGCTGGCCATCAGGATGCCGCTCTCCAGGATCGTGAGCGTGCGGCCGATGAAGTCGGAATTGTCGTAGGTGAAGTCGACCTTCACGGTCGATGGCCAGTGCTTCTGCTCGGCAGCCACGACGCTGCGGATGGTCTTCACCGTGTCGAGGATATTCGCTCCGTTCCGCTTGGTGACGTCGAGCGCCACAGCCGGCTGGCCGTTGAAGCGGGTGATGAAATCCGGCTCCTTGAACGTGCGTCGCACGTCGCCGATGTCGCCGATGGTGACGATCCGGTCGCCGCTCTTCTTGATCGGCAGAGCCAGGATGTCGGCGGGGTTCTGCACCACGCCCGGCACCTTCATGGCGAACATGCCCGCGCCTGAACGCAGAGCGCCGGCGGGCACCAGCTGGTTGTTGCGCGCGATGACGCCCGAGAGGTCGGTGGCCGTGACGTTGTAGGCCTCCATCCGCAGCGGATCGATGGTGACGTCCAGCAGCTCTTCGCGGGCGCCGCTTTCGAAGGCCTCCTGCACGCCTGGCGCGCCTTCCAGCCGTTCCTTCAGGTCCTTGGATATCCGCGCCAGCTCCCGCTCCGGAGCCTGCCCGTGCAGGACGACGCCGATGACCGGCGTGTCGGCGATGCTCTGTTCCTCGATGATCGGCGGCTCGGCGTCCGGCGGGAAACGGGCGCGCGCCAGGTCGACCTTGGAGCGCACGTCGTCCAGGGCCTTCTGCTTGGGGAAGCTCGGGTCGAATTCCAGGGTGGCCAGCGCCCCATCCTGCCGGGCGACGGCGTTCAGATGCTTCACGCCCTGGATGGTCTCGAGCTGGACCTCCAGGGGCTTGATCAACAGCCGTTCGGCGTCCTCCGGGCTCACGCCGGGGAAGGGCACAATGACGGAGATGTAGGGCAGGTCGATGTCCGGCTGCGCCTCGCGCGGCATGGCGAGGTAGGAGAAGAAGCCGAAGAGGCAGGCGATCGCGGTGACGCCCAGCACGACCTTCTTGCGCTTGATGGCTCCGTCGATCAGGCCGCCGATCATCGTCTTCCTCCCATCACGCCGGCGCTAAGGCGCGAGCGCGACACGAACCTTCTGGCCGTCGGCGACATAGGACTGGCCGACGGTGATCAATTGGACGACGCCGGAGAGGCCGGTGACCCACACTCCGTCGTGGGTCTCCTCGATGACGTCGACGGGCGCGAAGGCCACCCGGCCATCGGCTCCCACATAGCGCACGCCCTGGCGGCCCGCGGAGTCGAGGACCAGGGCCGACACGGGCACCAGGTGCGCCGGTCCCGATCCCGCGCCGATGTGCATCTCAGCCGAGAGGCCCGAACGAACGTCGAGCTTCGGGTTCGGAAGCGTCATCTCAAGGTGATAGGTGCGGGTCTGCGGGTCGGCGTCGCGGCTGACATAGCGGATCCGGCCGGTCAGCGTCTGGCCGGACACCAGGCGAGCGGTGGCCGTGGCGCCCACCCGCATCTTGGCGGCCTGGGTTTCGGGCACGTCGCCAACCACCAGCAGGGGGTTGACCTCGATCACCGTGCCGCAGGGCTGGCCCGGGCTCAGGTAGGTCCCCACCTCGGCGTCGCGATGGTCGAAGACGCCGGCGAAGGGCGCCTTGATGTTCATCTGGGCGAGCGCGATTTCGGCCTGGCGCACCGAGGCGTGGGCCGCGTCCAGGGCCGCCTGACCCTGCAGCACCTGGGTCGGCGAGCGGAAGCCCTTTTTGGCCAGCTCCTCGTTCTGCTGCACGGCCAGCTCGTAGGCCCGTTCCGCCGCGTGCGCCTGGTCGAGCGCGGCCTGGCGCGCATCGACCGCAAGGCGACAGAGCACCTGGCCCTCCTTGACGTAGGTTCCCTGCAGGACCGGAGCCTGGGCGACCACCCCGGCGGTCTCCGAGCGTACAACCACCGAGCGAGTGGCCTGGGTGCGGCCGCGCACCACGACATCATAGGGCCGCTCGGTCTCCGGGATCATCTTGGCCTGCACGCTGGGCGGGCCGACGATGGGCTTGGCCTGGGCGTGGGCGTGGGCCGGCGCGCCGAGGCTCAGCAGGCTGCGCGCGATGAAGTAGAGCGCCACCATGCCCGCGACGACGACGACAAACAGGTACTGTGGCTTCATCCGCATCAAGCTGTTCCTGGGCCCCCTACAGCTCCCCCGCGAATCAGTTACGCCCCGAGCGCGGACCCGCATCTTAGGCGGTTCCCCGGCAAGTGATGCCACCGTTACGCGAGCGCAAATGAAATCGCGGGCAGGATGGCGCCGTGGCGTTTATGACTGGTTCGCGGCTGTCCCCATTGCACCACGCGGGCGCGGCGGACGCCGCGTGACCCCGTGTCGCACAAGCTTACGATGTAAAAGGATAATCGGCTGTGAAATACCTGCACACCATGGTCCGGGTGACGGACCTCGACGCCTCGCTGGAATTCTACTGCGAAAAGCTGGGGCTGGTGGAGGCCTCGCGCATCGAGAACGCCAGCGGCCGCTTCACCCTGGTGTTCCTCTGCGCGCCGGGGGACGAGGCCGCGGCCAAGGCCCACAAGGCCCCGATGGTCGAGCTCACCTACAACTGGGACCCCGAGGCCTATCAGGGCGGGCGCAACTTCGGCCACCTGGCCTATGCGGTGGACGACATCTACGCCACCTGTCAGCGGCTGAAGGACAAGGGCGTGGTCATCAACCGTCCGCCTCGCGACGGGCACATGGCCTTCGTCCGCTCGCCGGACAACATCTCCATCGAGCTCTTGCAGGCCGGTCCGGCGCTGGCGCCCGCCGAACCGTGGGCGTCGATGCCCAATGTCGGCGTCTGGTGAGGGCCTGATCCGGAGTCGTCCGCGACATCGTCCTAACCCCGCGCTAAGCGATGCTCGCTAAGGCGACCCGCTTGAGTCGCCCATGGAGGCCCGAGATGGGCAAGATCCCGCAGGTCGGCGAACCCGCGCCGTTCTTCGCCGCCGCCACGGATGGTGTCGAGCGCTACAGTCTCGACGTTGTGGCCGGCCGCTGGATCGTGCTGATGTTCTTCGGCACGGTGGGCCAGGCCGCGCCGGCCGAGGGTCTGGCCCTCGCCCTCGAGCGTCGCGACCTGTTCAACGGCGCCGATGCGGCCTTCTTCGGGGTCAGTGTCGACCCGGCCGACCGCGCCCAGCGGGGCTTGGTCAATTCCGATCCGGGCGTGCGCTTCTTCTGGGACTTCGACCTGGCGGTGAGCCGGCTCTACGGCGCGGCGGACGATACCAACCTGCGGCCCTGCCTGTTCCTGATCGACCCGGCGTTCCGCATCGCCATGAGCGCGCCGATCGAGGCGACGGGCGTGGTGTTGGACCGGCTGGCGCGGGAACTGGCCGCCGTCCCGACGGCCGAGGCGCAGTTCGCGCCGGTGCTCACCCTGCCGCGCATTTTCGAGCCGGAACTCTGCGAGGCGCTGATCGCCTACTACCGCGCCGGCGGCCCCACGGTCTCCGGCTTCGCCAAGGATGTCGGTGGTCAGACCGTGCAGCACGTCGACACCTTCATGAAGCGCCGAAGCGACGTCCTGATCGAGGACGAGGCGGTGCTCGACGCGATCACCGCACGCCTGCGCGACCGGCTGTTTCCCATGATCCGGCGCGCCCTGGGCTGGCAGGCGCAGCACATCGAGCGATACCTGATCTGCCGCTATGGCGACGAGGAGCAGGGATTCTTTTCCCGCCACCGCGACGACGCCACCGCCGGCACGGCCCACCGCCGGTTCGCCGTCTCGGTGAACCTCAACGACGGCTACGAGGGCGGCGAGCTCCGCTTCCCGGAATTCGGCCCGCGCACCTACCGCCCGCCGGTCGGCGGCGCGACGGTGTTCGCCTGCGGCCTGCTGCATGAGGCGACGCCCGTGACCAAGGGCGAGCGCTTCGTCTTCGTGCCGTTCCTCTACGACGAGGAGGGCGCGCGGATCCGCCGGCAGAACATGTCCAAGGTCTCGGTTGAGCTGCGCGAGAGCCGCCGCGACCGGCGGGCCAAGGGCCGGCGCTAGGTCTGGCGGCCCGCGAGCCAGCGGGCGAGATTCTCGAAATAGCGATGGGTCTCGGCCAGCGCCGCCGGCGCGCGCGCGAACCCGCCGCCGGGCGCCTCGCTGACGAAGCTGGGCGCGCCGAGGCTCGGGTCCAGGTTGTAGTCGGCGAAGTGATGGAAGGTGCTCTCGGCGATCGCCGGCCCGCCTTCCTCGCTGGGCTCGAACGCCACGGCGATGTTGAACGGCCGGCCGGTCGACTGGCTGACGCCGGCGGAGATGACGCGCGCTGAAGGATGCTGGGCCGGCGCGCCTACGGCGCCCTCGTGCGGATGAGACGGCAGGCGGTCCACGCCGGTCAGCACCGGATGGCGGGCGCCGACCGCGGCGACTGTCTGGAAATCGCCGTTGGCGCCGGAATGGTAGTTCGGCCAGTCGATGTCGCGGGTCAGCTGGTCATCGCGGGCCCGACGGCTGGCGTCCGGGTCCAGGTTCTTGGAATGGAAATAGTGGGCGTCGCCGACCCCTCCCAGGGTGCAGACCGACGAGCCCAGGTCCTGATGGTCGCGGGTGACCATCAGCCCGCCGCCGCGTTTGCGGAACCGGCCGATGGCGGCGCACTCCTCGCCGGTCAGGCCGTCGCCCAGGTCCACCGCGAAGAGCCACATCTCGTCGAAGTCCGAGGTGTCGAGGCTTCCCAGCACCGGGTCGGTCTGGCCGGGCGGCGCCTCGCGATTGCGGGCCGTCACCTCGACGCCCTCCATGGCGCTCAGCACGCCCGCCAGGCGCGAAAACCGGCCGATGTGCCAGTCGTCCTCGGTGAAGGGGATGGTCGTCTGCAGCAGGATGCGGATGGGCGGGGGCATGGCTCCAAGCCTACTGCGAGGCGACGACGCGGCCAAGTTGGCGCCCAGCGACGGCGCGAGGTGGCCCCTTCATCGCATTCCGCTTTGCCGGCCGATAGGAGAAGCTACGCCTCGGGGCAGGTCACGGACAACCGGGGAAATCTATGGCGGCACGGGGCAGGAGCATCGGCTACGCGCTCTTTGCGACGATCGGCAGGGCGGCGGGCCTCTGTGGTCTGGGCGCGCTGTCGCTGATCTTTCAGGACACGGCGCTGTAGTGGGAGCCGGTCCCCGCGTCCTGGCCGCAGCACGCACTTTGGGGGCTGGATCGGGCGTGATCCTTCTGGCCAGCGGGATCATGATGGCCTTGCGCCGCACGCGGGCCCTGGGCGCTGGCATCGCCGGGGCATTCATCGGCCTGTGGGTCCTCGCCGTCAGGTCTACAGTCGGCGGCTTGACGAGGCGTCGTCGGCGGCGCACCCGGGCTTGATGCGCACCTTTCTCCTCCAGACCGCCGCGGCTTTGATGCTTGTCGCGGCGCCCGCCGCCGGCCAGGACCTCGCGTCAAAGGCCACCCAGATCCGCGATCAGGCTTTGGCGGACTCCACGGCCTGGAACGTCGTGGAGAGCCTGACCACCGAGGTCGGGCCTCGGCCGGTCGGCTCGCCGTCGATGGAGCGCGCTCGAGACTGGGGCGTCGCCAAGCTGAGGAGCCTGGGCTTCGAGAACGTGCATGTGGAAGCGTTCACGACCAGCGCTTGGTCGCGGGGCTCTGAGTCGGCGGAAGTGGTGGGCCCCTGGCCGCAAAGGCTCAACATCCTGGGGCTCGGCAATTCCAGCCCGACGCCGACGGGTGGCCTCACCGCGCCGATCGTCCTCTTCCACACCTACCGCGAGATGCTGGCCCAGCCGCCCGGGTCGTTGGCGGGAAGGATCGCCGTCGTCACCGAGCGCATGACCCGCACCCAGGATGGCTCAGGCTATGGCGGCATCAATGCGAACCGCACCCAAGGGCCGACTGAGGCGGCGAAACGGGGCGCTCTGGCCTATCTCGTCCGTTCGCTCTCGACCGACGACACGCGGCTTCCGCATGCGGGTTCGTCCACCGCGGCGGGAATCCCAGCCGCAGCGCTCTCGACGCCCGACGCGGAACTGCTGGAGCACATGGCGGCGCGCGGCCAACCGGTGGTCGTCAAGCTGAACTTGGCCTCATCGCTGAATCCGGCCGCACCGGCCTGGAACGTGGTGGGTGAGATCCGCGGCAGCGCGACGCCGGAGGAGATCGTCCTGATCGGCGGCCACCTGGATTCCTGGGATCCCGGCACCGGCGCGATCGACGACGGCGCTGGCGTTGCAATCGGCGTCGCAGCCGCCAGGCTTGCCGGGCAGGGGCGGCCGAAGCGGACCCTTCGCGTGGTGATGTGGGGTTCGGAAGAGCAGTCCGGCAGCGGCGCGGCTTATGCCGCTGCGCACATCGCGGAAATCAGCAAGATGGCGCTGGTCAGCGAAAGCGATTCCGGCGCCGGTCTGATCTGGAGCATCAGCCTGCCGCCAGGCTCGGACGGGGCGCCGCCGATGAAGGCGTTCCTGGGCGCCATCGGACCGCTAAAGGTGATCGTCAGCCGCACGCCGCCGGAGGAGGGCGGCTCCGACATTCGTGGCCTGATCGACGGCGGCGCGCCGTTTGTGGACTTCCATCAGGATGTCTCGCGGTATTTCGACCTGCACCACTCGGCCGACGACACCCTGGACAAGATCGAGCCCAAGGAACTGGCCCAGAATGTCGCGGTGTGGGCGAGCTTCCTCTACACGGTCGCCAACAGCGACATCGATTTCCGCAAGGCAGCCAAAGCCGCGAAATAGGCGCCGGCCAAACCGGCGGGGCGGTGGAGGCGAAAGGTACGCGCGATCCCCGCGCCAGCGTGCCAGCTGGCTACCCGCCAAAGGTGAGGTTCGTCCGCTCGAATGTGGCCCGCATGCGGGCCTGGACCCAGCCGGCGCTCGAAGCCTGGCTGAGAAAAATCGGGACCAGCGCGATCCAACTCTGGAACGGCCAGGGTGGTCAGGCATTCGTCTACGGGACGACCAGAGAGTACGGCGAGTTCCCGCGGTCCTAACCTTGGCGCGAGCCTGTCGCACGCCAGCCCGTAAGGCGAAAATGGACCGAGCCACTCCGCAGACGCGGAGTATCGCCGAGCGCCTCATCGTCATTGAGACCTTGAGGAACGCCTCTCCAGAGGCAGCGGTCGCGGTGGCTTTCCCCGCCATCGACAAGCTGCGTCCGCATCTGGCGACATTGATGGGCAGTGGTGGTGTCCGCGCGCTTGTCGGACGCTCGCTGGCGCTGGCCACGACGGAAGTCCCCTGGCTGCGCGCGGTGCAGGTGGACACGGCCGGAAACCTGGAGCGGTTGGTGGCGCTTCGCGGCCACCTCGATCCAGCTGAATTTCTCGAAGGCAGAGTCGTCCTGCTGGCCCGGCTGCTTGGACTTCTGGTGGCCTTCATCGGGCCGAGTTTGACATCACGCCTGGTGGGCGAAGTTTGGCCGCAAGTCCCACCGAAAGACCGGGATTTCGGCAAGGAGCAAGACCGTGAAAAAGCCAAGTAAGAAGGCGAAAACCGCCTTGCCGAAGGCTGTCGAGCGCCGCTCGGCGAGGGTCAAGATTCTCGACCTGCCGACCGGCGTGCGTGGGCTCGACGAGATTCTCGGCGGCGGGGTCCCGGAGTTCTCCTTCAACCTGATCGGCGGCTCGCCCGGGTGCGGGAAGACCACGCTGGTGCACCAGCTCGCCTTCGCCAATGCGACGCCCAAGCGGCCGGCGCTCTACTTCACGGTGCTCGGGGAACCGGTGATCAAGATGCTGCGCTACCAGCAGCAGTTTTCGTTCTTCGACGATGCCAAGGTCGGCGAAGCCGTGCGGTTCATCAACCTCTCCGACCTGGTGCTGGAGATGGACCTGAACGCGGTGCTGGAGGAGATCATCGCGCAGGTCACGGCCGCCAACGCGGGCGTGGTGGTGGTGGATTCCTTCCGCTCGCTGGCGCGCAAGGTGACGAGCGCCGTCGGCGAGCTGGAGGTGCAGTCCTTCATCCACCGCCTGAGCCAGTTCCTGACCAGTTCGGAGGCGACGACCTTCCTGGTGGGCGAATACGTTCCGGAGGAGATCCGCGACAATCCGCTGTTCACCATGGTCGACGGCATCCTGTGGCTGTCACAGGTCACCGAGCGGAACTCCGTGGTGCGCAAGCTGCAGGTCATGAAGCTGCGCGGCCAGGCCTCGGTGCCCGGCCTGCACACCATCCGGATTACCGATGACGGCCTACAGGCCTTCTCGCGCACCCTGGGACTGGAGATCGCCAAGCCGCGGCCGTCGAAGCGTAAGCGGCTTTCCGTCGGCATCTCCGAGCTGGATCAGATGCTGGGCGGCGGGGTCATCGAGGGCGACAGCCTGCTGGTGGCCGGGCCGTCTGGCACCGGCAAGTCGGCGCTTGCGACGCAGTTCATCGCCGAGGGCCTGCGCCAAGGCGAACCGGGGATCATGGTGATCTTCGAGGAGCGGCCTGACGGCTACATCCAACGGGCAGAGGCTTTCGGCTTGAAGCTCGCCGCGGCCGAAAAGAAGGGGACCCTGGAGACCCTCTACCTGCGTCCGCTCGACCTTTCCGTGGACGAGACCATGCTGGCGATCCTCGACGCGATCAAAAGGGTCGGGGCCAAGCGGGTGGTGATCGATTCCCTGGTCGGATTCGAGATGGCGCTGGCGCCAGGCTTCCGCGCCGACTTCCGGGAGTCGCTCTACCGGATGATCGGGGCGCTCACCGGCGCCGGGATCACCATCCTGTCGACCGTGGAGGTGGAGGACAATTTCACCTCGCTGCAGTTCAGCCACTACGCGATCTCGTTCCTCACCGACGACATCGTGCGGCTGCGCTACGTGGAGATCGACGGTCAGCTTCGAAAGACCATGGTGGTCATCAAAATGCGCGGCGGCAACCACAGCAAGGACATCCGGGAATACGTCATCACCAATAGAGGCGTGGTGGTCATTCACCCGCGGCGCACCGACTACAGCAAGCTGAGCACCGGGATTCCCAAGCGGACCGGCCCACGGCGGGCGCAGGCAAACGAAATCCCACCGGAGGCGAAGGCAATCGACTAGGGTCGCCCGCTTCATGGCTACCAACACGACCAGGGACCCGATGCGTTCGGACCCGGCAGGGCCCTGGCTCGAACACGCCCCGTCGCCCATGGCGACGGTCGAGGGTGCGACCCACAGAGTGCGCGACATCAACACTGCGTTCTGCCGGCTGATCGACAAGTCCAGAGGCGACGCGTTGGGACAGCCGTTCTGCGAGCTGCTGCCGGACAACGCCGAATGCCTGGCGCTGCTGGACCACGTCTTTCACACGGGAGAACCGGTGAGCCACACCGAGCAGGATCGCGGCGGTCCCGCAGCCGCCTTCTGGTCCTATGTGATGTGGCCGGTGATGGCCAACGGCTCAGCAGTGGGCGTCGTGATCCAGGTGATCGAGACCCCGCCGCCGCAGGAACGAACACTGGCGATGAACGAGGCGCTGCTGCTGGGCTCCTTGCGCCAGCATGAGCTGACCGCCGCAGGCGCCCTGGCGAACGTCCGGCTGCAGACCGAGATCGGCCAGCGCATGCAGTCCGAGCAGGACGCGCTGATGCTGACCAAGGAGATCTCGCACCGGATCAAGAACAACCTGCAGATCGTCGTCGCCCTGATCGCCAACGAGATCAAACGGACACCGCCCTCACTGGCGAAGGGCTATCTGGCCATGGAGGCGCGCATCGCCGCCATCGCGAGGCTTTACGACCTGATCTCCCAGTCGACCCGGGTCGAAAGCGTGTCGTTGGACGCCTATCTGCGCGAAATCGCCAAGACCATGTCGGCGAGCCTGCTTGAATCCTCGTCGGGCATCAGCATCGAGGTGCGGTCTGACGCCGTGGAGATCGACCCCGACCGCGCCGTGCCCTTCGGCCTGCTGGTCAATGAACTGGGCACCAACGCCATCAAGCACGCATTTCCCGGGGGGATCGGACGGGTGACACTGAGCCTCGAACGGGTCGGCGACCAAATCGAACTGACGGTCGCCGATGACGGCGTGGGCATGGCGGCCAAGGACCCGTCGCTCATTCCTGGGAAGCACGGTTCCGACTATGTGGCGATCTTCGTGCGCCAGTTGGGCGGCACGATCACCGTCTCGGGATCGGACGGCCCTGGGACCGGAACGACCGTCAGAATCCGGCTTCCCTCCCGCACAGCCCGGCCGCCGACCGCTTGACGCGCAGTCGAGGCCAGCGGGGACCGCGATCTTGTCCGCGTCGCGATCCGTTGGGCGCCGCCGCTGGAGCGGTCGCGCCCGGCGCTCGTCTCGTCGTAAGGGTGACCTTGGGGATGTCCCACTGGTTTGCGCAAAGTGTCTGCCATGGTTGATCGCTCCGCCTCCCGTCCCAGGAACCGCGGACGCCGTCCCGCGCCGATTGGCGTTCAAGCTCGGATGCCCGAATTCGAACGGGCGCGCTTGAGCGTCGATGAGGCAGAGGACTCGCTCGTCGCGACGGCCGCCCGCCTGGCGATCCCGGTGCTCGACCGTCCGAAGGCGGACTTCGAAATCTTGGCCATCTCGGGCGGAGCCGCCGGGGGCGCGTTCGGGGCAGGGGTCCTGGTAGGCCTGACCCGCGCTGGCAAGCGGCCGAAGTTCGCGATCGTGACCGGCGTCAGCACCGGCGCCCTGATGGCGCCGTTTGCATTCCTGGGCTCGGACTGGGATGAGCGCCTGACCGACGCCTACGTCGGCGGCCATGCCGCCCGGTTGTGGAGTCTGACGCGGTTCGCGCCGACGCTGGACGGCGGCCTGTTCCGGCCAGACGCGCTGGACAGCCTGATCAACCCCTTCGTCGATGCCGACCTTGTCGCGGCCGTCGCGCGCGAACATGCCCTGGGCCGCCGTTTGCTGGTGGCGACGACGGACCTCGACAGTGAGAAGGCCTGCATCTGGGACATGGGCGAGATCGCCTCCCGCGGCGGCGAGCCGGCGCTGGCGCTGTTTCGCAAGGTGTTGGCCGCCTCGGCGAGCCTGCCTGGCCTGTTTCCGCCCCGCCGCATCGAGTGCGAGGCCGAGGGGCTCACCTACGAAGAGATGCACGTTGACGGCGGTGTCGCCGCGCCCCTGTTCGTGATGCCGGAGGCACTGCTGCGCTGGAAGGACTTGGGTCTTCGCCTACAGCACAGCCGCATCTACGTAATCGCGAATATCTCCCTGGAGCAGATTCCGCGAACCACTGAGCCGAACATCGTGGCGATCCTCAGCCGCAGCTTCGACACCATGCTTCGATCATCCTATCGGCAGGCGCTCAGCGTGGTGACGACGTTCTGCGCCGATCACGATCTCCCGCTGAGTGTGGCCTCGATCCCCGCTGTCCCGGATAGCGGCAGCATGCTCAGCTTCGACACCACCGTCATGCGCAGGATCTTCGACGACGCGGTTGCGCGGGCCCAGGAACCCGATTTCTGGCACACCCCGCGGTCGCCCAGGTCGCCAGGTCCCTCGGATTCCCTGAGACCGCCGCCCACGGCGACTGAGTAGATTCCGAGCCTGACCGGCCTGTCGGATCATCGCTATCCCACGGGCATGCGAATCCGGACCGCCTTTGACCGTTCCACATGGCTGCTTGCTGGCGGGCTTGGCTTTCTGGCGGCGCTGATCGCGCTGACCTTTCTGGCGGTCGACGGCCAGAGGCGCGCCGACGTGGCGATCGATCATTCGATGAACGTCCAGAACCGGCTGATGACCGTGTTGTCCAGCCTGCAGGACGCTGAGACCGGGCAACGCGGCTACATCATCACGGGCAAAACCCTATTCCTCGAGCCCTACGACCGCACGCGTCTGAATTTGGGCGCGGACCTCGACAATCTAGCCTCCGCAACAGCCGACGACGCCGCGCAGCGCGCGGCGATGTCCCATGTCCGGACGCTCGTGGAGGCCCGCATGGCGTCGCTGCGCCAGGGTTTGGCGTTGCGCCAAGCCGGCGACCTGACCGGCGCCGCGGACTACGTCGCCCGGGGCGACAGCAATCGGCGGATGGACGAGGTTCGGCGAGAAATTTCCGGCATGAGTTCGGAAGAGGCCCGCGTCCTATTGCACCGTCAGGTGCAGTCGAGGACGAACTTCATCTGGTTGCGGATTCTGCTCATTCTGGGGTTTGCGATCGTCGTCACTCTGGCGATCACCGCGCTTCGGGGGGCTGGGAAGCGCCTGGCCCTTGTCGCCGCGCGGCGAGACGAACTGGCGACCGCAAACCTGAATTTGACCGAGCAGGCGCGGAGCCGCGAGCAAGCCGAGACCCAGGTACGTCAACTTCAGAAGATGGAGGCCGTCGGCCAATTGACCGGGGGCATCGCGCATGACTTCAACAACATGCTGTCGATCGTCATCGGGAGCCTGGATCTCGCCCTTCGGCGAATGAAAAAGGATCCCGGGACAACCGTCGGCTACATTGAGACCGCGCTGGAGGGCGCCCATCGAGCGGCGGCGCTGACCGCCCGCCTGCTGGCTTTTTCCCGCCAGCAGCCCCTGACCCCGGTCGCGTCGGATCCCAACAAGCTGATCACCGGCATGTCCGATCTCCTGCGGCGCACGATCGGTGAGAACCTTCGGGTGGAGACGGTCTTCTCTGGGGGCATGTGGCGGATCTGCGCCGACGTTTCGCAGCTTGAAAACGCCGTGCTCAACCTCTGTGTCAACGCCCGCGACGCCATGCCGGGCGGCGGAAAACTGACGGTCGAGACCTCCAACGCGCACCTGGACGACGCCTACGCTGAGCAGCATGTGGAGGTGAAGGCGGGCCAATATGTGCTGATCTCGGTGTCGGACACCGGGACGGGCATGACCCGCGAGGTCGTACGGCGCGCGTTCGATCCGTTCTACACGACCAAGCCGGTCGGGAAGGGCACCGGGCTAGGCTTGAGCCAGGTGTTCGGCTTCGTGAAGCAGTCCGGCGGACACATCGAAATCTATTCCGAGCCGGGCGTCGGCACCTCGGTGAAGATCTATCTGCCGCGATGGATCGGCGGAGATGCTGAGGCCGCTGCCGAGCGCGATGACCGTGGCGCCGGACTCCCCGTCGCGTCGAACGGCGAGGTGATCCTGGTGGTCGAGGACGACGCCGACGTGAGGCTGGTGAGCGTCGATGCGCTTCGTCATCTTGGCTTCACCGTCGTCCAGGCCGGTTCCGGCGAGGAGGCGCTGCAGGTGCTTGCGCTGCAGCCCCGGGTCGATCTCCTGTTCACCGACATCGTCATGCCGGGGATGACGGGACGGGTCCTGGCCGATCTGGCCATCGCACACAGGCCCAGGCTGAAGGTCCTCTATACGACGGGGTACACGCGCAACGCGGTCGTCCACAACGGCATCCTCGATTCCGGCGTCGCCTTCCTCCCCAAGCCTTTCACGATCGACCAGTTGGCCCACAAGATCGCCAGGGTGTTTGCAGACGCCGGGGCCCATCGTAAGGCTCCGGAGCTGGCTCTCGAACCGTTGGCCTGAGGCGCAGGGTCGTCGGCGGCTGAGTACATTCCGAGCCTTTCTCCGAGGGAGCGGCCGACCGCTAGTGGGGTCGACCGGAGCCAGGTCGGCTGCACGCTCAGCGGCCGTCGGCGGCCTCGCATTGGAGACGTTCGATGACGCTCAGGACGATCATGGTGCAACTGGAGCTGGGCCGGCCGCATGCAGGCGTCCTGGCCGTCGCTGGTGACCTGGGGGAACGCTTCCAGGCCGAGGTCATCGGGATCGCGGCTTGCCAGCCCATGCGCATGGACTACGGCGACGTGGCCTTCTCGGGAGACTTCGTTCAGGTCGACCGGGACGAGATCGATCGGGAACTCAAGGCCGCCGAGCTCGACTTTCGGACGGCGCTGGGGCCTCGCGCCACGTCCGTCGCCTGGCGGTCCACCATCACCAATGGATCGCTTTGCGACTACTTCGCCCGTGAAGCTCGAAGCGCCGATCTTATCATCACCCATGTGTCATCGACGGATCTGCTCAATCCCACGCGGCGCATCAATACTGGTGGTCTCGTCATGCAGGCCGGCCGTCCCGTCCTGATCGTGCCGGGCCATGTGCAGTCGCTCAAGATCGAGCGCGCCGTGCTGGCCTGGAAGGACACCCGCGAAGCCCGCCGCGCCGCGCTGGATGCGCTGCCGCTCCTCAAGGCGGCGGGTCATGTCGCCGTGGTCGCCATCGCGACCCAGGACAAGCTCGCCTGGGCGCAGGCGGACCTTGACGACGTCTTGGGTTGGCTCAGACGCCACGGAGTTGAGGCGAGTCAGGTGTTGACCACGGCCGCCGGCGACAGTCCCACGCAGCTCCAGTCGGTGGCGCGGGAACAGAAGGCCGACCTCATCGTGGCCGGTGCTTACGGCCGCAGCCGGTTGCAAGAATGGGCGCTCGGCGGCGTGACCGGCGACCTGCTGATGCACGCCAACATCTGTTCGCTGGTGTCCCACTAAGGTCCTTGGTGTTGACCCGCGGCTTGATGGTGACGTCGTTGGTCACGCCGATGACGCCATAGAGCGAACGGACGTCCTTTGCGGCGGCGTCGTGCTCGAAGCGCCAGTCGACTTCACCGGTCAGCTTCACCCACCCCTTTCGACCGTGCACCGGCCGGGAGATCCTGACCGAGATCCTGGGGCGCCTGCGCATCGAAGGCAGTGAGGCGACGATCCTCGAGACCTCAACTTGCATCCCAACCATGATGCCCTTCATCACCAGCCAGTTCCTGCGGCGACGGAAAGGCGATCGGCCCGCGGTGGTCCCGAAAGGCGCCCGATATCTCGGCCTCATCGGCCAGTTCTGTGAGTTGCCGGACGACGTGGTGTTCACGGCGGAATATTCGATCCGCTCCGCGCAAACGGCGGTCTACACCCTGCTGGGCCTGAGCCGCGAGGCGACGCCAGTCTCCCAGGGGAAATTTGACCCGCGGGTGCTCTACGAGGCGTTCCGAGCGCTGCACGATATCGACGCCTGACACCCGCTCAACTTCCGCCTCTGCCCGGACGGTCAGCCACCCGCGCCTAGGCCGCTGCGCCAGATGCAAGGCCCATCGCCCGGTCCATTGCGGCGACGAGATCGGCCTCGAAATACGGCTTCTGGAGCACGATGGCGTCAGGCCGTTGGTCGCGAACGCCGGAGGGATTGGCGGTGGCGAAGATGTGGCGAATGCGCCGATGTCGCAGAATCTCATCCACCGCGGCCACGCCGCTTCCTTCGCCCAGACTTGAATCGACGACCATCAGATCGGGCTCGCAGCGCAGCGCCACGGCCACGGCCTCGGCCTCGGTGGCCGCCGTCCCGCAGACCTGGTGACCAAGCGCGCCCAGAAGGTCGCCGAGCAGATCGGCGATTATAGGCTCGTCCTCGACGATCAGGATGCGTAGCTGAGCCATGACGATAGGGTCTCCGTGCTGGACTGCCCGCGACGGCGGGAGGCGGTCTCCCGTGTGGATCGCAGGTCAACGGGCTTGCGACCTAGGTTTCAATCTCGGCGCTGCCAATCTCCTGTGTGATCGCACACCATAGTTGCGGTCGAGTTCGGGGCGGAGGCTCGGAAAATACTCATCACCTCGGCCACGGCGCCGCACAAATATTTCCTGCGGGAGTCCCGGGCGGGGAACGAGCTCGGCCTTTTACGAGATGTGGCAAGTATTTAGCGGAACGACGGCGGAGGGGGGGCATTGAAGCTGCTGTCGGAGTTCTCTCCGGAACAACCCCGAGTTTCACATGCCGGAAAGTCCGCTGCATCTCGTCGCCCGGCCCGGACATTCGCCTGGTCGATTGGCTGGACAGCGCGATAGCCACGATGAACTCGTCAACCGCAATCGCGAGCTCGAGGACGCCGAGCGTCACCGCGCCACCTGCGCGCGCTTGTTGAGGGTCGTGAGCCACGACCTTCGCCAGCCGCTTCAGACCTTGGCCCTGCTTCAGGGTCTCCTGGCCAAGTCCGTCACCGGAGCGGGCCCGCAGTCTTTGGTC
>NZ_SSMZ01000313.1 GCF_004799395.1 Phenylobacterium sp.
GCCTATTTCAACGACGCCCAGCGCCAGGCGACCAAGGACGCCGGCAAGATCGCCGGCCTTGAGGTGCTGCGGATCATCAACGAACCGACCGCAGCGGCGCTCGCCTATGGCCTGGGCCTGAGCGAAGGCAAGAAGATCGCCGTCTACGACCTGGGCGGCGGCACCTTCGACGTCTCGATCATGGAAATCGAGGAAGGTGTCTTCGACGTGAAGGCCACCAACGGCGACACCTTCCTGGGCGGCGAGGACTTCGACCTGCGGGTGGTCGACTACCTGATCGAGGAGTTCAAGCGCGAGACCAGCCTCGACCTTGGCAAGGACAAACTGGCCCTGCAGCGCCTGCGGGAAGAGGCCGAGAAGGCCAAGAAGGAGCTGAGCTCCGTCCTGCAATACACGGTCAACCTGCCCTTCATCTCGATGAACGCCTCAGGCCCGGTCCATCTCAACATCAAGCTCACCCGCGCAAAGCTGGAAGGCCTCGTCGAGGACCTGATCGCCAAGACCCTCGGGCCCTGCGAGCAGGCGTTGAAGGACTCCGGCTACAAGGTCTCCGACATCGACGAACTGGTGCTGGTCGGCGGCATGACGCGCATGCCGCGGGTGCAGGCCGCGGTCCAGGCGTTCTTCGGCCGTGAGCCGCACCAGGGCGTCAATCCCGACGAGGTGGTGGCGCTGGGCGCCGCCATCCAGGGCGGCGTGCTGCAGGGCGACGTCAAGGACGTGCTGCTGCTCGACGTGGCGCCGCTGACGCTCGGCATCGAGACCCTGGGCGGGGTGTTCACCGCGCTGATCGAACGCAACACCACCATCCCGACAAAGCGCAGCCAGACCTTCTCGACGGCGGCGGACAACCAGTCGGCGGTGACCATCCGGGTGTTCCAGGGTGAACGGCCCATGGCGGCCGACAACAAGCTCTTGGGCCAATTCGACCTGGTCGGCATCCCGCCGGCGCCGCGCGGCGCGGCGCAGATCGAGGTGACCTTCGACATCGACGCCAACGGCATCGTCAACGTCGGCGCCAAGGACAAGGCGACCAGCAAGGAACAGTCGATCCGCATCCAGGCCAACGGCGGCCTCTCGGATTCGGACATCGACGCCATGGTCAAGGAAGCCGAGTCCAACAAGGCGGACGACGAGAAGCGCAAGGCCGCCGTGGAGGCCAAGAACCAGGCCGACGCGGTGATCCACTCCACTGAAAAGGCCCTGGCCGAACACGGCGACAAGGTGAGCGCCGATGAAAAGGCCGCGATCCAGACCGCTCTGGACGACCTCAAGGGCGTGGTCGATGGCGGCGATGCGGAAGACATCTCGGCCAAGACCCAGACGCTTATTCAGGCGTCGATGAAGCTGGGCGAGGCCATGTACAAGGCCCAGCAGGACACCGGCGAAGGTCCGGCCTCCGACGCGGACGCCGCCCGAGCAGGTGGTCACGGCGGCGAGGACGTGGTCGACGCCGAGTTCGAGGAAGTCGACGGCGACGACCACAAGAAGTGAACGTGACAACCTGCCCCATGGCGAGCTTCGGCGTCTTTTGCGAAGAGTTCGCCACTGGGGACGTCGCCGCCGCTTCTGCGCGACTAGGGACCTCCGCCCGCTCGACCCGTTTCCGCCTGGAATTGGGGTCTTGTAGCCGGGCGGAGGTTTTCCCACCTTCCCAACAGCCACACACCAGACTCCTGGCGGTTTGATGCGCGACTACTACGAAATCCTCGGTGTTGAGCGCAGCTGCGACGCGGGCGTCCTGAAGGCGTCCTTCCGCAAGCTGGCTATGGAGCATCACCCCGACCGCAACGCCGGCTGCACCGAGTCCGAGGGCCGGTTCAAGGAAATCAACGAGGCCTATTCGGTCCTTTCCGACCCGCAGAAGCGCGCGGCCTATGACCGCTTCGGCCATGCTGGGGTGAACGGCGCGGGCGGCGGACCGGGCGGCGCCCAGTTCCACGACGTGGGCGACATCTTCAACGAGGTGTTCGGCGACGTCTTCGGCGACATGTTCGGCGGCCGACGCGGCGGCCAGCAGCGCTCCGGCCCGGCCCGCGGCCAGGATCTGCGCTACGACCTGGAGATCACCCTGGAGCAGGCCTATGCCGGCGCCGAGGTGGAGGTGAAGATCCCCGCGGCGCTCACCTGCGAGACTTGCGAGGGCTCCGGGGCCAAGCCGGGCACCAGCCCCACCACCTGCAACGCCTGCGGTGGCCAGGGCCGGGTGCGGGCCACCCAGGGCTTCTTCTCCATCGAACGCGCCTGCCCGCGCTGCGGCGGCTCGGGTCGTCTGGTGCTCGACCCCTGCGCCGACTGCCACGGCATGGGCCAGGTGCGGCAGGAGCGGGTGCTCTCGGTGCGCATCCCGGCCGGCGTCGACGATGGCGCGCGCATCCGCCTTTCCGGCGAGGGCGACGCCGGCTCGCGCGGCGGTCCGCGTGGCGACCTCTACATCTTCGTCTCGGTGAAGCCCCACGAGCTCTTCGAGCGCGACGGCCTGGACCTGCTGTGCACGATGCCGGTGCCGATGACCATCGCCGCGCTCGGCGGCGAGATCGAAGCCCCCTGTCTGATGGGCGGCGAGAACTGCGACGGCAATTGCAAGATCGCGGTGAAGGTCCCCGAAGGCGCCCAGACCGGCAAGACCGTGCGCCTGAAGGGCCGCGGCATGCCCTCCCTGCGTTCTCGCGACCGCGGCGACCTGGTGGTCGAACTGTTCGTCGAGACGCCGGCCAAGCTGACCGCGCGCCAGAAGGAGCTGCTGCGCGAGTTCGCCGGCCTTTGCGGTGACCATCAGCATCCGAAGAACGCCAGCTTCACCGGCAAGGCCAAGACCTTCTGGGACAGCGTGAAGGGCTGAGGCGCTTGCCTCCCCACAAATGGGACGGAAGGTTTGCGGCGGGCCGGGGTTTCCGCTAGAGGAAGCCTCCGCTGGAACAGGCACCCGTAGCTCAGCTGGATAGAGCGTTGCCCTCCGAAGGCAAAGGTCACACGTTCGAATCGTGTCGGGTGCGCCAGCAGATCCAATAACTTAGGCCGGATGTCGCGGACTATGCTGGTGGCCAAGTCACCAGTTAGCCACCACCAGCGCTGCGGTGGGACCGGGAAACACGCGTGCGTGAACCTGACTGACCAGCCCCAATCGGTTCGGCGAATGTCCGCTCGCGGACCGAGGGCCAAAGTCTGCATTGAGCCAAGGCGGACTCCCAATGAGCGCAGATCCGCACAGTTCGTTTGGAGGGTTGAGGCGGCCGGGCGCGCGCGTCGTCTGGTGGCCGGGCGGCGACCAGGAGATACACCATCGTGCACTCGAAACCTTGGGCGGTAACCCTGACAATGGCTTTGGGCGCATTGTCGTCATCGGCGCAGGCCGCGACCATGGCCACGGCCCAACTCGTAGGCGTCGCCGGTGCGGACACCGGTTCGGTCACCATCAGCCAAGGGCCAAAGGGTGTCGTCATCCAGATCGCGGCCAAGGGCTTGGCGCCCGGGTGGCATGCCGTCCATTTTCACGAGGCGGGCAGTTGCGCCATGCCCGATTTCAAGAGCGCCGGCGGCCACGTGCACGCCTCCGCCGCTCACCCTCACGGCCTGCTCAATCCGGAGGGAGATAAAGCCGGCGACCTGCCAAACATTTTCGTCGGCGCCGACGGCGCGGGTTCAGCGCAGTTCTACTCGACGACAGTCTCCCTTGCCGGCGCGCTGGGCCAAGTGGCGTTACTTGACGCCGACGGCTGCGCCCTGGTCATCCACGCGAGCGCCGATGATTTCATCAGCCAGCCCATCGGTGGCGCGGGCGCCCGGGTAGCCTGCGGCGTGCTGCATTGAACCGCGTTCGGGTTCCACTCCTCGGCGCCGCACTGGGAGGGGTGCTGCTCTTGCTGCTGGCTCCGCTTAATGCGGTCGCCGGCGCTGCAGTCCATTTCCAGGTCACCGATCTGAATGGCGTGGCCACCGAGGTTCCCTCCGGCCTGCCACAGGGCCGGGCCCTGCTGCTTCTCGGCTTCCGGCACAATGACCACACCGCGCTGGACGCCTGGCGGGACGGCCTTGGCCTTAGCAGCCGCGACAGCGACTGGTTCGAGGTTCCCGTCATCGGCGTCGGCAACCCGATGATCCGCGGTGTGATCCTGCGCGGCATGCGAAACGGCGTCACCGCGACCGCCGATCGGGCCCGCTTCGCCCCGGCGTTCGCCGACGCCGCCGCCATCGCTCTGCAACTCGGAATCGACCCATCGGAACCCGCAGCGGTGGTCATCGATCGGACCGGCCGTGTTCTCGCCCACGCCAGCGGGGCCTTCGAGCCGGGCAAGGCCGCGGCCTTGATGCAGGTCCTTCGCCACTGAGCCGACAGGGCTCCAGCGCGTCGCTCACACGTCTTGAGGCGAAACTCGAACCGCGTCGTCTCCGGGGCCGGGTGGCGACCAGAAAACCAAGGATTCCGATGCATTTTCGATCGAAGATACGGCTGACGTCCGCTCTCCTGCTCGTCGTGGGCGGGCTCTCCACCCAAGCCCTGGCCTCCGACAACCCGGCGATGGACGCCGCGGTCGCGCGGGTCGAACATGAGTGGGAGCGGATCAAGTACCAGACACCTGACCCGCGCGCGCAGCACGCGCAGATCGAGATTCTGGCCCGGGACGCCGCTGCGGTCACGGCCCGTTACCCGGGTCGTGCGGAGCCCCTCATCTGGCAGGGGATCGCCGAGAGCGAGCACGCGGCGATGTCGAGCGGCCTCAGCGCCCTGTCCGACGCCAAGGCGTCTCGTCGAACCTTCGAACAGGCCTATCAGATCGACAAGTCCGCGCTGGAGGCTGGGGCGGCGACCAGCCTCGGGACGCTATATTATCGCGTCCCAGGCTTCCCGATCGGTTTTGGCGACAAGTCCAAGGCGCGCCAATACCTCGTCGAAGGTGTCACGCTGGCCCCGGACGGCATGGACGCCAACTACTTCTACGGCGACTTCCTGATCACCCAGGGCGAGTACGCCGCCGCGGCGAAGGTGCTGCAACGCGCCCTGGCCTCGCCGCCGCATCCGGACCGCCCGATCTGGGACGCTGGCCGGCGCGCGGAAATCCGGGTGCTGCTCGCGAAGGCAAACGCGAAGCTGCGGAGATCATGATCGGGACGAACGGCGTCGGATCCGTCGCCGGCGGTCTCGCCGATCAGCTGCGAAATCCGCATGGCGCCCCAGGACGGCTGATCGGCGCCGCCATGCGCCTGGTCAATCGCCAGCCCAATTCGTTCGCCATCCAGGCGCTCGACGTCAGAGCCTCGCACGACGTCCTTGAACTTGGTTTCGGTCCCGGCGAAGGCATCCGAACCCTGGCGCGCCTCTCGCCGGCGGGGACGATCTATGGTGTCGACCAGTCCCCAACAATGTTGGCGCAGGCTTCGGCGCGAAATCGCGCGGCGATCCTTCGCGGCCACGTCCAGTTGTCGCGGGCGCAATTCATCGAGACAGAGCTGCCGGAGCAGTCCGTCGATCGGATTCTCGCCGTCAACGTGGCTTACTTCTGGTCGGACGGTCCGGCCGTCCTGGCGGAGCTGGACCGGGTTCTACGACCCGGCGGCCGCATCAGTATCTACGTCACCGACGTCGCGACCATGGCGCACTGGCAGTTCTCGACGTCGGGCCATCACCGCGTCTTCAGTGCGTCTCAGCTTTCAGACCTTCTGGTTGACGGCCCTTTCGCACCGTGCCGGATCACCGTGAAATCAATCACATTGCGGTTCGGGATCTCCGGCCTGCTGGGCGTGGTCGCCAAGCCGCGCTAGTTCGGGGATCGGACCCGCGCGGAGGCGGGCGGACCCGTGATGGAGGTTCGGGGCGGCTTGCGGCCGCGTGTGTCAGAAGCGCGCAAGACCCGCGATTGCGGCGAGCGCGAAGACAATGCAGACCAGGACGGTGGCGCCGGCCATTCCCCAGCCGACCAGCAACGCCAAGCCGTCCGCCGCCATCAGCCCCGCGCCGAACGCGATGATTCCCAGCGCGGCGAAGGTATGCGCGATGGGCAGTGGCAGCATGAGGACCACCGACAGAAGGCTGCTCGCCAGCGCGATCGCGCGTTCGTGCGCCGGCGACTGCACGCCGGCCCAACGCGGCTGGATCCACAGTTCGGCGCGTCGCAGGAGCGGCGAGGCCTTGGCGTAGAGCCGCTCGGCCGCCGGCCGCCGCATGCGCAGGCGGCGAAGCCGAGCTGGCAGCCAGGGTGTACGACGTGCGATCAGGAGCTGCGCGGAGATCAGCAACAAGGCAGCTCCGAACAGCGATGCGACGCCGGGCGGCATGAAGATCGCCGGCAGGGCCAGGACCAGCATGGTCGCGCCGAAGGACCGGTCGCCGAGCGCGCTCATGGTCTGGTCCATGGATACGGGCCCGTGGCTCTCTCCGAGCATCCGGCCGAGCACCTCGGAAAGCGGCCTAAGCCCGGATGATCCGTCCCGATCCACCTAGACGACGGCGCCGAAGAGGCGACCGATGCCGGCCGTTACGATCATCGCGATCGCGCCCCAGAAGGTGACGCGGACCACCGCCTTGGCGATCGCGGCCCCGCCCGCGCGGGCGCCAATGGCGCCGAGGAGGGCGAGGCTCGCCAGCGCGGCGAGCGGGACGCCCGCCAGAACCCAGGCGGTGGGCGCGAGAAGGACAACAGCCAGCGGCAGGACGGCGCCCACCGTGAAACTCAGGGCCGAGGCCCCGGCGGCCTGGATTGGGCGCGCCGTGGTGATCTCGGAAATCCCCAGCTCGTCGCGGGCATGGGCAC
>NZ_SSMZ01000314.1 GCF_004799395.1 Phenylobacterium sp.
TGATCGAGATTGCGCCCCATCGTCTCCAGTTGGGCAGCGGCCTCGTCGGACAACGATCGGTAGTGATGCAGCAATCAGGCGCTTGCCGGCCAGGTCCTCGCCGCGCCACTCCGGGTAGGAAAAGGGGCGCGCGGTACGTCCGTCCCGGCACGTCGCGCTGCGCCTCATAGAGCCGCCAGCCTTCAGGATAGCCGCCGCCGAGCAGCTACTGGGAAAGGATGTAGCGGGTCACGGCCGCGGCGGGATCGATCGCGAGCGCCGCACGGCATAGGCCTCCGCCTCGGCGAAGCGGCGCGTAGCCAGGCAGAGGACACCCAGATTGTGGTTCGCGTCGTAGGGCCGGACATCCAGCCTACGCTTGACCGCGACGTCGCTATCCGGGCCACAGGGGCGGCCTGCCCCTCCCCATGAAGGGGAGGGAAGGCCAGCTATTTCACCGGCAGCTTGTCGACCGCGGCGCAGACCGTTTCGACCAGGGCCTCGTTCTCGTGGCCGTCGGCCTTCTTTGGCGTGTCGGAGCGCCAGCTGTCGGCGATGGCCAGCGGCTTGGAGGGGCTGTAGCTGGCGAGCGCGATCAGGTTCTTCTTGGCGCAGTCGACGGCCACCACGCTGCCGACGCCATCGGGCTTGCCGGGCGCCGACGGCCCGAGCGTGCCCTTGGAGATCGCCTGCATGATCACCACGCGGCCGGTCGCCTTGTCCTTGTAGCTGTAGTCGCTGTCGATGGACCAGGCGACGCCGTTGTCGCCGTCGACATACTTGGTCCAATGTTCGGCATAGGCGGCGCCAGCGGCGGAAGCGGCGGCGATAAGGGCGGCAAGCGCGATGGCGCGTCGCATAGGGCGTTCTCTCCAGACGAAGGTCGTGTTCTTCGGCGCGACCCTAGCGGCGCCGCAGAGCGTCCTCTAGTGGAAATCGCGCGGTTTAGGCGACTTGCCGCACGGAGACCGCAACCGCGGGATCATGGCAGGCCATGTAATCACGGGTGATCGGCGCGGCGTCGACCCGCTTGGCGAGCTGGAGCTGGAAGACCATGTGGCCGCGATAGCGGAAGGCGAGCTCGCTGATCGACAGGTAGAATTCCCACATCCGGCAGAACCGCTCGTCATACATCTGGGCGATCTCGGGGCGCTGGGCGGCGAAGCGTTCGCGCCAGCAGCGCAGGGTCTCGGCGTAGTGCAGCCGCAGGATTTCGATGTCGGCGACGATCAGGCCGGCGCGCTCGACGAAGGGGATCACTTCGGAAAGCGCCGGGATGTAGCCGCCGGGGAAGATGTACTTCTCCACCCAGGGCTGGTTCAGCGCCGGACCCTCGGCGCGGCCGATGGAATGGATCACCGCCACGCCGTCGTCCTTCAAGAGGCGCGCCACCTGGTCGAAGTAGGTCTGGTAGTTCGGCCGTCCGACATGCTCGAACATGCCCACCGAAACGATGCGGTCGTAGGGGCCTTCGACGTCGCGGTAGTCGGTGAGCGAAAACCGCGCCCGCTCGGCCAGGCCCGCGCTCTCGGCCCGCCAATGGGCGGTGGCGAGCTGTTCGGTGGAAAGCGTGATCCCGTCCACGCGCACATCGGCGGCCCGCGCGAGGCTGAGCCCCAGCCCGCCCCATCCGCAGCCGATGTCCAGCACGCTCTGGCCGCTCTCCAGCAAGAGCTTGGCGGCCAGGTGCTGCTTCTTCGCCGCCTGAGCCTCCTCGAGCGTCATGTCGGGCCGGGCGAAATAGGCGCAGCTGTACTGCAGGTCGGGGTCAAGGAAGCGCCGATAGAAGTCCACCGACAGGTCGTAGTGGTGGGCGACATTGCGGCGCGCCGCGAGGCGCGCATTGGCCTGCAGCCGCCGGTCCAGCCACCAGCGGGCCAAGGGTCCGATGCGCTTCAGCGGCCGGTATTGGGCGTTGCGCCCCACCAGGTCGACCAGATCGTGGATCCCGCCCTGCTCGAAGGTCAGGCCGCCGTCCATATAGGCCTCGCCCAGCGCCATGGAGGGATAGATCGCCAGCCGGGCCGCCCAGCGGGCGTTGGCGATGGTCACCGTGACCGGCGTCCCGGTCCCGTCGCCCATGGTGAGCACGTCGCCCGAGGGCATGCGCACGCGCAGGTCACCCTCCCGGATGACCCGTTGTAGGAAAGCCTGTAGCGCCATGCTCTTTACCTTGGCTGTAAAGTCCCGTGTACGGAACGAAGCCACCGCCGCGGGGTTCCCGCAAGGACCGCGGGAGATCGCCGGCGCACAAAATGCGGGCGGGCCTGCCTTGACTCTGGGCGGCCGTTTTCCTACCTGCAGCCGGTCGTTAGCACTCAGAGCCCACGACTGCTAACACGTGGGCCGGCTGAGGCGCTTGCGCTGTCATTAAACCAACCGTCGTTCCGAACGGAGAAAGAGCATCATGGCGTTTCGTCCCCTGGGAGACCGCGTCCTCATCAAGCGCGTTGAGGAAGAAGAGAAGACCAAGGGCGGGATCATCATCCCCGACACCGCGAAGGAAAAGCCGCAGGAAGGCGAAGTCGTCTCCGTGGGCCCCGGCGCCCGCGATGACGCCGGCAAGATCCAGCCGCTGGACGTCAAGAAGGGCGACCGCATCCTGTTCGGCAAGTGGTCCGGCACCGAGGTCAAGCTCGACGGCCAGGACCTGCTGATCATGAAGGAAAGCGACATCCTGGGCGTGCTGGAAGCCTAAGCGGCTTTTTGCCTTCCAGAGCTTCCTTCCCCCCTAGAAATTCACCAGAAAAGAGAGTTCCAACATGGCTGCGAAAGACGTCTATTTCGCTTCCGACGCGCGCGACCGGATGCTGCGCGGCGTCAACACCCTGGCCAATGCGGTCAAGGTGACGCTCGGTCCCAAGGGCCGCAACGTGATCATCGAGAAGTCCTTCGGCGCCCCGCGCTCCACCAAGGACGGTGTCTCGGTGGCCAAGGAAATCGAACTGGCTGACCGCTTCGAGAACCTCGGCGCCCAGCTAATCCGCGAAGTCGCCTCCAAGACCAACGACAAGGCGGGCGACGGCACCACCACCGCCACGGTGCTGGCGCAAGCCATCGTCACCGAGGGCCTGAAGTCGGTCGCCGCCGGTATGAACCCGATGGACCTGAAGCGCGGCGTCGACAAGGCGGTCGCCAAGGTCGTCGAAGAGATCAAGCGCTCCTCGCGCAAGGTCACGACGAACGCCGAGATCGCTCAGGTCGGCACCATCTCCGCCAACGGCGACACCGAGGTCGGCGACATGATCGCCAAGGCCATGGACAAGGTCGGCAACGAAGGCGTCATCACGGTTGAAGAAGCCCGCACCGCCGAGACCGAACTCGACGTGGTCGAAGGCATGCAGTTCGATCGCGGGTACCTCTCGCCCTACTTCATCACCAACGCCGAGAAGATGGAAGTCGAGCTCGAAGAGCCGATGATCCTGCTCTTCGAAAAGAAGCTTTCCTCGCTGCAGCCGCTGCTGCCGGTGCTGGAAGCGGTGGTCCAGTCGGGCCGTCCGCTGCTGATCATCGCCGAAGACGTCGAAGGCGAAGCCCTCGCCACCCTGGTGGTCAACAAGCTGCGCGGCGGCCTGCGGGTCGCGGCGGTCAAGGCGCCGGGCTTCGGCGATCGCCGCAAGGCCATGCTGGAAGACATCGCCATCCTCTGCGGCGGCCAGCTGATCAGCGAAGACCTCGGCATCAAGCTCGAGAACGTCACCCTCGACATGCTGGGCAAGGCCAAGAAGGTCACGATCACCAAGGACGACACCACCATCGTGGACGGCTCGGGTGAGAAGTCGGGCATCGAAGGCCGCATCTCGCAGATCAAGAAGCAGATCGAGGACACCACCTCGGACTACGACAAGGAAAAGCTGCAAGAGCGTCTGGCCAAGCTGGCCGGCGGCGTGGCCGTGGTCCGCGTCGGCGGCTCGACCGAAGTCGAAGTGAAGGAAAAGAAGGACCGCGTCGACGACGCCCTCAACGCGACCCGCGCGGCCGTGGAAGAAGGCATCGTCCCCGGCGGCGGCGTCTGCCTCCTGAAGGCGTCGAAGGTTCTCGACGGCTTCAAGGGCGAGAATGACGACCAGGAAGCCGGCGTCGCCATCGTGCGCCGCGCCCTGCAGGCTCCGATCCGCCAGATCGCCGAAAACGCCGGCGTCGAAGGCTCGATCGTGGTCGGCAAGGTCCTGGAGAACGACTCTCCGACCT
Organism: Phenylobacterium sp.; assembly: GCF_004799395.1. Taxonomy (GTDB): domain Bacteria; phylum Pseudomonadota; class Alphaproteobacteria; order Caulobacterales; family Caulobacteraceae; genus Phenylobacterium. Next base: position 4,171 of record NZ_SSMZ01000314.1, read on the forward strand.
TCGGCTTCAACGCCCAGACGGAAGAGTATGTGGACATGGTCCAGGCCGGCGTCATCGACCCGGCCAAGGTGGTCCGCACCGCTCTGCAGGACGCGGCCTCGGTCGCCGGCCTGATGATCACCACGGAAGCGGCGATCGTCGAAGCCCCCAAGAAGGGCGGCGGCGGCGGTGGCGGCATGCCCGGCGGCGGCATGGGCGGCATGGGCGACATGGACTTCTAGTCCAGGCTCACAGCCACGAAGATCGAGGGCGGGATCGCAAGGTCCCGCCCTTTTTCTATGGTTGGTAGCTTTGAGGCCAAGAGGGCGACGGCCGCTTTCGACCGACCCATGGCGGACCTGTCCAGTCAGCGCAGTTCGCCGGCGAGTCGTGCGATCAAGCTGGAACGTACGTCAACCTGATCGCGTCCTCGCCGATGGGATCGCTGGCCACAAGGCGGAGAGGCGGCCGGGGGCCGGCGAAGAAGGGCGCGCCGCGACCCAACACAATGGGCCGGAAATAGAGGCGGTACTCATCGATGAGACCAAGTTCGGTCAGGCTTCGGGCCAAATCGGGTCCGGCGACGTCGATCTCCCCGACGTGCTGAGCCTTCAGTTCCCCTATCGCCACCTCGAGGTCACCCTCGACCAGGGTGGCGTTTGGGCCGACCGACTTTAAAGAGCGCGATACCACCCATTTCGGCAGGCGCCGCCAGACCGCCGCGAAGGCACGTCCCTCCGCGTCCCAATCGGGCTGGTCTTCGTCCCAATACCGCATGATTTGGTAGGTGCGGCGACCATACACACTGCCGGCGAGCGCGCGCACGTGCTCGGCGAAGTGATGGGCAAGCGCGGGGCCTGGCGGCCCCAGTTCCATGTGGTCGACGTAGCCGTCCAGGGACTGCTGCAATCCGAACACCAGCTTGGCCATGTCCTCTCCCTCCCTCTCGGGCGCCGCGCCGCCGCGCCGCCGCGCGTCTGTGATTGCGTTATGCAATGGCTGACCTTGGCTCGCAGCCTAATGAGGATTTTTGGAAAAGGCCGCTGCAGACGTGGCTTTGGTAGTCGGCTTGCGTCCGCTTGCCACCCCTACGCCATTTGCGAAGCCCGCTCTTCGGCCCTCGCCGACACCCAGCCATAAATCTCATGGCAGCCAGTTTGCCTTGCCGAGACCGGAAGGCTCGCGTCTACCTTAGGGTTCAAGCCGCAGAAGCATCTGAAGATGCTCGCGGACCTCCCCCTCCTCCGCTCTTCCCCGCTTTCGCGGGGATGAGCGGAGTGGAAGGATGCAGCAACGAACAATACGGAGGACCGGCCCATGCCCCTGCTGTCCGACCTGAAAGTCGTCGAGTGGTCGACCTGGATCGCCGGACCCGGCTGCGCGGCGGTGATGGCCGACTGGGGCGCTTCGGTGATCAAGATCGAGAGCGCGGCGGGCGACGCCACGCGCACCTTCTGGCCGGACACCGCCGAATGCCCCGGCAACCCGATCTTTTCCAACGAGAACCGCGGCAAGCGGGGCGTGGTGCTGGACGTGGGCAAGCCGCAGGGCCGCGCGGCGCTGATCGCCATCCTTCGTGACGCCGACGTCTTCATCACCAATGTGCGGCCGGGCGCGCTGAAGCGGGCGCGGCTCGACTACGAGGCGGTGAAGGACGAGCTGCCGCGGTTGATCTACGCCAATGTCACCGGCTATGGCCTGACCGGTCCCGAGGCCGACATCCCCGCCTTCGACCTGACCGGCTTCTGGAACCGCAGCGGCGTGGCGCACGCGATCAATCCGCCGGACCGCGAGCCGATCGGGTCTCGCCCGGGGATGGGCGACCATGTGACGGCGCTGGCGACACTCTCCGGCGTGCTGGCGGCTGTACATGAGCGCGACCGGACCGGCGCGGGGCGTCAGGTGGAAACCGCCTTGATGCGGGTCGGCGCCTATGCGCTCGGCTGGGACCTGTCGATCCGCCTGCGCAACGGCGAGGCCCTGACCGCTCAGCCGCGCCACACGCGGCCCGGCGCCATCGCAGGCTACTTCCGCACCAAGGACGACCGCTGGATCTATGTGGCCCAGCGCGGTCCCAACGACTTCCCCCAGATGATGCGGGTGATCGGCCGCGGCGATCTGATCGACGAGCCCCGCTGCGCGCCGCCCATCCTCGACATGGCGGTGGTGCACGAGATCCGCGGCATCCTGGACGAGGTGTTCGCCGGCCTGACCCTCGACGAGGCCGTGGCGATGATGCGCAAGACCGACATCATCTCCGCGCCGATGACCACGCTGGACGACTTCGTGGACGATCCCCAGGCGCACGAGGCCGGCTGCTTCGTCGACATGCCCGACGGCTGGGGCGGCAGCTTCAGGGCGCCGGCTGCGCCGGTGCGCTTCCCGGAGACGCCAACGGGCCCGGCGGGCCCTGCGCCGAAGTTGGGCGAACACACGCGCGAGGTGCTGGCCGAGGCCGGCTACGACGCCGCGGCGGTGGACGCGCTGATCGCGTCCGGCGCCGCCGCCTAGGGTGAAATTCTTCGACTTCCGCCGGCGCACCGCCTATTTTGAACAAAACAAGAACAATGCCTTTTGACAAGGCAAATGGATGTCAGAGGGCGCACGCGACACCCCATGCCATCGTCCAATATCCCCAAGGCGTCTGGACTCTAGCGGCGGTACTCGCGCCGGTCGTCGCGCAGCAACATGCCGCCGATCCAGCTGCAGATCCCGGTGACGATGGCCGCCAGTATGCCCGCCACCAGGCCGCTCACGTGGAAGCCCTGCACCAGCATGGAGACCAGACCGATCATCGCGGCGTTGACGATCAGCAGGAACAGCCCGAGCGTGATGATCGTCAGCGGCAGGGTCAGGATGGTGATCACCGGCCGCACCAAGGCGTTGACGACCCCCAGCAGGGCGGCGGCCAGGACCAGGGCGGTGGTGTCGCGGACGTAGATGCCCGGGACCACCTTCGAGGCGATCCACAGGCCCAGCGCCCCGAAGATGAGGCGAACGATGAATTTGGCGAGCATGGCCCCTCCGATTTATCGCTAAGCTTGGCGACTAGAGCCGGTCTGGGCGGCGCAGGGAAGGGTTTCGCGCCCGACACGCCTGCGGCGCATTTTGGCCGCAGGGCGCCGGTCTAGGTGGCGTAACAGGACTTTGCGAGAGGCCCCATGATCCGACGTCTTCTGCTGCCGGCGCTGTTGCTGACCCTGAGCGCCTGCGCGTCGGACCAGCCAAGCCACGGTCCAGGCGGACATCGCATGCGTGGCGGGCCCGATGGTGCTGAGGGCGGCGGCCCGCGTCCGGCGCGCGTCAAGCTGTTCATCAGCCCGTCTGGCGAGCCGTTCCGCGGCGACGACGGCCTCGGCCGCTGGATCGCCCAGGCGGACACCAACCACGACGGCGCCATCACGCTGGACGAGTTCCGCGCCGACGCGCTGCACTCCTTCAAGGTGCTCGACGCCAATGGCGACGGGGTGATCGACGGTCTTGAGAGCCAGGCCTACGAGCGCAACATCGTTCCCGAGATCGGGGTCATGGGCTTCGACGAGGGTCCGGAGCCGCAGCAACGGCGCAGCCGCCGCGTGGGCACTCCGCGCGACGACGGCGGCCAGGGCCCCATCGGCGGACCGGGCGGCGTCGGCGGCGGCATGGGCGGCCGCGGCGGCGCCGGAAGCTCCACCGACCCGGCCCAGATGCTGGCCGATCAGGCCAACCGCCCGATCAAGGGCGCCGGACGTGAAGGCGCGGCGCGCTATTCCCTGCTGAACGAGCCGGAGCCGATCGCCGCGGCCGACGCCAACCTCGACGGCAAGGTGACGCTGGCCGAGTGGATGGCCCAGACCGACCGGCGCTTCGCCAAGCTGGACCACGAGAAGACCGGCCGGCTGACCCGCGAAAGCCTGACCAAGATCCAGCCCAAGGACCAGCAGAAGCCTCCGGCGCCTTGATCCGAGAGAAGCGCGCCTTGGCTTCTTAGCTGACCAGCGCCTCGACCTGCGGCACCGTCTCGCTCAGCCGCCCGCCGATGCGGATCGGCTCGACACGCCGGGCGAGGCCGGTGGCGTTGTCGGTCTCCACATAGACTCCGCAGACCGTGGCCGGGCCCTCGGCCGGCTTGTAGCGGCCGCCGGAGATGCGCGTGGTGAAGCGCCGGAGCGGCTCTTCCTTCTGGTTACCGATCACGCTGTCGTAGTCGGCGCAGGCCCCGGCGTCGGTCTGGTAGGCGGTGCCGCCGGTCAGGATCTGGC